>JAFZWX010000198.1 GCA_017617145.1 Treponema sp. | reverse complement strand
GCAATTAAACCCAAAGTCTTCTTCATATTGAAGCTCCTTTTTTTATACTAATTCGATGTAGCCTTGTATAATAAACTATTATCTTATAAGTATTCTATTTTGTCAACGCTTTTTTTTCTATTCAAAAGCATATTTTCCATCTACAAACACCTGCACTTCATCAATATGCGGGAAATTCTTCTTTATATTTGTCTTTAATAATTCAATACCATCCTTAATTAAAATGACATTGTGACCCATATAAATTACATCTTCAGAAAGATCTATGTAAACAGTTTTATTTCGCTCAAAACAGGAATTTACCTTTGTTCCTGGAGTAAAAAGATACTTTGTTCGTTCGAGTCCTGAACCTAAAACAAGTTCGTCGGCAAAATATGAAATAGAATCTTTATTTGGATTATCTTTTAAATATCGGGTTTCGAGTACATATTTTCCTTCATCAACACAAGGAAAAATAAATACATATTTTGTACCGTATCCTTTTTTTGCATATAAGCCTGCAGAAAGAATTAGAAGTCCAATAGCAGCAACTGTGGCAACATAAAATGGAATATATTTTTTAAGGTCAATTTTCATTTGCAGAAGTAAATCCTTTTGAACGTTCAAAGTGTGTAATGAACGCAGCAATGCCATTATATATTCCAAGGGCTGCTTTTTTCAAGTATGTATCGTTATTCAAAAGAAGGGCTTCTTTTTCATTAGAAACAAATCCAAGCTCTATAAGAACACTAGGCATATTTGAATTCTTTACGACAAACCACTCCTCTGCTTTGATTCCACGAGCCTTTGACTGATCTCCAATCTGGCTTTGAAGTCCATCCATTATAAACTTTGCAATCATTATTGACTCTGTGGTGTATTCTTCTTCCAGCATTGAATTTAAAATTGGGAAAAGCGAAGTGTCATCTGTTGAAGATTTATCGAGAACTGTACGACGATATCCCGGAGAAAGATACCAGACTTCATAACCTGATGAAGTTTTATTGAGAGAAGAATTTACATGAACAGAAATGAACAGTACAGCTTCATCTTCTTTTACCTTTACATTGTTTGCAATTTCTGTTCGTTCCTGCAATGTTAAGAAAACATCTTTATCGCGTGTAAGGATAATCTGCTTGTCTGGATATGCAGTTTTTAGTCGTTCGCCAAGTAGTTTTGCAACTTTAAGATTTATATCTTTTTCCTGAATCGTAACATCTTTTCCATTAATTTTATATGTTTTTAAGGCGCCAGGATCTTTACCTCCGTGACCTGCATCTATGAGAATTGCACCAACTTTAAACATTGTGGAATTGTTTTCCTTAAACATTTTGTCGGTATCGTTCATGAATTTCTGCGAAACATAAATTTTGTTGTTTTTAATTTCTGGCGCATCAGTTACTTCAAAACGTACACTATCGAGCATTACTATGCTTTCATCCTTTCTGAATGTAATCTGATGTCCGTCTTTTTCGAGCATTCCAGTTTCGGAAAGTGAATCCCAATAAAGAGTAATTCCTTCCTGCTTTGCTTTATCCATTAAGGATATGTCGTTTACGGCAAACAAAGTTGAGACTAGAGAAAATATAACTAAAAGCAATGGATATTTTTTCATTTTCTGCCCGCCTTGATACTATCGGAATAATAAACTGCACCCTGAATTCCACCGCGTATAATTGCTTTGAAAAATTCCTGTTTATTTAATGCCGGATGTTTTGTACGAAGAATGTCGAACTTTTGAAGAGTCTGCGCAATTGTATTAAAGTTCCAGTCTATCAAATTCTGATATTCAGAAGTGTTTAAAAAATCAGGGAGAGTCTGTGCAACCGGTGTGTCTGCGGCAATTTCACCCTGCAACTCATTAAGCTGATTTTCTGTAAGCTTCCGAAAAGCATCAGGCGGGAAATTATCTTCATCAGACTGAGTAACTCCTGCAAGATAATCGTCAGTTTCTTTCGTATTTGGTTTAAGCGTTATAAACACATTTGAAACAGCATCTTCTGCAGCCTTAATTGCAGTATCACGGTCATGACTTACTGCAATTATGTTTCCGCATTTTTCTACATTGTTGCGTGGAAAATCCACGTGACTTCCAATACTCACTGTTGCTCGCGGTAAAACATCAAACACTGCTTTGTCTGTGTATTCTTTTATATTTTCTACGTATTCAACAGTTCCCGGAATACTCATCCAGGCGCGTTCTGCAGAAGTACGTACACAAGGAACTTCAAACAATTCGTACGGAGCAGAAAGATTTTTGCAAAGCTCTGACGGAGTGTAATTTACAGGCTTTGCACGCTCCAGCAGTTTTTCAGGTTTCTGACCTGTTGCTATAAGAATGCCCTGCTCTGTCAAATTTAAATCGCTTGCATATGGATAAGTCCAGCCCGACATGTATCCGCCGGAAAGTCTTGCTGCAATTTCGCCAATCATAGGACCATTTTTTGTGTATTTAATATCTGCTTTTGCTGCACCACAAGTAAGTCCTTCGGCTTTAGCTCCAAGTGCAAAAACACTTATAAGCTCGTCGTGCATTTCAGCAGGAATTTCTGCCGGCATTGTGTGACCAATTTCTATAAAATAAGGTTCATATTTTATATGGCGGATAGCAAAACCTGTTACAATAAATTTTCCGTTATAAACAAGAGCGTCAATTGAAAACTCAGGACCTTCCATATATTCTTCAATAATCGAATAACCGGTTCGGGAGCATTCACAGGCAATTATTACAGCAGGAAGAAACTCTTCTTTTGTACGAACCATTCTGCAGCCACGAGCTCCCATGTTGTCGACAGGCTTTACCACAAAAGGAAAATCCATTTTAGCAAGAACACAATCAAGCAAAGATGGCTCGATATCTGATTTTCCTACTCTTATAAACTTAGGAGACGGAACACCTTCTTTTTCAAAGCAGGCACGCATCTGGGTTTTTATACTTGCATTTGTTGCTGCTTCAAAGCTGTGTGCAGGAAGTCCTAGTCTTTCACATACATAACTTACGCTTGCAGAAAAATCAGTTCCGGCAGTAAATACTCCTTCAAGACCTTCAGGCGAATTTTTAAGACGTGTGCAAAGCTCAAGAATTCCTTCTTTATCTTTTAAGTCAATCTTAAAAAACTCATCGGCTTGTGGAATGCAAACTGCTTTTGGATCTGCATCTACCACTATTGTATGAAATCCCAATTGTTTTGCGCTTAAAATTGCAGGCTTTTGCATTAAACCTGCACCAAGAATTACTATATTCTTCATTATTTTTCCGCCTTTTTACGGCAATATATTTCAACCGTATCACCAAGCTGCATAAGTCTTGAATACTTATCTATCAAATTCCATTTAACACTACCCTTTTGAATGTTTTCCTTCTGACAAATTGGAAATCGTTCGGGATGATGTCCTGTAGAAACAACCTTTATTATTTCAAAACCATATTTTTTAAGAATTTTCTGTGCTTTTGAAGGCTCCCAGATTGAAAAATGGTCTATTGGACTAATTGTATAAAAATGATCAAGGTTACTTTTTGCAGAAACACCTTCACCAGATGGAGTAGCAAATGCAAAAATTCCATCATCTTTTGTTATTTGTGAAATTTTTGAAAGTACGCTGTCAAGATTTTTGAAATGCTCAATTACATACCACATAGAAACTGAATCAAATTTAGAAATTCCAAATTCTTTCTGACAATCAATATCAGGGAACGCACTGCAGGAAGACGGGAAACGAAGCTTTGTTTTTACATAATGAATTGCTTCTTCAGAAATATCAGTTCCAAAAGGATTAAGCCCAAGCTCACTTGCAGCGGCTAAAGAAGGTCCGTAGGCACAACCAATATCAAGATAATTATTTCCGCCCTGATTATTCTGCAAGGCATTCATAATTTCAAGTCTACGAGTACACTGTGCCTTAATGGAATTGAAATCTTCTTCATACGTTTTTCCGTATTGTTTTTTGTAATCTTCAAAAAAATATGATTTTTTATACTGCATTTCTTCTTCTGCAGTAAATGACATATACACAATTCCACAATTTTTGCAGCGGCGGTAAGTTCGTCCAGCATTTCGTGATACAATTGAATCTGGGCGTAAACCATTTTGTATAGTCTGTGAATTATTACAACAAACAGGACAAGTAAGCTTAGTTCCAAGGGCGAGTTTTTGTATACAAGATCCAAGAGATTTTTGCTTCAAGCTCATCTTTATTTGCGGATGAAGCAGTGGTGATTCTAAAGCTTTCTGCATTTTATCAGAATCAATTTTTCCATGCGGAATATATGCAAAATCATATTTTTGTGCAAGGCGTTCATGAAGTTTTGTTGTTGCAACCATTATTACTGCGCATCCCGCAAAAGCTGCTTCAAAAGCTGTAAGTCCATAATGTGAAACAACTAAATCATATTCAAAAATTTTTTCACGAAGATTTTCTACAGGTGGAATAAAATTAATATTCAGAATATTTTTATATTTGTCGACATCACTTACAATAGCTGTAATATTCGCTCCCGGAAGATTTTTTACAAGTGCCTGTGCTGCAGGAAGTGTAAGGCTTGCAGGATCTTCTCCACCAATACAAACAAGAACTTTTTCAATATCATTAGTTCTGTTTTTTTTAACATTCAAAGGCTTTGTAATATAGCTTGTGTCAAAAAGATTAGGTAATCGTTCAATATCATAAGATGGAATTATATCTAAAAGATAATCGCAGTATTCAGAAAAATCAGAGCCTTCATCAAGTGAAATCAGCTTTTTGCATTTTGAAAATTTTTCTGCTTCTTCCTGTGAAAGCTTAAAATTATCTGTAACAATTACAGGTTTATAGGTTTCATCGGGGAGTTCATTAATTATCTGCCAGCAGGAAAGTCCTTTTTCTTTATATTCATCAAGAATTGATACAGTTTCTGTAAGAGTACAATCGTCTGGTATATACACAAAACCTTTTGTTTCAATTGCTGCACTAAGACAGCGATGAAGATGTCCTGTACCTTGACCTTTTGCAACAGATGGAACAAAGATAATCGGATTATTTACAACATCTGCTTTACAGGCCGAAATAATCTGTTCTGTTGTATACGGCTCTTTGCAGTTTTTAAGATTATTTACAATAGAAATTGCACGAAGATAATCAGAATATGTATCTATTGTTGTTCGCAAATCCGGATAATTAAAACGTGCGGGAGCTTTTATAAATTCGCAGTTAAACTTATCTTTATGATTATAAAGTGCCGGTCCAACATGCTCGTGGTCATAAGGATTATCAGTTTGTTCTGCAGCATCAAGAAGAGATTGAGCACTAAATATTTCAACTCCCGAACCGTGAGGAAGCCCTGTATAGGTTAAATAATCGCATGGATGACGACTTTTTTTTCTAGCTTCAAATTCTTCTACGCTAGCCTGTGCAGCTTCATAAAACAAAAAAGGATTATCGGCTGTAGCACGGATTATTGTTTCAACCTTGAGTGTTTTTATAAGGTCACAAAAGCGTTTTAAAACATCTTCTAAATCGCCTGCAAAGCATTCAAAACCGTTTTCTTTACAGATTGGTTTTAAAATTTCATACGATTCATGATCTGTTGCAACAAAATACTTGTCTGCTTTTACTTTTTTCATTGAATTTAAAACCCAGGCAAGCACAGGCTTTTCACCAAGTATTTTCAAAGCTTTACCTGGTAATCTGGAAGATGATAATCTGCATTGAACAATGACTGCACGCTTAGTTTTCATTTGTTTCCGCCTGAGTTGTAGGCTGCTGCCAGTCTTTTATAAAAGTTTGCAAATCCATTTTGAACTGATATTTATTTTTTTCTACCCATTCTTTTGCGGCTTTAAACTGTTTTTTTGCTTCAAGATATCCGCAGGAAGAATGAAACAGGAATTTAATAAAAGAAGAATTCTTTATGAATGCTGCTTCGTTTTTATATTTTGGAACTTCATTTTTAAGATAATATTTTAAATAATCCTGATTAATTGTTTTGTCATCAATCGAAGGCTCATCTATATAAGAAAACTGAAGCATTGTTGTAAGTTTTGTTTCTTCACCCCAAAGCCATGAACGAACCGCAAGGTCAAGATTCTGCCAGTAAGGAGTTTTTATTGTATGATCAAAGCCACCAAGCTGAATGAATTTTTTTCGATTATATAAAGCTATAAAATCTTTTGGATAAATTGTTTTTTTGCCATCTGTTACAAAGGTTGAGGAATCAATTATAAAATGAGATTTTTCTGCTCCGGGAGTAAATACTGTATACAAACCGTTCTTATTTTTATCAAGAAGCCTAGGTACTACACAATAGATTTTTGAGCTTGTAAGACGGTCTGCAAGATTTGTAAGTACTACTCCACTTGGAATGTAGAGACTGTCTCTAAGCACAAGTACATAATCTGCATCAATTTCGCTCATTGCAAGATTTATAACTTCGCCGTCTGAAGCCTTTTCTAACGGAATAAGAAATTTTATATCAGGAAATTTCTTCGAAATATCTTCAATAGAATAATTGCTGCTGTCGTGTTCTATAGAAATTATTGAACGAAAGTTGCAGCCCATTAAGTTTTCAAAAACATTAAGTTTTAAATGACTTGCACTTGAATGTAAAAGAATTACAGACATATTAAGTACATCGGGGGAATTATTAACTTTTCCACCAAGTACTGTCATGTTTATCTGATGTTCATCAAAAGTTGAAGGTATAGAACTCATCGCAACCTCCGCATTTTTCACAATAATTTTGTTCTATATGTTTTTTAAGCTCGTCATCAAACTTTTTCCAGACAGAAACAAGACCTTCTTCAAAAACATTGCCTTTTATATCATCGAGAACGCGGCTATAACAGAGCGGAACATCGCCGTTATAAAGGATTGCCATATCGCGACGAAGATGCCAGCATACGTTTCTATCTAATGGAGAAAGATCTGCAGGTTCTTCGTTTTTAAGCAGACCTGCAAAACTGTTGTATTTTTGAATTATAAAGTTACCGCCTGTTGCATTTGTTTTTTCGTTCCAATAACGGAAAAAGCCTTCGAGTTCTTCTTCATTTGCGTTCATTCTTACAAACTGAGGATACACACAACCAGGGAGAGACTGTTCCAGATTTTTTACAGTTTCAACTGATTTTTCAAGATTAAAGTCGCTTCCTCGCAAGCTTGCGCAAGTCTGTGCTGTAAAACCATCCATTGAAACTGCAATCATAAGTTTTTGCCAGCCGTTTGTACGTTCACCAGCGGCATTTACTATTTTTGCAACTTCTGCAGCAAAGTTTTGTGGAATTGAGCAGCCGTCGGCTTCTATAAATACCGAAAGTCCCTCAAACGAAAGGATTTTTTCTATTATTTTAAGTAAATCAGGGTGATTAAAACATTCTCCCCAGGCAGAAAGTCCTATTACTGCTTCGCCGGAAAGTTCTGATATTTGTTCGACAAGTGAACAGGCCTTATTAAAATCCATGATTTTTGCGGCTGTAACTGGCTCAGTTCCTTCTTTTTGCTTAAGGGCTGCCGGATACGGACAGTATGAGCATTTTCCCTGACATTTTTGTGCAAGTTGAAGGTTATAAAAACCAGGAACAGTTTTTAAGATTTCCGGATTTTTTGCTGCGGCAGTTGATAGTTCTACAGGGTCTGCAATGTTATTTCCAAACTGTTCATAAAGCTTCTGGCATGCAATAAAGTTTTCCTTTTTGCTGCAGTCAAAGGCAAAACGGAAAAGACGCCAGTCTACTGGTGCAAGAACTGTTTCTACTTCAAAAGAATTTATGTCTGTTTTGATAATATCCATTATAGAATGGCGGGTAATTTTCTGATCACCTGTTGCTTTTGCTGTTGTTTTAGATAGTTCCTTAAGAATTGTAATTGTACCTTTGTTTAAAACCTCTGGAGCAAAGCCTTCTGGGTAGCCTTCGGCAAAGGTATATTCTGCCTTGTAGTCAAAATGAGTGCTTAAAAGACCTTCTGTAAGGATTTTATTAAGAAAAAGGCAGTCTGCATAACTGAAAATCAGCGATTCTGCGCTTGACTCTGTGCAGATTTTGTCTAATTCTTCTAAAAGTTCACTAATTGTAGTACAACCGCTTATTGTGCGTACTTCAAAACCAAAGGATTCGGCGGCAGTGTGGCACAATTCTTTTGCACTAAGGCCAGCGAAAACCTTTTCATCTTCATATTTATTTTTTTCGTCAAATAAAACAACAATACTTTTCATCAACTTCTTTATCGGCAATTGGTTGAACAAGTTAATGGAATTAAGATAAAATAAAGACATGGGTGTACCGGAAGAACAATTAAATCAAGTCTTTTCTGTTTCGCAAATTACTTCTTATATAAAAGAAATTCTTGAAAGTGCGTTTAGTACTATTGTTGTTGAAGGCGAAATTTCTAACTGGAGGCCTTCAAGTTCCGGCCATGTATATTTTACACTCAAAGATAATACTGCACAGCTTAAGGCAGTTATGTTCAAGGGTTCGCTCTACTCTCTTAAATTCAAGCCAAAAGATGGAGATAAGGTTCGCTGTACAGGCCGTCTTTCTGTTTATGAGCCACAGGGAAACTACCAGCTTATTGTAAATAGAATGGAAGCAACTGGTGCCGGTGATATTCTTGCAATGCTTGAAGAACGAAAGAAAAAGCTTGCTGCCGAAGGATTGTTTGAAGAATCCAGAAAAAAGCCGCTTCCACAGTTTCCGCGTACAATTGGTGTTGTAACAAGTCCTACAGGGGCTGCAATCCGCGATATTTTACAGGTGAGCCGTCGCCGTAATAAAAATATAAATGTGATTGTTTTTCCGGCACTTGTTCAGGGAGATACCGCTGCAGCAACAATTGTAAAAATGATTGAAATTGCAAACTTTTACAAGCTTTGTGATATTCTGATTGTTGGACGAGGCGGAGGTTCTCTTGAAGATTTACTTCCTTTTAGCGACGAAGCTGTTGTAAGGGCAGTTGCCGAGTCTGAAATTCCTGTGATTTCTGCAGTTGGACACGAAATTGACTGGGCTTTGTGTGATTATTCTGCCGATAAACGAGCCGCAACCCCTTCTGCCGCCGCCGAGCTTGCCGTTCCACTTTTAAGCGACTTAAAACAGGATATTCTTGATTATAAAACCGAACTTTACAACCAGATTAAACAAAAAATAGAAAATAAAAGATTGATTGTTCGCGCTTTTGACCCAAGTGCCCTTGAAATGAGGTTCCGTAATATTCAGCAGCCCCTTTTGAACAGATTTGATAATGCAAAACAGGGTCTACACGACGGATTTTTAGACAAAATAAAAGACTTGCGTACCAAAATTGTAACCTGCCGCACCATTTTAGAAAACGCCAGCCCCCAGACAATCCTGAACCGAGGCTATTCTATGGTTTGTGATGAAAATGGCACGGTTATACGAGATTCAAACCAGGTCACCGTTGGGTGCGAGCTGGTCATAACTCCTTCAAATGGGGTTATAAATGCACAAGTAATAAAAAAAGAATGATTTTGTGGTGGAAATTGCTGGCTGCGAGCAAACTCCCTCTTCGCCCTGTTTGCTCGCGGACAGTAATTTCCACCGCCATAAGAATTCATTTACCATATATTTGGAGGCATATTTTTTATGAACACATTTGAAGAAAATTTGAACAAGCTCGAACAACTCACATCCGACATAAAGCGCAGCGACATTTCGCTTGAAGATGCCTTAAAGGATTTTGAAGAAGGCATAAAGCTTGCCGCCGGCATGGAAAAACAGCTTGATGAAATAGAAGGCAAAGTTCAGATTCTTATGAACGAACCAAACCCGATGAATCAGGAAAATCAACCGGAATTTGACACTTTTTCTGAACAAGGCGAAGTAAACGGAACACGAAAATGAGTGCACAAAATCCTGTAAGAACCTTAAATGCCGAAGTTGCCCGTAAAATTGCTGCCGGTGAAGTTATTGACCGCCCAAATGCAGTAGTCCGCGAGCTTATAGATAACGCAATTGACTCAGGAGCCACACAGATTACTGTAGAAATTACAGGCGGTGGAATAGAAAAAATACGCGTTATTGATGACGGATGTGGTCTTACAAAAGAGGATTTACAAAACTGTGCACGACCTCACGCAACAAGTAAAATTTCTACCGAAGTTGATTTAATGAATCTTTCAACTCTGGGCTTTCGCGGTGAAGCGTTGGCTTCTATTGCGGCAGTAGCGCGACTCAGTATTACAAGCGGTGGTTTTAAAATGCGTGCAAGCATTACCGAAGACCATATAATTGAAAGTGTAGCAGTTACAAAAGGAACAATTGTTCAGTCAGAAGGTTTATTTGAAAATTTCCCTGCCCGCCGCCAGTTTTTAAAGAGGGCTGCTACAGAAGGTTTAATGTGCAGGAATACTTTTGTAGAAAAAGCAGTTTCGCGCCCTGACATTGCCTTTCGTTTTATAAGTGACGGAGAAACAAAGCTTGATTTACCGGCCGGACAGACATTACGCGACAGATTTGTAGATTCAAACCGCTATGAATACGACAAAAAACTTTTTTATGAAGTAAAAGGTGCAGCCCCTGGTAAAAACCCGGAATGGTCGTTCAGTGTAATTACAGGGGAGCCTGCAGTCAGTCGTTCAAATAAAAAAGATATATTTATTTATGTAAATGGCCGGCGCATACAGGAATACTCGCTTGTTCAGGCTGTAGAATATGGAGGTCAGGGATTTTTTCCGAACGGTACTTACCCTGTTGCTCTTGTTTACATAACAATTAATCCAAAACTTGTAGATTTTAATATTCACCCTGCAAAAAAAGAAGCAAGGTTTTATGATATTTCTGATTTGCATCATGGTTTAAGTTCGTCGCTAAGGGCATTTTATCATAATTACACATATCAGAATTTTGTAAATGACAAGCCGGCAGATGAACCGACTTATGAAAGACATATTTCGTATAAAAGCGGCCCTTCGAGAGCCTCAGGGACCCCAATGGTTCATGACCTTCGTTCTAAGTTTATGCCTTCTTCACACACACCGTCATCATATTCAAACACCGTTGCTCTTGCAGAACAAGCAATGCAGTCTTTTTCAAAGGAATTTTCTGAACCACAAATTCAGCCGGAAAAACAAACTGTTAGATATATTGGACCTGCTCTTGGCACATTTCTTCTTGCCGAAAAAAACAACTCTCTTTATATAATTGACCAGCATGCAGTACATGAACGCATTTTGTTTGACAAAATCATGAACAGTCAAGGCGGCCGACAGCAGCTGCTTATTCCATATAAAATCAGAACCGAATCAAAAACGCAGGATAATCAACTGGAAAAACTAAAAGAAAGACTTAGTGCAATAGGCTTTGAAACAGAAAAAAAAGACGACGGTTACTGGGAAATCACTTCAATCCCCGAACGCTGGACCGGCACCGAATACGACTTCCGTTCTCTTATATTTGTAAAAAACGTAGAACCGGAACAAATTATCCGCTCAATTGCCGCCATGACCGCCTGTAAAGCCGCCGTAAAAGACGGATATGTTCTGGATGATGAAACCGCAGCCCGCCTTGTGGAACAAGCCTTCACATTAGAAGACCCGCACTGTCCTCACGGAAGACCGATATATACAGTAATATCCAGGCCAAAGCTGTTTGAATTAGTTAAACGAACATAGAATTATTTGTCAAAAAAAGCTGATGCGGAGTAGAAAATGGCTGAGGACAACTTCCTTCTGTTGGCCGAAGACATTTTCTACGGGAGCAGCAGCTTTTTTTGACAACAAGTATTTATTCAGTTATTGTATTCAAAAGTCCAGAAATCTCGTTCTTTCTATACCCAGGATTTTTCTCCTGAACATAAATCAGATATTTTTCTGCCGAAGCATTATCGTTCAATTGCATGCAGACCTTTGCAAGTTCAATATATGCATCCCAATTTTCTTTGTCGGTTTTCAAAAGTTCTGTATATGTAGCTTTTGCATAATCATATTCACCTGCCTGGGCATAGGCTTTTGCAAGATTTGCACGGATTGAATTATTTTTTGAATCGAGTTTCAAGGCATTCTGGTAGAATTTTACCGCATTATTATAATCTTCTTTAAGCAGATATGCTTTTCCAAGGTTATTGTTTGCCTCAATATTTTTATTATCCTTATTATAAACCTGTGTAAAAAGGCTCAGGGCTGTATCTACATCTGGTGGATCAAGTGTCATGTACATTACACCAAGATTAATCTTTGTTTTTGCGTGATCCGGATTAATTTTTAAAACTTCAAGATAAAGTGGAATTGCAGAATCGACCTTTCCCTGATTATCAAGAATAAGTGCATAGTTATAGATTACATTTACCTTCGCACTGTCATTTTTAAGATATTCTCTACTCTCATAAGCTTCGCGTGCATATTTTTCGGCATCAGCAAGCTTACCGGAATCGAACATAACTGCAGAAAGATTGTATTTTGTAAGCGTCATATTTTCACTTGGCGAAAGCATTGTAAGAGCACGCTTATAACTGTCTTCTGCATCAGCATAACTCTTTTTTTGATAATATACATTTCCAAGTTCCATTGCGGCTTGAACATTAATATTATTAATTTTAAGGACAGACTTATATGCTTCAATTGCCCCGGAATAATCATTTCGATCTGCAAGAATTCGTGCTTCTTCCAGATATGCTTTTTCGTGACGAGGATCAATATCAATAGTTTTACGGAATGCAGCAAGAGCAGCGGTATCATTTTTAAGTACCTTTTGAGTAACACCAAGATTATATCTGCTCGGAGCAAAATTTGTATTCAACTCACAGGACTTTGTAAACGACGATGCTGCTTCGCTATATTTCTTTAAAGTATACTGAATTTTTCCAAGATTATACCAGTAAAGATAATTATTAGGATCATATTCAACAGCAGCCTTCATTTCTTTTAGTGCCGTGTTGTAATCTTTTTTATCAAGAGCATCTTGTGCCAGAATATAATGTGCTCCGGCATCTTTAGGATTTGTCTGTACAGCTTTTTGTGCCATTGCAACCGCATTATTCATAAGCTGCTGCTTTTTTGCATCTGTATCTGCTTTTTGTGCTGCTTCATAAAGAGATTGCGCAATTTCGGATTCTTTTGACGATTTAAAGCTTGAACCTGCATCTGACGGAACAATGCTGTCTGCCATATTAAAATGCTTCATGGCTTCTTCTATATTCCCCATTGCAAGTGCAGTCTGACCAAGCTGTAATTCACTGTTTACGTCATCAATTTTTTTCTTAAGTTCTGCATTTTTTTGTGCAAGAGCTTCTTCTTCGGCTTTACGCTTTTCTTCGGCAATTCGTTTTTGTTCAGCTGCGGCAGCTTCTTCTGCTTTTTTTTGTGCTGCTTCTGCCTGCTGATCTGCAATTCGTTTTTCTTCGGCTTCCTGCTGGAACTTTACAAGATTTTCCATTGCCTTACGATTTTCTTCAGCCTGTTTGTTTGATTCTTCAAGCGCACTTTTCATAGAAGAAAGAGAATCCTGCATAGCACTGGAAATTCCTGATGTATCAACATCTATCTTTAAGCTATCGGGATATCCTCCGTTTGAATTACCAGCATCTGCATTTGAACCGGCTCCATAAACATAAGTATTTCCACCGTTATTTGAATTTCCATCTGCACCGGAAGCTTTTTTCATATCAAGAATTGAATTCCAAAGATCCCATACTTCCTGGTCATCTCCGTTTTTTTCCAGATAATCATCAAGTTTATTTAATGCGCGTTCATATTCTCCCCGTTCTGCATAGGTTCTGGCAAGATTACATACATTTGCACGTGCCTTTGCACCAGCTCCCTTTTTACCCACGCAGCTTCCAATGCAAATAAGGCATATAAGTATAATTACCGCAGCAATAGATGAAATTATAATTATTTTTTTCTTCTTTTGGTCCATACCCCACCTCTAGTCAAGTTCAGACTCGAAATCGTAGTCTATCAAGTCTTCTGTTCCACTTGTCATATTCGTAGAATCTGTATTCTGCAAAGAATTTGCAACATCTTCAAGAAGTTTTCGTCTTCTTTCAGCTTCTTCCTGTCGTTTTATTTCGGCAAGACGCTCTTCTTCTGCTTTTCGTTCAGCTTCAAGACGTTCCTCTTCTTCTTTCTGACGCGCAAGTTCCTCTGCCATGCGTTTTTCTTCTTCGGCAAGTCGAGCAGCTTCTTCGGCCATAATTTTTGCTTCTTCTTCCTGACGAGCAATTTCCTGTTTTAATAATCCAATAAGCTGTTCCAGTTTAGAACGCTGTGGATCTTCAGGTTCCATAATAATATAACGCTCGTAATCGGTAATGGTTTCATTATATTTTTGGGCCATAAGATAAGAATTTCCCCGATTCAGAAGCGCTTGTGTATATTTTGGGTCAGCAGATAAGGCAAGTGAAAAGCTTTTAGCTGCATTTTCATAGTCTCCCATTGCATAATATGAGTTTCCCTGATTATATGAAAGAATCTTCTTATTAGTTGCAGGAACCTTGAGCCCCTTTGCAAAAGCATCTACAGATTTTTGATAATCTCCTGTCTGATAATATGCAAGTCCCAGATAATTATATGCTGCCGAGGATGCAGTTCCGTTATTTATTTCATCTTCAAGAAAAAGTACAGCTTCTGCGGGTTTATTGCTTTTAAAAAGTTTTTCGCCCTCTGATTCGGCAAAAAGAAAAGTACCGGAACAAAAAATCAGAACTGCTATTAATTGTTTTGTCTTCATAAGCAAACCCCTTGAAATAAGAAAATAAATTAATTATTCTTATATTAAGTTTATTATCGGTTTTAAATAATTTTACTATATTTATTTTATTGAGGTAAGCCATGAGTCCAGTTGCAATTGTTGCTATAGTTGTACTTGGAATTTTTATTACAGGTCTTCTCATTTTTATTATAAAAGGAACTGTTGCTCCAAAAAAAGTTGATGCAATTCCAAAGCTTATCAAACAAGGAAAAACACCTAATGCAATAAAAATGGCTAAACAGATTCTGACTAAAGATTCTAAAAACTATCTTGCACATTATTATCTTGGAAAAGCTTATCTTAAAGAAAATAAACCGGAGCTCGCAATTATTGAATACAAGCTTGTTAATGAAAATGCCCTTTTTGGAGAAAATCTTGACGAGCAGTCTTTTCGTGAAGAATACGCACAACTATTAATGAAATATAATCAGCCCCAGGAAGCACTCAAGAATTATCTTCTGCTTACAAAACTTGACCCTAAAAATGCAGAAAATTTCTATAACGCAGGCCATTTGTACGAACAGTGTAACCGTTATGATCTTGCTATGGGCTTTATGCAAAAGGCAGTTATGCTTAATGTACGACATGCTAAAGCTCATGCCGAAATTGGATTAATGCATTACAGAACAAAGAACTATGGTGAAGCAAAAAAAGAGATTGATATTGCACTTAAACTCAGCCCCGAAACTTATTCATCATATTATTATCTTGGAAAAATCGAAAAGGATGCAAAAGATCTTGCCGCTGCATTAAAATCGTTTGAAAAAGCACAGCGTGACCCTGAAACTAAGCAAAAAGCAATTATAGAACACGGTTCCTGCTATATGCTTGCAAACCGTTTTGACAATGCCGCCATGGATTTTCAACGTGCAATTGACCTCGATAAAGAAAATCTTAACGGCGAAACTCTTTATGCACGCTACTTTCTTGCTACCTGTTATGAAAAAAGCCGCAAAATTGATAAGGCAATTGAACAGTGGGAACAGATTTACAAGCGTAATAAAACATTCCGTGATGTTTCTGCTAAGCTTTCTGAATATAAAGACCTTCAGGCAAATGATTATTTAAAAGATTACCTTACCTGCAGCAATGAAGAATTCCTTATGATTTGTAAGAATACTGTAGAAAAAGCAATAAATCATCAGGTTGTTTCCTGCGAAGGTAAAAAATGGGGTTGTCAGATTACAGGAGTAGATTCTTCTACCGAAGGCTGGCGCAATATGCGAAAACAGACTACTCTATTCAGATTCTTCCGCGAACCTGATCCTATTGAAGATGATATTATTCGTGAAACTCTTGATACAATGAAACAAATAAACTGCCAGAAAGGATATCTTTTTTCTTCTTCGGGTTATTCAAACAGCGCCAAACATTTTGCAGAAGGTCGTCCTGTAGAACTTGTAGATAAAATCAAACTGGAATCTATTCTTTCAAAAGCCGGTTCAGACTAAGCATAATGAAAATTCTTTGTCTTTCCGATTATGTTGATCCTCTTATATACAATCAGAATATACGCGAAACCTTTGGCGATGTAGATCTGGTCTTGTGTGCAGGAGACCTTCCTCTTGATTATGTTGATTTTGTAGTTACAATGCTGAATAAACCAACATATTTTGTTTTTGGAAATCATAATTTAAAAGATTTTGCCTTTTATCACAGGGCGGCACGTAATACACCAGAAGGAATTCATACAGACTACAGGCAATCAAATTTCGGGCACGGTGGTACTTATGCTGGTTTTAAAGTTTTTGCAGATACCAGTCTGAAGTTTACAGATCCGATAACAGGAAAGACAACTCCACTTCTTATTGCAGGAGTTTCCGGTTCCATAGAATACAACAAAGGTCTAAATCAATACACAGAACATCAAATGAAACGCAAACTGCGTAAAATGATTCCGACTCTTATAAAAAATAAATTAAAATACGGCAGATACATTGATATTCTTCTAACACATGCCTCTCCACGCCATATTCATGATAAAGAAGATCCGTGTCACAAGGGTTTTGAATGCTTTAACTGGTTTATAAAAAAATTTAAGCCTGCATACCTTGTTCACGGTCATATACACCTTTACGATATGCGCGAAAAAAGAGTTACAGTAAGTGAAGAAACCACAGTTGTAAATGCTTATGCACACTGGATAATAGAATTTCCACAAAACGGAGCACAAAAAAAATGAATCTTATAGACAAAACAGCAGAAGAAGATTTTAACAAAGCAAGAAATAAAGCACTTTTTAATGAAATACAGCATTTTCTTACACCGGAAGAAGTATCTTTAATTTCTTTGAATGATGTAAAGCAGTTAATACATCCTACAAATGAAACCTATGTTGGGATGAAGGTCGTTCCAATAGAAAAAATTGTTGGCAGCGAAGGCCGATACAACGACTTTGACAACCACTTTTTCCCAAAAAGCTCACATTTAAGAATGCGCTGGGAACATGTAGACGAAGCCGCCATAAAAGACATCATTCTTCCGCCAATCAAGGTTTATGAAATTTCGGGACTTTACTTTGTTCGCGATGGAAATCACCGTGTTTCTGTAGCAAAATCACGTGGAACAGAATTTATTGATGCAGAAGTAGTTTCTTTGCAGAGTGAAATCAAGCTGAATAAGCCCGAAAACATGCAGGATATCATAAAACAGATTATTTATTATGAAAAACGTGTCTTTTACAGCGAAACAAACTTTGGTGACATTACAGATTACTGGTGCCTCGATTTTTCCAGGACAGGACGTTACGACGTTATTTATAATCACATTTTAACTCATAAATACTATATGAATCAGGGAAAAGAAGAAGAAGTTTCTATGGAAGATGCAGTTTTATCGTGGTTTAACACTGTCTATCTGCCAATTGTTACTTCTGTCCGCCAATGTCATATACTTCATAAATTTCCGCATCGTACTTTGGGCGATATGTATGTATGGATTGTACGCTACTGGGATTCCTTAAAGCAGAATTTTGGTGAAGATGTTTCTATAGACAAGGCTGTACAGGATTTTGGCAAATATTACCAGCTTCCGTTATATAAAAGAATAAAAAATTTTTTCACAAGAATCGTTTTAAGACGGGCGATTTCTACAAATTCTGCCGATAATTATATAAAACTTGACGATTGAAAATTTCAATGTTAAAATTAAATAATACCTAAGGAGTATGGTTTAGTATGGGTTCTATAGACAATTACATTGGGGTACCACTGTTAATAGCAGCAGGACTTGGTGTACTGGTATTTCTATTCCTTCTTATAATGAAGTTAAGAAATACTGCAAAAGTTAGTTTTACATTTTTTATAGTTACGGGCATTGTTACAGCTTGCTCCGTTTTTTCATTCTTTGATCTGCATTTCATTTACTTTGTATTTGCAGTTATACTTGCCGAATTCATTACGCTCCCTTATCTTGTAATAAAAGCCTTTGATAACCCAGAAAAACGCGAAAAGAAAAAGGCAGAAAAGAAACTTGCAGAACAAAATGCAGCTATTGAAAATTCTGATTTTGTTAAAGGCGTTATTAAAGAACTTGAAACAAAGAATCAAAAGCTTCTTGAAGTTAATAAAACACTTGTTTCTCAGGTTTCTACATTCTTCTCCCGCGATAAATCAATGGAAAACTTCCTTGATTATTGTAATAAGATGATTACAGAAAAAATCAGTGCTGATGGTTGTGTAATCCTTATGGGTGATGATTATGATAATGCCCTTGCCGTTAAATCTCTTATGGGTTCTTTCCCTCCTCCATACAAGCTCCCTGATGATTTACCTCATAAGCCTCTCAGAGTTGAAACAAACCTTCGTTTTGCATCTTTCCCATTAGCAGATACAAATATCTTTGGTTCTATTTTCTTAAGTGGAGAAGCAGCTCTTATTGCAGATTCAATTAAAGATCCTCGTGTTTATCAGAACGGACCGGAAGACTTCCTTAAATGCGGTAGTTATATTTTTGTTCCAATCAAACAGCAGGACAGGACTATGGGTCTTATTGGACTTTCAAGACTTCCTGCAAATGAAAAATTCACAAAGGACGATTTTGATACTTCTGTTATTCTTGCAGACGCAATTTCTACTGCCCTTACTCCTCTTTACAGCTTTCTTGCATATGCAGAGCATACAGAACTCAGCAAAGACGGTACAATTGCCTCTAAATACCAGAAGGATCTTCTTCCTGCAAAGCTTCCGGTTATTCCAAATGTTTCAATCGGCTGCTTCTCAAATGGCGTAGAAGGTGTTTGTGGTGATTATTATGATGTAATTGCTTCGCGCAAAGATAGAATTTCTTTCATTATGACAGACGTTGCCGGAAAAGGTATGAATTCTCTTGTTGTAATGATTATGATTAGAGCCATTCTTCGTCTTACAGTTAATACAGAACAATCTGCAGCAACAATTCTTTCATGGGCCAACAGAGGTATTTGTATCGACAGTGCCAAAATTGACCATTTTGCAAGTGTAGCCCTTATCAACTTTGACAGTACAAAGAATACAGCACAGGTTTCTACTTGTGGTAATAACCCTGTTTTCCACTACTCATATTCTACAGGTGAATTCAAACAGCTTACAACTCCAAGTGAACCAATGGGTGTTGAAAAGAATTCGGTTTATACAGATATAGATGTTGCACTTTCAAATGGAGACATTCTTGTTACTTGTACTGATGGTTTACTTGAATCTCTTAATGAAAATGGTGTACAATATGCTACCGAAAATTTAAAGAAAGTAATTTTGAAGAATAAGAATGCAAACGCAAAGGATATTTCTAATCGTGTTAAAGACGATCTGAAAGGTTACTGCGGTTCTGCACAGCAATACGACGACCAGAGTATTCTGGTTATTAAAATTCAATAAACTAGGAAAGGAGCTTCTTTATGGAACTTAAAATACGTAAGAATGGTGATGTATATATCATTGACGTAACAGGCGAAATGGATCTTTATAACTCTTACAAGCTCAAGGAACTTGTAATGAAGATGCTTGAAAAGAACGTTAAGAACTTCGTAATTAATCTTGAACAGGTTGACTACATTGACTCGTCTGGAATTGGTGCATTGATTTACATCTGTTCTACAATTAAAAAGATGAATCTTAAACTTGCCATTTCTAACATTCATGGTTCGGTTAAGAAAGTTATTGAGCTTACAAAGCTTATGGGCTATTTCCCTATTGCAAACAGCGTAGAGGAAGGCCTTCTTATGGTGAAAGAGTAATCAGTTTTTTTGGAAGTAAAGGAGTAACTCGTGGCACAGGAATTAAAAGAATTACGCTCGGACGAAAACGATCCGTTATTCGATAAAACAAACATGCTTAAGAAGGAATTCCCTTCAGATTTCAGGCAGATCAGATATTTTACATTGCTTATTGTTCAGTCTGCTCCAACAGAAATTAAGGAACTCAACCTTCTTGAACAGCAGATAAGTGAAGTTATCAAGAACGCTGTAAAGCATGGAAATCACTGTGATATTAATAAAAAAGTAACAGTATGGTATTCATTCAGTCCAACTCATGCACACATTATTGTTCAGGATGAAGGTGAAGGTTTCCAGGATCTGGAAAAATGGAATGAATTTAACAAGAAGCGTTTGGAATGTCTTCATAACAATGATTTCTTACAGCTTGCTGATTATGTTTCTTTCCGTACAAAAGAATCAGATAGTCAGGATGGCGGTAATGCACTTTTTGCTGCTCTTGAATACTGGAATGGTGGTTTTGTTTACAATGGAAAACGAAACGCTGTTGCTATGCTCAAAAAATATCAGCAGAAATACAGAAACGTAAATCACGACGGAGAATAATTAATACGGGTTTGAAATCAAATCGGTATAAATATCAGTTTCTATTATATAAAAAGTCTAAAAAGTTATTTATTTCTTATAAGGTATAAATTCTTTTTGGACTTTTTTGTATATTATAGTTTAACAAGCTTGGGATTATCTTTGAAAAAATTTCTTTTTTTTACAATTATAATATTTATTCTTCTCTTAAATGTCTCATGCCGATACGGAGATGATCCTGAAATTAAATTAACTAAATGGGAATATTCAATTGACCAGTTGCAAACTACTTATACCCCAATAGATAATTCTCAATTTTCAAAACTTTCAAAAATACTTACAAATCGAAAAGGAGATATTTATCTTAGAACTTATTTTATGGTTCCAAAAGATCTCAAAAATCAAAAACTGAAAATCTTTTTGGGAAACATAAAAATTGCAAATGAATTCTATCTTAACGGAAACTACATAGATCACAGTGGAATTCTTGGCGAAAAACCTTTTTCAAATTCAGGAAAAGCAAGTGCTTATATTCTTCCCCCTTCCCTTTATAGTGATGAAAAAAGAAATGAAATAATAATTCATATACAAGTTGATGGTGAAGGAAGAATGGGGGAAGCTCCCTACATTTCTACAGAAAGAAAAATCGACAGACATTTATTAATTTATGATTTTTTTAATACTAAAATGCATATGATTATTTCCATGGTTATGTTCATAATTAGTATTATGTACTTTACTGTATTCTCATTAAGAAAACAGGATAAACAGTATTGTTCATTTGCACTCCTGAATCTCTTTTCAAGCTTCTTCCTTGTGTTTTTCTTTTTTTCTGAAGTTCCATATATTTCAAATTCAATTTTTTCATATCTTCTGATACAAAAAATATTCAGAGGCATATCTGCCATTCTTTCAAGTTTCTTTGCTGTTTCTTTCATGCGCGATTATATAGGTTATAATGAATCACTTACAAGAAAAATCTATCGTACAGCATTGACAATTGGTCCTTGTTTCTTTTTGGGATTTACTCAGACAATGCATGATTTTTTCCTATATCTTGGCATTTCGTATGTAGCAACGCTTCTTCAAATGCTTTATGCCGTACATTTTATAATAAAATCAATAAAAACTAAGAAAAAGAAGGTTTCTGAATTATTAATAGGTTTTTGTCCTGTATTAATTTCTCTTTTAATAACCAGTTTATTAATACTATTTGACAAGAAAGTTTATTCAATCATAATAGTTTTTGGCTGGCAGGCAGTAATCTTTACTTTCCTTGCAATGCTCATAATCAGTTTTGCAAATATGAGTAATCGCGTTGAATTCTTAAATGCCAATCTTGAACGACTTGTACAAAACAGAACTGAAGAACTTACAAAATCAAATACTGCTCTTGAAGAGACAAATACACACCTCAAATACGAAATTGAACGTGCTGAAAAAGAAATAGAACTTGCTTCGTTTGTTCAACAGAGTTTCTATAACATAAAGCTTCCTGAATTTAAAAATTATGAAGTTGCCTATTACAACAAACCTATGGCAGGTGTTTCCGGTGACTTATATGATTTTTATTTCTCAAAAGATACACTTGAAGGATTTGGATTATTTGATGTTTCGGGACATGGTATTTCTTCTGGTCTTGTTACAATGCTTGTAAAAAATATCATCAATGATGAATTCAACAAAGGTAAAAAGCTTCCTCTTGAAGAAGTAATGAATATAACAAATGACAGAATTATTACTCAAAAAGGAAATGTCGAAAACTATCTTACTGGGGTTCTTGCAAGAATAAACGGAAACAATGTTGATTTTGTAAATGCGGGACATCCTAATGTAATTCTTTATAAGGCAAAAAGTCATAAACTTGAAATAATTAAGCGTGGTGATGCTATGGAATCTGGAATTATTGGTATTTCAGGATTCCCTGTAACTTTTGAATGTGTTAGTGTTCCTATAGAAAAAGGCGATACAATGCTTTTGTACACAGATGGTGTAACAGAAACAATGAACCGCAATCGTGAGGAATTTGGAGTAGAACGTCTTAAACGAACTTTCCTTAAAGGTGCAGACCTAAAGCTGGAAGAACAGATTCAGAATATTGTAGAAGAAGCAAAGACTTTTGCAAATCGTACTAAAATTGCAGATGATATTACATTAGTAATACTTAAGAAAAAATGATGAAATTTTTGTAAAAAAATAACTGCTACTCCCGTGAAAAAAAGACGGTGACAACAGAAGGAAGTTGTCGCAGTCTTTTTTTCACTCCGTAACAGTTATTTTTTTGATGTATTTTCATTTTCTCTTGACATGTAATATCATTAGCACTATATTCTTATAACGGTATGGGGGTGTCCCGGTTTCGACGGGATTGCGAAATCTTGTACTGCAAGTAGGAGTGAAGGTTCCTTAAACTGACAAACAAATAACTGCAATTTTCGCAAGAAAAGAAGAAGAAGCTGAAGAAGTTTCTTCTGCAGAAGCACTCGCTGCATAGCAGTGCAGGAACTCTTTGGGCTCTGTTCCGCGTCTGAAGATGTTCCTTCACCTATCGGGACTTGCCTGTTATAGTTTCTGTAATATAACGGGGACATTTTATCAGAATACGGAGGCGACGCTTGTTATGCTGCTACCGGCTCCCGACAAATACCTCGCATAACTAAACCTGTAGATGTACCTGGTTTACCTTCCCGGACAGGAGTTCAATTCTCCTCACCTCCACAATAAAAAAAGAAGGGGCTGTCCTACAAGTAATTTACACTTCAACAAAGGACAGCCTTTTTTGACTTTAAATAGGATTTTGAGTTTTTTTGATGGTCGTTTTTTTCTTTTAGG
>JAFZWX010000197.1 GCA_017617145.1 Treponema sp. | reverse complement strand
GCAATTACAAAGCGGCATTCAGTTATAGAAAGGATTTTTTCAAGATCAAGAGGGGTAGCATCACAGCCGCGTGGAACGTCAATTGCACCAATGCTCATAATGCCAATGTCGGCCTGCATCCATTCGGCACGGTTGTCCGAAATAAGTCCAATAGGTTCTTCTCTCTTTAATCCAAGCTGCAAAAGGGCAGCACCAAAATCCAGACCAAGCTGGAACATTTCGCGGTACAGTACCGGAATGAATTCTCCGTTCTTTTGTCTTTTGTACTGCGCATTAATTTCTGCAAATTTATCTGCAGAATCCTTAATCATTTTTGGGATAGTATAATCTTCTTTAAATTCCATAGGTAAAAGTATATAACGGTTTTACAAAAACGACAAGTTATTTCGACAAAAATGTGCAAATTTGTCAAAATAAAATGGATTGCCACGGAATTTATTAAACTAACAGTCATTAGTTTCCGATAATTTAGATATGAGTAAAAAGAATATTTCGCAGGAAAAAATAATTCAGGCTTTTTTGACTTCTTCTTTTGATAAAAGTGCAGGAGCAACTTCTTTGGCCGATGTTGCCGACAGCCTGGAAATTAAAAAGGCATCGCTTTATAACCATTTTGAAAGCAGAGACGCTATGTACGATGCCACAATTGCATATTGCGCCCAGCAGATTGGACAGGTTGAATTTTTGACACAAAAGGTGCAGGAAGCCGTAACTGCTGGAAAAACAACTGTTTCTGCTGCAATTAAAAAGCTCATAGCCCGATATTTTGCGTTGTTCGATTCAGAACCACTATTTAAAATGTATGTTTTTGTTCATACAGAGCAGTATTTTAACGCTGCTGCCCTTAAAATTGTTCAGAATCAGGTTGAAAAAATAAACGAAGATATAAAAAAACTTGTGGAAACAAAAGAAGTTGCCACAAGTCTTACAAGTATAATTTTACAGCAGTTGGATGCCTATATTGCAGTGCGCAAAGAAACAATCCGCCAGAACCCCGAAACAGGTGCAGGAAGCCTTTTTGAACTTCCTTCCGACAACAACATCATCAACAAAGCCGGAAAGCTTGCCGAGGCGTATCTGGTAAGTGCGGAGTGATTATTTTTCTTTGTAACCGCTTGCAAAATCAATACAACACATTGTCTTGTATTTTTTGTGTGAGCCTACTGCAGCTCCTGCGTGAGTGAATGCACTGGCCAGTATATTCTGACGATGACCTCTTGTTTCTACCCCATCATCAATAAGAAGTTCCGCAACAATTTCTTTTGCTGTTGAATATCCATAAGAGCAATTTTCTCCAACAGTAGTATATTTACAATACTTTTGAAATCTTGTACCTAAATTTGTATCATGCCCAACAATTCCTTGTGGTCCAGAAACATCAACCCATTCTTTTGCACATTTGTACAGACCATCGGCCATTGTTAATTCGGGAAGAGGGTTTTTCATCCTAGTCATTTGATCAATAACTTCATCAAGTGCTTGTTTGTATGATTCAGATTTTTTTGATGTATCAATAATGCTAAGACGTTGTGTAACATATTGCTTTGGTTGTGTACGTGCAAAATTGATTTCTTGAATTATTTCTTCAGAAATAGCGGGTGAAACCTCTGGTGCCTGTGTACATCCAGCCAATAAAACAGTACAGAATAAGAGTATAAATAAGTATCTAATAGTTTTCATACCTATAAGTATATACTTAAACTCAAAAGTTGCAAGGTTTATTCAAACTTGTAGGCACGGCACCATTTGCCGCCGGTGAATTTTCCAAAAATATATTTGTTTGATGCAGATTCGTTATTTATATAAAATCTTCCGTCTACGTATTCAATTTCTTCGGCCATTGCGGGAAGTGTGTAAGTTGCAGCTGCATTTGCAAGAGTAAGAATGAATAAAGGAACTGTTTGTCCGCAAACTTCTTTTGTGCCTGATTGTTTAATGTCCGAAAGCTTGTATTTGTAAACGTATGATTTTCCCAAGCCCCAGGAAGTTGTAAGGTAAACGGCGCCATTTGCAAAGCACATACCCTGTACTAAATCTGGAATGGAATAGGCAACCTTTGCAGTTGCTGTAGAACCGTTTGCTTCAAAACCAACTGCAAGCGCGTGTTGAAGAGCGTCTGAGGTTTGTACCTGATGTGCTTCAGATAAAAGGTATTGCGGATCGCGGTAGAATTCACCTGCATAAACAAGACCGTTTGCGGTTGTACAGTAAGCAATTTTGATTTTGTCGGAAGCAACTTTTAAATCCAGAATGTCTGAGTAAGCAAGTGCTGAGTTTTTCTTTGCTCCGTCTACGGCTGATTTTTCGAAAACGTAAAAGCAGCCATCACTTGAACCTGCAACAAGGATTTTTCCATCAAGCAGGGTAAGACCTCCGGCGTGTCCTGTGTAAGCAGTTCCATCCGGGTTTGCCATGCGAACAGCAGTAATAAGTTTGCGTGTTTTTTTATTTACAACAAAGATTGGCGAGGCTGAACCGTCTTTCATGTAGCCGGTAAGGTAGAAGTTATCTGAAGCTTCATCGTAAGTAATGCCTTGAGCAATATAGCCTTTGTTTGACCACGGAATTACAAAGCCTCTTTTACTATGTCTTAAACTTGCACTGCCTGGTGTTTTTGTAATGAAAGTCATAATCATTACGCCAATCCAGAAAAGTGCAAGCAGACTGCCAAATGTGATTGTCAGGATTTTTATAAGTTTTTTCATAATGGATTGCCGCGTCGCTGCGCTCCTCGCAATGACGCTATTCTTCCTTTTCAGTTACTATAATGTGAAGGTCTTTAAGCTGCTGGTCATCTACCGGGCTTGGACATTCATCCATTGGGCTTGCGGCCAGGTTGTTCTTAGGGAATGCAATTACTTCATGAATTGATTCTTCGTGGCACATGAGCATTACAAGGCGGTCAAGACCCGGTGCAATTCCTCCGTGTGGCGGAGCACCAAACTTAAATGCCTGTACTAAGAAGCCGAATGCCTTTTCTGCACGCTCACGGCTGTAACCAACAATTTCAAAAATGCGTTCCTGAAGGGCAGGGTCGTTAATACGCATAGAACCACTGGCAAGCTCGTAACCGTTGAGTACAAGGTCATAAAGGTCGCCTTTTACTGCTCCAGGGTCTGCTTCCAGAGTGTCCCAGTACTGCTTTTGAGGAAGTGTGAACATATGATGTTCTGTTTCCCAGTGATTTTCTTCTTCGTTCCAGGCAAAATACGGGAAGTCAATAATCCAGGCAAAGTGGAATTCGTCGTCTGGATTATAAAGGTTCAAATCTTTTCCAAGCTGTTTGCGTACGGCTCCAAGGGCTGTACAGGCAAGCTGCCAGCTTTCGTCGCTTACAAAAAGCAAGAGGTCGTTCTTTTCGGCACCAAGCTTGCTGCAGATTTCAACTTCGTGGCCTGCGTAGAACTTGCTGATGCCGCCTTCGAATGCTACGGTCTCTGAGCCTGTCGAAGGGGCGACAACTTTCATCCATGCAAGGCCCTTTGCTTTATATGTTTTTGCAACTTCTTCAAGTGCTTCAATATTTTTGCGGCTGTATTTGTCTGCAACGTTTTTTACAACAAGAGCTTTCAAACCGCTTCTCTTGTGGCGCTGAATGTCGCGTCCTGCGTTTGCGGCCCCTGCTTTGAATGCATTAAAATCTGCAAGTCCTGCCATGAATGCTGCATCCTGCATTTTCATATCAAAACGAAGGTCAGGCTTATCGCTTCCGTACAAATCAAAAGCGTCTTCCCAGGCAATGCGGTCAAACTTAGCAGGAAGTTCATAATTCAAAGTCTTTTTGAAAATGTACTGCATCATGCCTTCGGTAGTGCTCAAAACTTCTTCGCGGTTTGTAAATGACATTTCCATATCAATCTGTGTAAATTCAGGCTGACGGTCTCCGCGGGCATCTTCATCACGGTAGCAGCGTGCAATCTGAAAGTACTTGTCAAATCCACTAACCATCAAAAGCTGCTTGTAAAGCTGTGGACTCTGTGGCAAAGAATAAAATTTTCCGGGGTGAACACGGCTAGGAACAAGGTAGTCGCGTGCACCTTCCGGCGTACTCTTTATAAAAGTTGGAGTTTCAATTTCCAAGAATCCTTTAGAAGTCAAATATTCGCGTGTAGCAAAAGCAACCTGACTGCGCAGAATAATATTATGCTGCATAGGCTCGCGGCGCAAATCCAGATATCGGTACTTTAAGCGCAAATCTTCGTTAGCAACAACAAGTGTACCATCCTTCTGGCGAACTTCTTCAATACTGAACGGAAGCTCCTGCGAAGTTGTAAAAATCTGAATATCGCTTGCTTCTACTTCAATTTCGCCGGTTGCCATATCCGGGTTAATATCTTTTTCGCTGCGGGCAGCTACAACGCCTTCTACTGCAATACAATATTCACTTTTAAGCGAAGCAGCAGTTTTCTTAACTTCATCGCTAGCCTTGTCGCCAACCATAACCTGTGTAATTCCATAACGGTCGCGAAGACGAATAAAAATCAATCCTCCAAGGTCACGGGTACGGCTAACCCAGCCATTTAATACAACTTTTTTTCCAACATCAGCGGCTCGTAAATCTCCGCAAGTAACTGTACGCTTTGTGTTTTCCATAATATTTCCCTTTTGTTAAAAATCCTTTTATGCTCCAATGAAGAAGAGCGAGAAGAAAAGATATACACTTGCTATAAGCATGAGCAGGTTTCCTACAAAGTGCATGAACTTAACCTTTTTAAGATTATAAAAAATAAAGCCTGCAATATAAAAGCCTGCTGCACACATGAGCATTGCAAAACATTCTGTAGAAAGTACATCATACAAAACCTTTACCATTGCAAAAAGCGAAACTGCTGCAAGTGAATAAAGAACTGTATTAAGCTTCTGATGGCGTTTTCCGGCAATTGCATAAAAAAGAATACCAATAAGGTCTAAGCCCCATACAATTCCAAACATAATCCAGCCAAGCTCACCTTGAATCTTTGTGATTGTATATGTTGTATATGCAAATCCTATATTCAGGAATACAAAGGTATGTGAAAGACGGTTGAAAACAATCTTTGGAACAATTGCTGTGAACGCATGCTGAAGACAGCTTGTAAGATACATAAGAATCATTGAAACACCAAAAAGTGTGTTGAAAATAATAGTTATGTTTTTAAAGTCCATTCCGTTACGAATACCAAGGGTGTCAAGAATTGCAGTTGCAGCAATGAACAATGCTACGCCAATTCCCTGAACAATTGCACTTGCAACTTCTTCGCTTGTTGTAAGCAGGCGCTCGTTCTGTGTAAGTGCAATTTCTTTCTGCTCAGCGGCAATGCGTCGTTCTGCTCTGGCTCGGGCTCTTTCGTTGCGTGCATATTCTGCAGCGGCATATTTTGCCTTAAGACGTTCCGGGTCGTTTGAATACTGAATGTTTATTTCGCGGATTTCGGCTTCGTAGTCGGCCTTGAGTTTCTTAAGGCGATACTTTTTTTTCTGCTGTATTGATTTTAATGTAGATTTGCGCACTGCTTTAGATGCAATTTCGTCCTGAATAGACTCCTGTACATCCTGAACGGCATTCTGCACATCTTTAATTGTTTTTGGCATTTCCATTTTTTACTTCTCCTGAATTGTTATGCTCCGGTAAACTTCGTACAACAGAACTCCTGCTGCAACCGAAACATTCAGACTGTCTATTTTTCCGCAGGTTGGAATAGAAACAATTGTGTCGCAGTTTTTTTGCAAAAGGGAATCTATTCCAGAGCCTTCGCTTCCCATAATAATAGCAGATTTTTGTGCAAAAGATAAACTGGTGATGTTTTGACCGCCCGCATCTGCTCCATAAATCCAAAAGCCTGCCTGTTTTAGCTGTTCTGTGGCACGTACAAGATTTTTTACAATTGCAACCGGAACCCAGGCACTTGCTCCTGCACTTGAACGCCCGATTATTTCGTTTGAAGCAATGTTGCTTGCCGAATTGTGCTCGGGGATAATTACAAGCGAAGCTCCAAACTGATCGCAGCTGCGGATTATTGCGCCTACATTATGCGGGTCTGTAATTTTATCTAAGATTAAAACTGTTTCACGAGCTGGCGCCCCATCGTCTGCACCTGCACTGTGTTTTTTTATCCAGGCATCAAAGTCTACAAGATTTTCAGCAGGCTTTTTCTGACCCGCAATTGTCATTACAATGCCGCGGTGGTCCTGCAGGGTAGGTTCAAGGTCTTTAACAAGCTCATCAAGCTTTTTGTCGTCTGTCTGCTCGGCTGTAACACTGGCTTCCTTAGCTGCTGCAAGAATTTTTTTGACACGGGGACCCGGCTTACTGTAATAAAGCTTATAGGCTGCACTTTCGCCCTTTGTTTTTAAAAGAGAACGGATTTTTTCTTCGATGGAATGAAAACCGGTGATTATCATAGGCCGCCATTAGCGTCCGCAACATTGTTTATATTTTTTACCGCTGCCACATGGACATGGGTCGTTGCGGCCAACCTTTACGCCAACGCGCTTAACAGTTGTTGGAATAACGTTTCCTGCAACATATTTCCAGTCGCCGTTTACTTCACGGAACAAAGAGATTTCGTGGTGAACGTCGTGCATCTGGTGAAGAGTGTAATCTGCTTCGAATTCAACAACCTGTTCGTTGTCTTTTTCACCTTTGTCGGTGCGAATAATTTTAAGACCGTTCCACTGTGACTGTTTGCTCCAGTCTTCTGTAGCTTTACGATCAATTTCGCCAACTTCTTCGCCTTCGATACAAGAACTGATAATGTAATCAATTTCGTGCTTTACATAAGAAGAGTAGCGTGCGCGCATACAAGCTTCGGCACTTGGAGCTTTTGTTTTTCCTTTAATAATCGGTTCACAACATTCTGCATAGGTTTTGCCCGAACCGCAAGGGCATAATTCGTTATCTTTACTCATGATGACTATTTTAGTGAATTTGTCGGAGTGCGACAACTACAGGCCTCTGGCCCAGGCGTAGGTACTTAAGTATGGGTCTGGGCGAACTGTCTCGTTGCTTGACCAGATTTCTTCAAGCTGTCCGTTACTCTTAATACGCCCGATTCTTGCATTTTTGTTTAAATGCTGGTTCGAACCTTCAATTGTTACCATGCCTTCTGGTCCAATATAGCTTAAACCTTTGCTTGCAATGCGAACAGCTTCAATATCAAAGCTTCCTGCTTTTTCACAGGCAGCTGCCCATAAATAAATTGCAAGATATCCGGCTTCTACAGGATCTCCAACGTGAGTAACTTTTCCGTACATTTCACGATAGCTTGAAACAAACTTTTTATTTACAGTTGTATCAAGAGTTTCAAAATAGCTCCAAGAAACATACTGACCTTCACAGTTTTGTACACCAATCTGCGCAATTTCGTTTTCGGCAATAGAAAAACTCATAATTGGATAATCGCTGGCATCAAGACCAAGGTTATGGAACTGTGTAAAGAAAGAAATATTTGAGTCACCGTTTAAGGTGTTTATAATAACATCGGGATTAAGGTCTTCAATTTCATCAAGAATTGAATAGAAGTTTGATTCTCCTAAAGGAACATACTGTTCTGCAACGCATACGGCATCAAGGTCTTTAAGCTGAGCCTTTATGATTTTATTTGCAATCTGCGGGAAGCTGTAATCACTTCCAATAAGATAAACTCGTTTTCCAAAGTTATGAACACAGTATTCAACGGCTGGAACAACCTGCTGGTTAGGACAGGCACCTACATACATAACATTCGGACTTGCTTCCATGCCTTCATACTGAACCGGATACCACAAAAGATTATAATATTCTTCTACAACATTTTTTACTGCTTTACGTGAATCTGAAGTCCAGCAGCCAAAAATTGAAACAACATTGTCTTCTGCTAAAAGCTTCTGAGCTTTTTGTGCAAACACCGCAGGATCACTTTCGCCGTTTTCCTTAACAACTTCTATTTTGTGGCCAAGAACTCCGCCGGCATTATTAAGTTCGGCAATGGCCATGAGTTCTGCATTAAGAACAGACTGTTCACTTATTGCCATGGAACCGGTTGTAGAATGCAGCAGGCCTATTTTTACAACAGATTCATCCTCTTTTTTGCACGAAACAATCGAAAGTGCACAGGCAACTACGGCAAAAATAATTGATATGTATATAAAACGACATTTTTTCATATTAATAATTCCTACTGTATAACTTCAAAGGTCTTCATAAGGCCCTTGCCCTTAATCTTACATTCAATTGGTTCTGTAAACTTAAAGCCTGAACCACGCAGTTTTTTCTTAAGATTTTCTGTAATTCTTATTCCACCAGGATTTGCAGCACTTTCCATACGGCTTGCTACGTTTACAGTGTCGCCCCAAATATCATAAATGAATTTTGTAGTACCAATTACACCGGCAGTTACAGGACCGCAGTTAAGACCAATTCGTATATTAAATTTAATATCAGCAGTTTCGTTGTACTTTGCAAGATCCTGATACATTCCCTTTGCAAATTTTACCATGATTTTTGCATGGTCCGGATTTGCTTCCGGTACACCGCAGGCTGCCATGTAGGCGTCTCCGATTGTCTTGATTTTTTCTACACCTTCGCGTTTAGCACGTTCATCAAACATACTGAACAGCTGATTAAGGGCTTTTACAATTTCCTGAGCAGTATGACCGCTTGAAACAGTTGTAAAGCCAACAATATCAGAGAACAAAAGTGTAACATCATCAAAGTTTTCACCAAATGATTTGTCGCCGGTAGTTTCCTTAAGCTTGTCGGCAATTTTGTCTGGCAGAATGGAACGAAGCAGGTTGTCTGATTTTATCTTCTCTTGTTCCAAAGCAGCAGTTCTTACTTTTACAAGTGCTTCAAGGCGCATGTTCTCTTTCTTAATGCGCTGTTCACGCTGATAAAAATAAACAAGTGCGCTTCCTACAAGAAGAATAATAAGAACAATCCAGAAGCCTGCACGCTGGTAAAGGTACGGCTTTTGGAAGAAGAACATCATTTCGTCGTTGTCTGACTGAATGCCGTTTCCGTTGATTGCGTATACTTTAAATGAATGTTTTCCCGGCGAGAGGTTTGTATAAGAAACTACACGCTTCATGTCTGGAGCTGTGTAATCGGTTTCAAAGCCTGTAAGCATATGACAGAACATAATTCGTTCAGGAGCGTCAAAGCTTATACCTGTAAACTTAATGTCTATTCGTTTTGTTCCCGGTTTAAGATAAATCATGTCGCCGGTATTTTTATGCTCTACAGAATCAATTGTAATTGTTTCTACATGAACAAGTGGTGTTACAGAATTATCCTGTGTTTTTGCAGGGTCGTAAATTGCAATTCCGTCAACCATTGTAAACCACAGGCGTCCTTTTGAATCTACAATTGAACGTGCTGTTGAGCTTGGACCGTCGGAATCAAGACCATCGTTTTTGCCGTAGTACTTTGTATTTACAGAGCTCTGTTTGCCTTCAAGGAAGTTTTGCAGCTCTTCGTTTGAAATCATTGCTACGCCGTGATTGTTTGTAATCCAGGCATTTTTATTTGCATCAAAAAGAATCTGGAATACAGAGTTTGTTCCAAGTCCGTTTTCTGAGTTCAGGTTTGTACACTTAAAGCGCAGGGTTTTTCCAGGGTCAAAATCTTCTATGAACGAAACACCGCTTCCGGTACAAATCCAGTAATTATTGTTTTCATCCTGTGAAATTTTAAAAATAACGTTTCCGGCAATTCCGTAAGTTGATGTCAGGTGTGAAAAGATTTTTTCATCTTTCATAAGGTAGATACCGCCGCCGTCTGTACCAATCCAGATTACACCGTGGGTATCTTTATAAACGGCCATTACATATTCTGTTTCAAGTCCTTCGGGCTGCTTGAAGTTTTCAATTGAGCCGTCCGGGTGAATTATGCTAAGACCGGTTGTTGTTCCTACATAATATTCATGAGGGGTTGTTTCTATGGCAACGCGTACTTTATTACCAACAAGTCCTTCGTCTGTAGACCACGATTTGATTGTTTTACCGTCATATAAAATCTGGCCAGGTTTTGTGTAGCAGCTTACAAGAATTGTGTCTTCCGAAGTAACTTCTACATGGCGAATTCTTAATCCTTTTGTGTAGCGGGTGAGCATGTTTTCTTCAAGCTCATCATTTTTGTAGCAGAAAACACCACTGTCTGTTCCGGCCCATACTCTTCCATCCGAAGTTTCATCTGCGGCGTTTACGGTAATGCCCAAACGGCTAAGCTTGAATTTTCCGTGAGTCATTTTACCAATACCGTTGCGGTCTGTTGCAAACCAGATATTATCTTCGCGGTCCTGAATGATTCTGTTTATGTTAGAACCAACAAGCTCCTGTGCACCGTTATACTGAACGAATTCATTGTTTGCGTAAACTACAAGACCTTTTTCGGTACCAAACCAGATTGCTCCGTTTTTATCCTGAAGAATTGAACAGGTTGGAATTGAATCAAGAATTGTATTTGTGACTACTCTTGATGTAGTTCCCTTTTCCATTTTGTAAATGCCGCGCTCACCAAGTCCAAACCAGTAGGTTTCGTTGGAATCCTGAAATACGCTTGTTGCAAAGTAGCGGCCGAGTTTTTCAAATTCAAGAAGCGGACGGAATACACCGTTTACAAAAAGAAAAAGTCCGTTTTCGTTTGAAATTGTAAGCCAGATTCGACCCACTGCATCGCAGTAAATGTGCGAAGCAATTACACCATTGGCTGTTGTTCCCGGGGCAAACTGTGGAGAAATAAGATGGTCTTCGGGAGTAATATAAACTACACCGCCGGCGGTTCCAATCCATATATTTCCGTCTTTGTCTTCGGCGAGTGCTCTGATTGAATTGTTAGGAAGTCCTTCGGTAATTGTATAGGTTTTTACTTCTTTACCGGCAATGCGGTGAAGTCCTTCATCGTTTGAACCAAGCCATAAGGTTCCGTGTGAATCCTGCAGAATAGTTCGAACCGAAACAAAATTATAATTTGAATCTACGGCTCGGTTTAGGGAATTGAATTCAACACCGTCAAAGGTAACAAGGCCTTCGTAAGTTCCAATGTTTATGTATCCGTCTGAGGTTTGATAAATGTCGTTGGCTGTTGTTCCCGAAAGGCCTCCGAATGCACTCCATGACTGGTAAACATAGTTGTCAAAAAAGCCATTCTGTGCAAAACAAGGCAAAAATGCGAAAAGCGATAATAACATTAAAGAAAACAACTTTTTTCTCATAATAGTATATTATCACCGAATTTCGCAAGAAAATCAAATTTTTTATTCAACAGTAACCGATTTTGCGAGGTTCCTTGGCTTATCAGGATCATTACCGCGCTGTACGGCACAGTAATAGGCAAAAAGCTGAGCCGGGATAATTGAAAGCATAGAAATAAATGCTTCATCAGTGTCTGGAATTGTAATTACTTCGTCTGCACTTTCGCCAAAAGTTCCATCGGTGTTCTGGGTTATTACAAGGGTTGCTGCCCCTCGCGATTTTACCTCGACAATATTGCTCTTGAGCTTGTCAAAAAGCGACGGCATTGTGGCAGTTGCAACTACAAGAGTTTTTCGGTCTATGAGTGCAATTGGTCCGTGCTTAAGTTCACCTGCGGCAAAAGCTTCGGAATGCATGTAGCTTACTTCTTTAAGCTTAAGTGCACATTCAAGACTTGTTGCGCTGTCAAACTGGCGGCCAATATAGAAAACCTTTTCTTTGTTAAAGTTGCGTGAAGCAAACTTTTGAATAACATCCTGATTGTCCAGAATTGTCTGTGCTTTTTCAGGGATTCGTTCAAGCTCGTCCAAAAGGGCAGTATATTCTGTGGCAGATATTGTTCCGCGAAGCTGTGCAGTTTTAAGTGCAAGCAGGCACAGACACATAAGCTGAGTTGTGTATGCTTTTGTAGAAGCAACTGCAATTTCGGGGCCGGCCCAGGTATAAATAACATCATCGGCTTCGCGGCTTACTGTAGAACCTACACAGTTTGTAATTGCAATAATATGAGCTCCGGCTTTTTTAGCAAGACGAAGGGCAGCAAGAGTGTCGGCAGTTTCACCAGACTGGCTTATTACAATAAAAATATCGTTCTTGTTTAAAATAGGGTCGCGGTATCGGAACTCACTTGCAAAGTCTACAACAACAGGAATGCGTGCAAGTCGTTCAAAAGCATATTTTGCAACAGCACCTGCATGATAAGCTGTACCACAAGCTGTAATTACAACACGTCCTGCGTTTTTCCAGGTGTCGTCAAAGGTAACTTCGTCAAATTTTATATCTACATAGTGATTGTTTTCTTTTACAAGGCGTGGGCGGAGTGTGTCGTTCAAGGCTTTTGGCTGCTCATAAATTTCCTTGAGCATAAAGTGAGCATAGCCGCCTTTTTCGGCAGAAGAAATGTCCCAGTCTACATGGAACGGTTCTTTAATAATTCGTTCGCCTTCGTCGTTGAATAAATCTACATGGTCATTATAAAGAACGGCAAGCTCACGCTGATCAAGGAAGAATACGTCGCGTGTGTATTCAAGAACTGCCGGTACATCGCTTGCAATAAAGTTTTCGCCTTTTCCAAGTCCAATAATGAGAGGGCTTTCTTTACGGGCAGCAATAAGTCGGTCAGGATAATCTTTACATACAACTCCAAGAGCGTAGCTTCCTTCAAGCTTGTGAATTGCTTTTATAACTGCTGCAAAAAGATCAGGTGTCTGTTCGTAATAATAGTTTACAAGGTGTGCAATAACTTCGGTATCGGTCTGGCTGCGGAAAACAATTCCCTGTGACTGAAGCCAGCTTTTTAGTTCCATGTAATTTTCAATAATACCATTGTGAACAATAGCAATGGAGCCGCTTACGTTTGTTTGTGGATGTGCGTTAATATCACTTGGTTCTCCGTGAGTGGCCCAGCGAGTGTGACCAATTCCAATTGAACCCTTGATTGTTTCGTCAGCAATTTTTTCTTCCAGGAATTTTAAGGCTCCCTTTGCCTTGCGTACAACAATGTCGTTTCCATCAAAAACGGCAATTCCGGCACTGTCGTATCCGCGATATTCAAGTTTTTTAAGTGCATTTATAAGAACTGGTGTTGCTTCTTTCTGGCCGATATAACCAACAATTCCACACATGTTTTTCTCCCAAAGCCCTGCACGGACCTTGCTGTAGATTATAGCGACTGGGTGAAAAAATTTCTATAAGTAGTAATTTTTTATAAATACCAAGAAAAAAAATTTGCAAATTGACCCATTATATGGTATAATTAAGTAAATGTATGATGAAAATGTTTACAATCTCGCAATCTCGCAATCTCGCAATCTCGCTCAGCGATAACTAGTTTTAAAACATACAGAACAGTTTTCTTAATCACAATCCTTTATCTGAATGCAATTATTTTATACGCCCAACAAAGCACTGCGTACGAATTTGTTAATCAGGAACTTCGTGACATTGTATATATTCTCTCACTAAAAAGTGGCAAGGCTATAATATGTGATGACACGGTAACCGGCAATGGAAATTTTTTGTATGCCGTACAGGAAGATAATTCAGATTTTGATAGAGTTTTTGATGCCTTCTTGCAGACGAACAGGCTTTGTGTAGATAAAAGTGAAAATTTATGGACAGTAACTAAAATAAAAATAGAAGAAAATACAGATAAAACAATTACAATAAACAGCTATGATTCAACTTTTGCAGCCGTGTTTGAAAAGATTTCTAAAAAAACGGGAAAGGCTGTCATATATGAAACGCTGCCTTCTCAAAAAAATTCTTTTCACATAGAGAACCAGACTGTTTATGAAGCAATAAAGATGATGCTGCAGCCACATTCTGATTATTATGTTAAAGAAAATAAAGCAGGTGTACAGATAGAAAAGAAAACAAGATCAGATATTCCTAAGAGCATGACTGACAGTGAAAATGAAATTTGTGACATTAGCTATGTGGATGGAAAATTTGATGTAAACATACAGGATTGCAGTATATCAAAAGTACTTGAAAAAATATTCATGTATTCAGGAGAATCGTATTCAAACTTCCTTCAGAATGATGAAAAGTTAAAGGCTATTGTTTTTGGCAGGAAGCCACTGGAAGAAACCCTGTTTTTTATTCTTGAACAGATAAATGCAGAGGCCATATTTTCTGAGGGAATCTGGTACCTTTTCCCTAAGGGGTCAAGAAGTACAGGAGAATCTGTAACTGGGAGATCCCGAAGGTGGTACACAACTGGTCTTAAAAATATACCGTCTTCCAGAATCGCAACCCTGATAAATACAAAGTATCAGAATATATCAGTAACAGAAATAACGGGATCCAGACTTGCTGTTTTTGCCACAGCAAAAGAGTATGAGGATATCCAAAGCTGGCTTGAAGAAATTGACAGAGAAAGCGGAATCCAGACTATTAATCTTAAATATATAAAACCAGAGGAACTTCTAAAGGTCCTGCCTCCATCTATATCAAAGGAAGACCTTTATGATACGGGAACAGGGAACTCTCTTTTCTTTACCGGGAGTGCTGAAAAACGGGACCTGCTTCTTGAGCTTTTAGAAGAAATAGACAGGCCTAAAAAAATCGTTAGATATGACCTGTTGATTCTTCAATACGAAAAAAGTTCCAGCCTTTCCTGGGGCATGTCTACCTCGATAAGGCCAAGCACAATGGGAGACAGGACTTTGATATCTGGAGAAGTCGGAAATCTATTAAACATTAATTTTGATGCAATAACAGCATTCGGTCTTACTTTTTCTGAAAAGATAAATGCAGCAATAGCAGAAAATCAGGTCTCGGTTTTTGCAGATACAACACTATACGGGCTTTCCGGTGAAAAACTCACTTTTAAAAATACAAATACATACCGTTATAAAGACGCTGCAATTAATTCCGAAAGCGGGAAGGAAGCTTTCAGCACAATAACACGTGAAATAACATCGGGACTTGTGCTTGAAATTGACGGATGGGTTTCTGGAGCTGATCTTATAACAATGAATATTAATACATCTGTTTCAAAGCAGGGGGTAGATGTTTCAAAGAAAAACGGGAATCCCCCTCCTACTTCGGAAAAAACAGTTACGACAAAGATTGTTGCTAGAAGCGGAGAACCCGTAGTCTTGAGCGGGCTGAGTCAGTCAGATGATTCTGAGTCAAGCCAGGGTGTTCCGTTTCTGTCCAAAATTCCTTGGATAGGAAGCCTTTTCAAGGCAAATGATGTTTCTAATACAAAGACAGAGCTTACGATATATCTTCTTCCGCATATAGAAGAAATTCAGAAAACAGAAGAAACCGAATGCTGGGAAAAAAAGTTGCTTGATTATTTAGGTCAAGTCAGACAAAAAGGAAACTGAATGGAATGAATAAAAAGCTTTCGGCACAGTTCTGCGAGAACAATAACATAGCGGTTATCTCTGAAAAAGAGGATTTTGTTATCATTGGCTACACAAAAGAACCAGATGCAGAACTAAAGGGAAGGCTTGAAAGGTATTTTCTACCTCAAAAAAGTATAAGTTTTAAAAGACTAGAAAACGAAGAATACGACATACTTATTACAAGGGCTTATTCAGGAGTGAATGAAAATTCTAGTTCTGATAAAGAAATAGAGAAAGAAAGTGCAATAAGTGCAGCAAAGTCAGCACCTTCGGTAAATCTTTTAAACAGTATAATAACTGAAGGAATTCATAAAAGTGTAAGTGATATCCATATAGATGTTGAGGGCGAGAAGACACATGTAAAGTACAGGAAAGATGGAAAGCTTTACCCGATGATTGACACTGATTGCGAAAAAGGGGCAGCTGTTGTTGCAAGAATAAAACTTTTATCAGATTTGAATATACTTGACCACCGTAAATGTCAGGACGGAAGGTTTGATTTTGAAAGAAAGAATAATATCTATGACATAAGAGTTTCTATAATACCAGGGATAAGTGGAGAATCAGCAGTATTACGAATTCTGGGAGGAGCTATAAGGGCACCCGAAATTGAAACTTTGGGATTTAACAAAAGTCAGCTTGAACAAATACAGGACATGATGAATTTAAAGCACGGTCTTGTGCTTGTAACAGGACCGACTGGCTCCGGAAAAACAACAACACTTGCTGCTATTATTTCTCGTCTTAGCAGAAAAATGATTCAGATTATAACAATAGAAGACCCCGTTGAATACAGAATAAAGAATGTCCTTCAGGTATGTGTAGATGAGGGAATTGGAAAAACATTTGCAGAAGTATTGAAAAGGGTTTTAAGACATGATCCTGATATCCTCATGGTTGGAGAAATAAGGGATGAGCAGACCGCTTTGATGGCATGTCGGCTTGCATTAACCGGACATCTTGTTTTTGCAAGTCTTCATACAGGCTGCTGTGAAGAAACTCCGCTAAGACTTATAGATATGGGTGTGCCGGCATACATAGTATGTTCTGTCCTGAAAGGCATAATTTCGCAGGTTTTAACGGAAAAAGATGGAGAAGGAAGGTTCCTTGAAGCTGATATACAAAGTTTTAAGAATAAAGGCGAAGTGAGGAAGTTATGCGAATAAAAAGGCCTGTAAAAAAACTTGAAATAACAGCTTTTCTGGAACTTTTGTGTTCATTGTTAAAAAGCGGATTAGCGTTAAATCATTGTCTGGAAAGCCTTAACGAAAATCCATCATGTCGTAAATATGCTTCTAAAATAAAAATGGGTCTTGAAAACAGCGAGTCGGCAGGTCATGCAATAATCAGTGTATGTAGGAAACTTACTATGTATGAATCAATGCTTTTGAGCGCAGAAAAAACCGGTGATATTGTTCCTGTACTTGAAAACATAACGGAAGAAATGAAGGAAGAAAAAGAGAGAAAATATGATACTGTCATAATCTGTTTATATCCGGCAGTAATTATACTTATTGCGTTTACATTAAGTTTTCTGCTTTTGATTTTCGCACTCCCATATATACAGTTGGTTTCATATGTTGATCGTCTTACATTTATAAAGGGTATTATCCTGGCAAATATCTGGCTTGCTGTTTCTGTTACACTAACAGCTTTTTTCATCATTTATTGTTCAGGTAAATCAGATTTCCAGTACAGGTTATTCAGGACTCTTTATTATCTGTCATTAAACCGGGTAAGTCTTGATGATTCTTTTAGTTTGGTGCTCAGGGAAAATGCTGCAAACAGGAAGGGTTCTAAAATTGTCGGAGGAATTTTAAGTGGAATAAGGAATGGGAAAAAGCTTTCTGTCTTATGTCAGGAAGGTGGATACTTTGACAGTTTCTGTAACGCCTGGTTATGTACAGCTGAAGAGAACGGAGAGATGACCGGTAGTTTTAAAAAGATTTTTTTACACTATAAGTACGAAAGAAAAAAACAGAAAGAAACTGTAAGACGGTTTATAGAACCGGTAATAATGTTTGATACCGGGGTTTATATACTAACACTTGTAACGGTATGTATAGTTCCTGTTTTTCAAAATCTTGGAAGTACCCTGTTATAATACGGAGGAAAAGAAATGAAAAAAAAAGAGAAAATCGTTAAAGAGATAAAAAAAATTATGAATCAGACACAGGGCGGATTTACTTATGTGGAAACACTTGTGTGTCTTGCCGTAGTCCTGCTTCTTACAGTAGTTGTTGGTATTGCCTCCATTAAAATAATAGACAGGGCAAAAGAGACAAAATGTTATAAAGAAATAGAAACCTTTAAGGATGCTCTTGAAGAGTATTACCTAGATTGTGGTCGTTTTCCAACGCAGGAGCAGGGGCTTGGTGCACTTTGGGAAAAACCATATCTGTATCCTGTTCCGGTGCTCTGGAATGGACCTTATATAGATACAGAACTACCACCTGACCCATGGGGGTATGAATACAATTACAAAGTTCCGGGACCGAATAACCTGCCATATGAAATTTTCTCTTATGGTAGTGACGGAGAAAAAGGAGGGGAAGGAACGGCAAAAGACATATATTCGTGGAAACGGAGATAGTGAATGAAGATAAAGCTTACTCTACCATATGCGGAAAACTATGTAATTCCAATTCCTCAGAAAATCATGGGTTCAAAAGCCATATATGATTTTATAAAGCAGGCGCTTATACAAAAACATCCTGGATTTTCTTCTGAAAGTCTTTGGGATTATTTTTTCACAAAGGATGCATATGGCAGGAGGGCAAGGGTTGTCGTTATTACAAAAGCCCTTTATACAGAAAAAAGAATCCTCGAGAAAAACTGCATATTTTATTTTGAAACAGAAGACGGTAAAAAGATAAAAATGTTTTCAGGATTTAACTTTAAAAGAAACGGGGAAAGAAGAAAATGGCGGATCTGCTTTTTTGGGATTATTTCATTTCTTGTTTTATCGGCTGCGGGTTTTGGAATAATAAAAGCGATGGATACGAAACATCATAAAGAAGAAACAGAACTTCCTGTTGTTGAAACTCCTGAAGTAAGACTGCATAAGAACATGTTTGATGTTATAAACAACTGCTCTTTTATTTTTGAAAGACACGGGATTATTATTAATTCTTTACAGTTTACATCAGAAAACTCGGCAGTTCTTGATTTTTCCGCAGAAGGCAAGCAGTCTTATGAACTTATTAAAGAGCTTAATGAAGCAGATTTTGTAAAAAAATGTATCTGCCAGAACATCACCTACTGGGATGAAAAAGAAGCATTCGAGATAAAGATAGAGACAGATTTGTCATATAGCATAGTTCCTTCAGAAGACTCAATGGCACTTTTAGAAATTCAGGAAAGGTTATCTGATGAGTTTAAAAGGACTGGAGCACAGATGCTTTCAAGCGGTATAGCACAGGATGATGGAAGGGTGACATTCTTGATGAGAGTTACAGAAGGAAATCTAAAGTCGCTTAATGAAAGGCTGAACATACTTTTTACTGAAAATAATTTATATTTACTAAATTTTTCAGAAAACAGAAACAGTACGTTGGATTCATATCAGGTGAGTATAGAAGGCTTGCTTGTGAATAAAAACCAGATTATTGAAAATCCAGAAAAAAAAGAGACGCTTTCAAATATTTTTATAGGAAAAAAAGAAGGAAAGGAGGCCTCTATTACCTTAAAGGAAGACTTATCTGGTGTTGCAAAGAAAAATTTAAACAGAATAGACGGCTATAAAAAAATTGGAACAGTTAAGAAAAACGGAAAAACCTTTTATTACTACAGGACACCGGAAAATAAAATTTATATTTCGGAGGAAGAATGATGAAAAAATTCCTGATATCAATAACCGTTCTTTTGATTTTCTTTTCAACAGCCTGCAAATCTGTAGATCTGGCAAAAGCTCCTGTTACGCTCAACGGTATGATCTATGATAACCAGAATAAGCCTGTCGTTAACTACACAATCTGTGTAGACGGGGTCTATTGTTGTCAAAGTGACATAAGTGGACGTTTCGTTCTGAAGGATGTACCAAAGGGAGAACATGTTATCACTGGTTATGGAGACAGATATCTGAATATAAAAGAAACTACAGTTATTTATGATAAAGCCCAGATTTTATATATAAGGGTACTAACTGTTGAAGCCAAGCTAAATGAAGCTTTTATGTATCTTGAACAGTCTTTTTTCGAAAAAGCAGAAGAAAGTGTAAGAGAGATTCTTTTATGCGATGAGGATAACACAGAAGCTCTCTTTTTCATGACTGTCATAAAGTATCAAGAAGGAAGAATAGAAGAAAGTCTTTTGTTACTGGAACAATTAAGACAAAAGAAGGAAGGTGGAAAGTATGTTAATGGGCTTGAAAAAATCATTACAGAAAATTGAAAAATCAGCTTTTCATTATTTTGTTATAGCTGCTGTTTTTATTCTGTTTGTATCGTGCAGTCATACACAGACTCTTAGGCCAGAATTCACAGTTTCTACCCCTGTTTATAAGAGTTCACAGGAAGATTCTTCGTGTAAAACTGGCGGTGTATATTTTGATTTTTATAACAGGTCTAAAAGTAAAGTCTGTTTTATGGAAATAAGGATGAATGTGTATGACAAAAAAACAGGGCTTATGGCATTTATTGGAACAGGTACTAAAGTAAGTGCTTACAGTGTGTCTATCGCAGCAGGAGAAACAAAAAAACTGTGTGTAAGCCTTGACCCATATATAACAGTAAGAAACGAAGAAGGATATTACATAGATCAGTTTTATATAAGCCGTATTAAATATGCAGACGGTCATGAATGGAAAGACAGTCTTGGTGTGTATACCGTATCAGGAAGGGGGCAGTAGCCATGAAAATAAGAATAATACGTATCTTGTCTTTAATACTTTTTCTAATTGTTTTATCTGCTTGTTCTATGTCGAATCCAAAAACTTCGATTGTAGATGTAACCCCAAAAACTGCAAAACTTACCCTTATGGTTTATATGGCGGCGGACAATGATCTTGAAACCTATGCACTTAAAAATCTTAAGGCAATGGAAAAGGCAGAATATGAGGGGATAAATGTTCTTGTACTTGTGGACAGGCATGAAGGCTACGATGAAACAGATGGCAACTGGAACGACACCAGGTTTTTTGAAATTGCGCATGATACGGGCAGCGGAAGTAATATTATTTCAAAAAGACTTGATTGCGCTCCTTTAGGATTGTCTGCAACTATACAGACAGAACTTGATACTGCTGACTGGATGGTTTTAAAAACATTCATAGAGTTTTCAAAAGAAGCGTATCCCGCAGAAAAATATGCACTCATAATGTGGGGGCATGGAGCCGGATTGGGATCATTTGCAATTGACGAAAGATCAGACAGGGCAATGAGCATAAATGAGCTTGAAAAAGCAGTTATAGGACAGGGACTTTGTGTAATAGGATTTGATACCTGTTTTGGCGGCGTAATTGAAAGTTTATATGAATTAAAAGAATGTACAACATATATTACAGGCTGTCCAGGTATGACACCATCACAGGGCTGGGACTATAAAAAACTACTGGAAGGAATTGAAAAAGGAAGCTGTTCATCTTTTGAAATTGCACAGACTATGAGCCAGACCAGTTCTGTTCCAGCATTTGTTTATACGACATCAGCTATAAATGCTTTGTTTGAAAGCTTTGAGAATTTTGCAGGAGAACTATCGCTCTCGGTTACGGATAATGAAAGCCGGCAGGTTCTGTTTGAAACCCTTTGCTCTTCAAAAGCTTACAGTGCACAGACATATCCTTGCGATATGTTTCTTGAAGTCAGAGCGTTAGCATTGAATTATACATCTTTTGTCAAACCAGAACTTAAGCAGTCTGCAAATAATCTGGTACAGGCAGTAGATGGCGCCGTAATGTCACCAGATGGAAATGTTCCTGAAATCAGTATTTATTTTATACCAAAAGAAAGTGCGTATATTGTTTCAAGCAGACATCCTTCGGAATATATTAAAAATCTGTCTCAATCTGGCCAGTGTTCATTTGTAAAAAACAGCCAGAGATGGGTTCCGACAATAAGCGGGAATTCTGGTAGTTTGCTTGATAAATTGTTTTATACAGTTTTTTAGAAGAATTAAGGAGGAATAGTTTATGAAAAAAAGGATAACGGTTGTAATTCTGTTTTTTATGATACTGGTCAGCATGGTTTACGCAAAAGGAAAGACCAAAACCGACGAAGAAAAAGCAGCAGAGCTTGCCGAACATATGGAAAAATATAACGGGTATGATGATTCGGAGTTGCTGTTAATAATTGATCATACAGAGCCTGGTGAACAGCATGATCTGGCTCAGGAAATATATAATAACAGGCAAAAAATAAAAGCCCTTGAAGAAGAAATAAGGGAATTGAATGATTATCTTAATAGTGTAGAAACTGGGACAGAAGAGAATCCTGAGGATATTGGAGAAAAAAAGGCCGAACTGGAGGCAAAAAAACGGGAACTGCATGCAAGAGTTGATGCTAAACAGCAGTTAACCTACGGAACAATAACATCTATAAATGATTATCTTGCATCGGAGTATTCAATTACTCCTGGGGACCCTGTAAAGATAACTACCGGAAGCTATATACAAAGTGAGACCGATATTCAAAGTCCAAACTTTGATTTTTTAAAGGTTATACGCAATTACGATTCAAACAGTTTTATTGTTTCAACTTTTGGGCTTGGATGGGCAACGAATCTTGATCAAAGGATAATTCTTGGAATAGAACCACTTGCACATGAAATATATGAGGCTGAACTAAGGTATGATGAAGCATTAAAAGCAGAAATAGATCAGATAGAAAGGAATCTGATTAGAATTTATAAAATACCAAATCTTCAGAAAGGAAAAGCTGTTCTTGAAAAAAGAATCAGTGACTGTAGGCCACATGAAGAAGATTTTAAAAAATTTCAATCTGATGCCAAAGGGTTTGAATCTTTTGAGAACAAGGCAGACAGTCTGTATAGTGCATACAGAAAAAAATTATTGAGATTACGTAATGATCTTAATGAGTTTAATGCCGGCATGAAAACCCTGGAAGAAAAGAAAGCTGCATACGAACAGAGAATAGCAGAAACCCAAAGGTATTATAATGAAGTAGTCTTAAAGTCTGATACACGAAAGGAAAAAAATAAGATAGTTATTTTCCCCGGAATGGATACGGCAGAATATACAGGGCTTGATACTCTTACCGTAATTGATGAAAATGGTTACTCTCATATTCTTTATGAAACACAAAATGAAAGCGGAGTCTGGAAAGGACAGAATGAAACCCTTATATCAGAATGCAGGACTTCAGCGCAGGGATACAGGGTTATTTTTTATGACGGTACTATAAATGAATATGATGAAAACGGCCTAATAACAAAAATCATTGACAGGAACTCCAATAGTGTAGAAATAAACCGTAGTTCTGATGGTAAAATATCCAGGATTTCTGATTCTAACGGTGAGAGTTATATCGTAAATTATATTGGTAATTATATTGAAAAAATACAAAATGAACGCTTCAATACTTTTACGATCAGCTATACTTATGACAGAAATAAACTAAAAACCGTAACAGACGAAGATGGCGACACAGTTACAATGGATTATGATGATAACGGAAGAATGTGTGCTTTAAAAAAGTGTGATGATTCTGTCATAGTATTTACATATGGTGAAGTTACAAGAGATGGAAAATGTCTTGCAACAAAAACAAAGAATGAAGAAGAATTTGAAGAACATTTTGAATATGACAGGGATGGAAAGAAAGCTGTTTATACAGATCATGACGGAAATAAAACAATTTATGAATATGATAATAAGCACAGGACCGTAAAAGAAATAAGGGCAGATGGAACTATTATTGTAAATGGGTATACAGGAGACGGAGGAAATCCAGCTTCTGTAACAGAGAACGGAGATACAACATATTACAGTTATGATGACAGAGGAAATAAACTATCAGCCCGATACAGTAATAATTCGACAGAGTTATGGACATATAATGAGTTTAATCAGATTACCAGTTATACCGATCGTGACGGAGTTATATATGAATATTTCCGGGATGAGAATGGAAACCTTGTTGAATATAGGGTTGGAGGAAAAAGAGTTTATAGTCATAAAATAAATGAAAAAGGACAAGTTATACAGCGGACAGTTTACGGTCAGAATGCAGTAACTACAGATTATGTTTATGATGAATATGGAAACCTTAAAACCGAAACCTGTGACGGGGTCGTAACATTATATGAATATGACAGCCGTAACCGCGTAGAAAAAGTAACGCTGGACGAGGAAAAGATTAAGGAATATATTTACAATGGTCACACGGTAGTACAGAAAGATTACAACGGACTTGAAACAACCTACGTTTCAAACGACCGTAAGGATATGACTGATGTCATCCAGAAAGATACCTTAATGGGAACAGTCCATAAAACAAGAATAGAGTATGACAGGCGGCACCTTCCGTTAAAAATCTATGCAGGAGACGGAGTAAATGAAACCCTTGTTTCGTCATATCTATATACACCTGAAGGAAAGATAAAGGCTCAGACTTCTCACGGAGAAAGGGAAAATTGGGTAACAGTATATGATTACGAGCATGGGGAAGTTTCTGAAGTTAAGCAGTTTAAGGTAATCAGGGAAGAAGGACTTACGGTTACACTTAATGATCTTTCAAATCTTCTTTCAGAAGCGGGAGAAGAGGTTTTAGTACAGAAATATAATCGTCAGATATTAAACGGCAAGGGAATGATTCTGACCGTAACAGACGGCCTGAACCATCAGACATTCTTTGAATACGACAGATACGGAAACCTTTATAAGACAACAGACGGAAATAACGAAACCCGTTTTGTCAGTTATACAAAAGCAGGCCGTATGGACGGAGAGCAGTCTTCTCACGGCGGCTGGTACAGTTATATATATGAAAACGGAAGGCTTAAGAAAGCCGGAGAAGAAAACGGCGAAAAGGCCGAAAGTACCTATTTTGCAGACGGAAGTATAGAGTCCGTCAAAGACCGCTACGGAAAGTTTACATACTATAATTACGATAGCCGCGGAAGGGTAGAAAGCGTCATAAGTGAAAACCAGAAAATCTGGTATGAGTACGATAACTTTGACAGGGTAATCAAACAGATTAACGGAGACAGCCAGGATGAAAGTTCTGCAGTCTATTATGTTACCTATGACTATTCAGATAAGGGAAGGAAGGTAACAGTAACGGAAGGCGGAAAGTATAAGAGTGTAAGCGAACTTGATGCCTTTGGAAACGTAATAAAGCAGACGGACGGAAACGGTAACATAAGGCGCTATGAATATGACAGCCAGAACCAGCTGGCTAAGTCTTACGACGGCTATGAAGAGGTAACTACTTATGAATATAATGCCCTTGGAAAAATAAGGACTGTAACAGCTCCCGGCGGAGAAAAGACTGAGTACAAGTACAACTACATGGGACTTTTGGAAAAGGTAAATGACGAATGCGGTACTGTCTACATAGCTTCTTACGACAAGGCCGGAAGGCTTGTAAAGGAAAAGTCCCGAGCCGACAGCGAAAAGGTTTATGAATATGACGACGGCGGAAGAATAAAGAAAGTCCTTTGCGGCGGAGAAGTCATTGAGTTATATAACTATGGGCCTGACAGCCGTAGCATAACCGTAAAGGACGGAAACGGAGAAAGCTATGTCTACAATTACAATGCCTACGGACGGCTTACGGATGAAGTAAATCGGAATGGACTTACACAGATATATTCCTATGACGCAGACGGTCAGATGGACGGCCAGACCAACTTTGACGGAAGCACCACGACTATTGTTTATTCTCCTGACAGGACGGTTCGTACCGTAAGGTATTCAGATGGAAGTGAAAACCGTTTTGTCTATGACTCAATAGGAAACATTATGGAAGCTCAGAATGCATACGGTAAGACAGAATACCGTTACGACAAGGGCGGCAGAATGATATACCAGAAAGATGTAACCACAGGCGAAGAAGTTTATTTTGAATATGACGGCTCAGGAAACAGAACACGCCTTTACAGCTCAAACCGTGAAACCGTTTACACCTATGGTAAGAACAGTGAAGTAAAAGAAATTTTTGACAACAAGCAGCGACTGAGTGTAAAATTAGATTATGACAAAAACGGAAGGGAAGTATTGAGAAAGTTTGGAAACGGAATAGCAGAAACTACTCTCTATGACAAAGCAGGCCGTGCAGTCGTAAAGGCACAGAAGTCTGAAAGGGGAGAATTACAGTGGGCGGAAGGCTACCTTTACGGAATAGACGGAAAACGTACTGCTACCGTAGACAACAAAGGAAAAGTTACCCTTTACGAATACAACAAAAAAGGCCAGCTTGAGACAGTCTGGTATCCTTACTCCCAGGTAATGATAAATACACTCAAAGAAGAGGCAGAAACCAACGGTCTTCCCGTAACCTCAGAGCTTGGAGAAAACAAATATCTTGATTCAGTAACATACGAAAAACTTGTCCAGCTTATGAATTCAATGCAGTATGGTGTTGCAGGAAGCCTTACAAACCTTAATGTGTTCATAAAGGAAAGCTACGGCTATGACAGGAACGGAAACAGGGCTTTTAAGATGACACGGTTTGGAACAATAGAATACAGTTATGACAAAGAAAACTGCCTTCTTTCAAGCGGTTCAAGAGATCAGAGCTTTGTAACATATTCCTATGACAACATGGGTAACCTTCTTACGGAAGAAAGCGCCTTAAAGTCAACCAAATATGCCTATAACGCACAGAACCGCCTTATTTACTGCGAGGTAACCGACAGAAAGAATAAGGAGTACAGCCAGACAACCTATGCCTATGACGCCTTTGGCCGCCGTATAATTGTCCAGGACAAGGGGGAGGCGGCACTCCGTACCCTTTATGACGGACTATCTTTTGAGGTAATAAAACAGAGCTCGACCTTTGCAAACGGTATGTTTACAGATAGTAATAACAAAGGAATCCAGTGGGGGAAGACAGGGAAGCCTACGGGGGATCGTTACAGGTATATAAGTGAAGAAAAAGCCCGTGAAGAAAACAGGTATTTCTATCTTGAAGACGGAAAATATAAAACTACAACGAGCCGTTACACAGGAGAGCGTACACAGATTTCTGTAAACGGCACGCTTGCTGCACAGGGTACTGCAGAAGGGACGCAGTATTTTACGACAGATTTGTTTGGAAGTGTATCTTCCGTAACTGATAATTATGGCTACAAGCTTGGAGAATACACATACGATGTGTTTGGCTCCCTTGTACAGGGGGACCTGTCTGGAGAAACAGACTTCGGATATCTTGGTAAGCAGAAAGACTCTACTTCAAAGCTTTATAACTATGGTTACAGAGATTATGCTCCGCAGTCTGCCCGCTTTACGACAGTTGATCCGATACGTGATGGAACCAACTGGTTTGCGTATGTTAACAATGATCCTGTCAACTTTGTGGATTTGTGGGGGTTGGCATATCGTGATAGATATGGAACTTGGAGATCATATACAGATAAGACATATAAACTTGAAGCTGCAATGAATAATCATAAAGATGATAAATATAAATCTCCAAAAGATGGTAATCCAGGAGAATCAACCTATCAATGTGATGATTATGATCAAACAATTCTAAGGGAGAGTGAACTATATAAGGATTCATATTTTGCAGGAGATTCTCAACAGTATAATGTTGCTTCTCATATTAAGAATGCTGAGAAGAATGGAATTTCACGAAATGAAAAAGAAAAGGCTCCCACATTAACAAAAGGAGAAGCATACATAGTGTTCATGAGCGATTCTCCATATAAATACCAAGACCATACGGGAATATTAAGAAAAGCGGAAGATGGAAAAATTTATTTTAGTCATAACAGTTCTGGAAATTCAACAGGAGGTGTGAGTACAATGGTTTTCAATAACGAGACTGATTTTCAAGAATGGTATGATTATGATTCTTTTTATTATGAAAAAATAAAAACAAAATAAAGTGGTGGACTATAAAAAATGAAGAAAATATTTTTTTATGTAATGGTTTCATTTTCACTAATAACAATTTGGGCACAGAATAATAGAATAATTCCATTTAAAATAAATAAAAAAATTGGATTTGTTAATTCAAATCTAGAAATTGTAATGGAACCAAGTTTCGATTCAATTGAAGAATGGAACGATAATACATTTGTTTTGTATTCTGAACAGAGAAAAACAAAAGTATTATTTAATGAATTCGGGGCTAAAAATATACAAAATATTATTCTTCTCGGAAATGGGTATTATTCAATTTGTACAGGAACAGATACTGTAATATATGATGAGAATAGTAATAGAATTAGATTTCTAAATAATTTACAACATGATCATAATTCAACTTATAATTATATGATTGTTTTTAATGGCGCCAATGAGAATATACTAACAAAAGATGGAACATATCTTTTTGATGATAAAAAAATTCTGGAAATATATAGTTACGATCCACTTTATAATACGGCCTTATGTCGATATAAATCAAAAGGCTTTTGTTTAATTACAACGGAAGGAATTGTGAATAAAGTTTCTTTTCAATTTGCTATAAGAAGTTTTAATGAAGGGCTTGTTTTTGGGAAAAATTTACAAAATGGTGTATTAGGTTTTTATGATATGAATTGTAATTTGATTATAAAAGCTAATATAAAAAAAGACTCAGATATGGATGATTGGAATTGGTTTCCCTCTGCAACAGATGGAGTTATCGTTTTAACAAAAGATGATAATGATTTTATATTATTATCAAGATCTCAAACTTTTTATTCAGATAATTGGCACATAATTGATAAGAAGGGAACAATTCTAGCCAAAGGAATAAAAGCTGATTATATATATCCATTTTCAGATGAAGTCGCTGTATTGAAAATATGTCAAGATGCACAGTGGAAATATTGTTTAATCAATAAAAAAGGAGAGTGTATAACCAAAGAGAAATATGATGAAATGTCTTCATCTATAAATGGTTATTGTATGGCAAAGAAAGATGGTGTAGATTATTTAATTTGTTCGAAGAATGGAAATATTTACAAATGTGAAAACCTTATAAGAAAATGAAAAAGCTGAATCTCTCTCATATATTGAAAAACTAGAGAAAAAAATCTAATCCCCGACTGGAATTCTTTGATTAATTTTTCTCAGACATAACTACAACTCTTAACGCTAAACTTCGTATTTTAAATCTTTGATTTTTCTCAGATGCTATTCATTATTAGTAACAAGAATAGCATTATTTTCAAGTGTATTCAGTAAAAAGTCTGCATGTATTGAAATTGTAATTTTCCAATCATTTTTCACACAAAAAAACAGCCATTTTTTCCGTTCTCAAGACATTATATAACAATAGTTTTCTCCTTTTATTATTAAATTGTTGTAAAATAACATTTACCTCAACAGTTAGTTTAAAAAAGAAATCAGTTCTGTATAGAACCTTTAGATGATTATTTATTTCGGCTTGATGAAAAATTTTTTATGCAAAGAATAATTGATAGGCAATCTCTTTTCTCTGAAACTTTAGTGGCGTTGCAGGGATCGAAATAAAAGCGACTTGCATTTTAATAGTTTTTTATAGTATTTTTATAGTATATTATACATATTTAGATCCTAATAAGATGAAAGTGGGCGTCGTGCCATGCGTTGCGAAAGCAATCTAGTCTTATACAGGGTCTTTTTTTATCTAATTTATCCCCCTCTTTTCCTTGACATATTTTCAATTCGTGTCATAATAGAAGAGATTAACAAAATATAAAACATAGGAAGAAAAAATGGCATCAATCAACATGAAACAGACAGATCCTGTGGCCTGGCTTAACGAATACCGTGGAAAAGCTTTTAAAGGCACCTGGCCAACCTTAAAAGAAGTTTTTGATATTATCTGTGAAAAATATCCGAACAATAATTGTTTTACCGATTTTGACGGACCTGGCGGTTCTCGAAATACATTGACCTATTCTCAGGCAAAAACAAAGGTTGTTGAACTTGCTAACTGGCTTGCTGCAAATGGCGTTAAGTATAAAGACAAGGTTGCTGTTTCGGGCAAGAACTCTCCTGAATGGGCTGTAGTTTATCTTGCTGCTTTTTATGCCGGTGCTACAATCTGCCCTATGGATTACGGTCTTCACAATGAAGAAATTGAGAATCTTTTGAATACTGCCAAGCCTAAATTCTTTTTTGTTGATGTTGAAAAATACGATTATTTTAAGAATAAGAAAACCGATTTTGGAGTTTATTCACTTTCTCGTGAACATCAGGATACTTATGTTTATAATTTAAGCACAACCCAAACTCCGGAAATTACATACCCGGCCGAAGATGACCTTGCCGCAATTTTGTTTACAAGCGGTACAACAGGCGTTCCAAAGGGTGTAATGCTTACTCATAAAAATCTTGTTAGTGATGTTTACCTTGCCCAGACAAACATGAATATTTATTCAACTGATGTTTTCTATGCACTGCTTCCTATTCACCACGCTTACACAATGACTGCTGTATTCCTTGAAGCAATTGGGGTTGGTGCCGAAATTGTATTCGGAAAAACAATGGCTGTTAGCAAAATGATGAAGGAGCTTCGCGAAGGAAAAATTACAATGCTGCTTGGAGTTCCTCTTTTGTTCAACAAGCTGCTTGCCGGAATTATGAAGGGCATTAAAGAAAAGGGTGCCTTTGTTTACGGAATTATCAAGTTCCTTATGGGACTTTCTTATATCATTAAAAAGCTTACAAACTGCAATCCTGGAAAAGTGCTGTTCAAGTCTGTTTTGAAAAAGGCAAACATTTATACACTTCGTATTGCAATCTGTGGTGGCGGACCTTTGGCTCCAAGTGTATTCAAGGCTTACAACGAACTTGGAATTGACTTTGTTCAGGGTTACGGACTTACAGAAACTTCGCCTATTATTGCGCTTAATCCTGTTTATGCATTTAAGATTGAAAGTGTTGGAAAAAATCTGCGCGAGGTTGAATTCAAGGTAATTGATAAAGACGAAAATGGCGTTGGTGAACTTTGTGTAAAAGGCCCGATGATTATGAAAGGCTACTACAATATGCCGCAGGAAACTGCCGCTACCTTTACAGCAGACGGATGGTTTAAAACAGGAGATCTTGGCTGGGTAGATAAAGACGGTTATGTAATGCTCAGCGGTCGTGCAAAAAATATGATTGTTACTGCCGGTGGTAAAAACGTTTATCCTGAAGAAATTGAAAATGCATTCCAGCTTTATGACGAGCTTGAGCAGATTACAGTTCAGGGTTACATTCCAGATGGTCAGGATGCCGGCGAAGAAATTGAGGCACTCATTTATCCTTCTGACGGACTTTTGAGCAGACTTGGTGCCGACCGAAAAAATCCAAGCGACATGGAAAAGGTCTTAAAGGAAGTTGAAATGATTGTTGATACTGTAAATAAAACTCTTTTGACTTACCAGCGCATTTCAAAGGTAACCCTTCTTGATGAGCCGCTTGAAATGACTACAACCAAGAAGGTTAAGCGTATTTACAAGAAGTAAAGTAGATTGCCGCGCTGCGCTCGCAATGACACTACCAGCTGTAGCGTACGCCTATTCCGCCGCAGAAGCCGACTTTTGGTTCATTTGGGAAGGTGCCCATAAAACCAAATTGAACCGGAACAGAAAGGTGGTCAAAGAAAATAAAATCAAAGCCGAAACCTGCACTTGCAATTGCATTGCTTACAAAGGTTTCGGTTTTTTTCTTGTCATTTTCGTAATCATAGGTACGTGCAATTCTGGCATCATAACCGGCAAGAGCATAAGCAAAAAGTCTTGAACAGATTTTGTCGCGCCAGTCTGTTTCATAAAGTGTAAAATCGGTTTGAACAGTTAAATTCATATTAAAAGGATCTGTATAACCGTCATCATCATAAAATGCAAAGGCACCGAATTTTGTTCCTATAAAATTGGAAAAACGGTGTTCATATTGAATTCCGCCTACTGTTGTATTTCCGGCAAGTACATACATACCAATTGCATTTTTGTTATCAAGGCCATTTGCAAAAAGACCTGTGGCAAGCATAAAAACTGCTGCAATAGAAATTAAAAGTTTTTTCATTTACTGCCTCCAGTAATAAAACAAATGTTCAATTGACCGGTTACACAAGGCAACTGTATGCGGTATTTCTGATAGAGCGCAGGTCCGCAGGAATTAGAGCCAACTCCCGCCATCTGATAATCAAGACAAAGCACAGTATAGTCCGATTTTTCAAGTTCGTAGTTGTGGCGTTTTGACCAGAGTTCTTCCTGGGTGTACTGGCTTGCATTAAAGCTTATGTACTTCTGATTTTGAGTTTGCGGATTTTTTCCTGTGCAAACAAGGTCAAGCTTTTTACCTTTTACACGAACATAGCGGCAGCCGTAGTGAGAAGAGTTTTCCTGTGGCTTTATGTACGGTTCGTACTGGTCGCTTACTTTAGAAGTAAATATGCTTGCATAAGTTGCCTGATGCTTGTCTATGTAGCTTTCGGTTGGTCCGTAGCCGTAGTATTCAACCTTGTCGAATGATTTGTCTAAGAACAGGCGAAGTCCTATTCGCGGCAAAATGAATATGCGGCGTGTTGCAGTAAAGTTGAATTCGACGGAAAGCGAAGGGGACTGGGGTCCCTGAGGCACTCGAAGGGCCCCTAATGTATAAATCACTGTGCCATACATAAACGGCTGGTGAACGCTCCACACAAAGCCCTGGTCCACAATGATTTTTACAGTTTTTCCGTCGGGTGATTTTTCAATGCGGGAACCGTAAACCTTTGTTTCAAAGTCGTGCAGGTGGGCTCCAAACCATTCACCGCGCATAGGGTCGTTATCGAGCGGGGCGCGCATAAAGTTAAAACTTAGCGGTTTTTTAAGAAACTCTGTTCCCTGAACTTTTATGGAGTCAAACATTCCGGTGCGTCGGTTAAAGTTGTATTCTGTGTTGCCAAGCTTTACGTTATAGCAAAGTCCGTTTCCGTTTTTTGTGTCGTTCTTTTTTTCTGCGGCGCGAACAAACTTAATGAGTTTTTCAATTTCGGCACGTGCATTTTCCTGAATGCCTTTTTCGTTTCGTTTACCAGGGAGCCATGGTTTCTGTCCGGGGAGCTCAGGCATGAACGAAGCTTTTTTAAGGATTTCGGCTTCTAAGTCTGCGTTGGCAGGCGCTCCAAGCTGAACCTGGTCAAAACAAACTTCATAGCCTTTTTTGCACCAAAGGGTATCTTGTTTTTGAGTAAATATAAAGCGGATGTAAGCATCTTTGTTTGTACAGTCTGGAAGGCCGGCAATTTCTACGCGGGTTTTCTTAAGTGGTGGCAGAGCAGGAAGAGAGAGCTTTTTAGTCTGAATAATCTTTCCGTCAATTGTTAATTCATAGCGGCAGTCAAAAACTGTTGCTGCATCTGTAAAGGCAAGAAGGTTCCAGAAGGTGAAGGCCTGTTCGTGGAGCGCAACGCGCACTGGTCTGTAAACCTGCTTTGCTTCCAGCAATCCTGTGTGGGGTCGTCTGTCGGGGTAAGTAAGGCCGTCGCAGCAGAAGTTTGAGTCATTATGTCGTTCTCCCCAGTCGCCGCCGTAACCGTATTTTATGGTACCGTCTTTTGCTTTGCCCATTACTATGCTGTGGTCGCACCATTCCCATATAAAGCCTCCACAGAATCGAGGAGAGCTGTGGAATACCTTGTGATAATCTTCAAGGTCGCCGGGTCCGTTTCCCATAGCGTGGCAGTATTCGCAAAGTATAAAAGGACGTTTTTCTTTTTTGTTCTCAGGGAATTTACTCCAGTCTGCAGGAGAAGGATACATACGCGAAACAACATCATAAGGCTTGTCGGTAGTGTCTCCCTGATTGTGTACGCTTTCGTAGTGCAAAAGGCGTGTATTGTCAAAACTCTTAATCCATTGGGCGGCTTTTGTAAAATTATGACCGTTACCGCATTCGTTTCCCATGGACCACATAATTACACATGGACGGTTGATGTCGCGTGTAACACAGATTTTTTCGCGGTCAAGAATGCCTTTGTAAAAAAGAGGATTGCTTGCTGCAAGTGCAATTCCGGAATAGTCAGACCAGTCCCAGTGGGCAGTGTTGTTTACGCTAACTCCGCCGTGCATTTCAAGGTCTGCTTCGTCAATAACATAAAATCCATAGCGGTCGCAGAGCTTGTAAAAAATAGGAGCATTAGGGTAGTGCGAAGTTCGGATTGCATTTATGTTATGCTGCTTCATAAGGCGCAGGTCATTTTCAAGCTGTTCAACACTTGCAGCATAGCCGGTATCCGGGTAGCTGTCGTGTCTGTTTGAACCACGGAACTTAATTGCCTTGCCGTTTATTTTGAGGACACCTTTGTCTACAGTAATACTACGGAAGCCTACTTCTTCACCAATAACTTCGTCTTTTGTCTGCAGTGTTAGTTTGTACAAAATAGGAGTTTCTGCGGACCAAAGGGTTGGGGAAGCAACTTTTATTTTTAGTACTTCACCTTTTTTTGCGGTGCCAGTAAAAAGTGTTTTGCCATCAGGGTCATCAAGCTTCACCTGCGCATCACTTCCATATACTGTAAGTTCCACGACAGCTGCGGTCGACTTTACCCTGTAATCAGCAATCCTCTTTTTAGGTCTGCTCAAAACATAAACATCGCGGAAGATTCCCGAAAGTCGGATTTTATCCTGGTCTTCCAGATATGTTCCAAAGCACCATTTAAGAACGGCAACTGTTATGATGTTTGAACCTTCGTGCAGCAGTGGTGTAATATTAAACTCGCTTGTGTGATGGCTTACTTCCGAAAATCCGCAGAACTTACCGTTTACATAAAGGTAAATGCAGCTGTCGGCACCTTCAAAACAAAGAATTTTTTCAAGACCGTCTGCTTTGTAGTCGTAGGTTTTATAATAAACACCAACAGGATTTTCATCAGGTACAAACGGAGGATTATAAGGAATAGGGTAATCAACGTTTGTGTACTGAGCTTTGTCATATCCATGAAGCTGCCAGTTAGAAGGAACCGGAATTTTTTTACCGTCCTCAAGCACCTTTTGTGCAAACTTTACTTCTGCAAAATCATCAGGCAAATCAATAAGGCTTGAATAATAACTAAAGCCCCAGCGCCCGTTCAAAAGCTGGAATCGTTTAGAGCGGGTGCGTTCTTCAAAAGGGTTTTGCCCAGTTGCAAAAGGCACAAAATAACAATGATCCGGCAACGTGTTCACATGAAACACATCCGGATTTTCATGATAGAGCATCTGGGCCTTTGTAGACCCCGGGCGAGAAATTTGTTGAATGTTCATAAAAAATCCTTTTAAACTTTAAATAAGTCTACCTGTTCACCAATCTTGTTGATGGAATCTTTAACCTGCTCCGAAATCTCGCCAAGCGTAGCACCTGTTTCATTAATCTTGCGGGCACCAACAGCCATTTCTTCCATGCTGCTGTTCATCATCTTTGTGCTTTCGTACAGGTGTTCCATTTCTTCAACAATCTGTGAGTTGCGAGCCTGCATTTCGTGAGAAGAATTGCGAACTTCAATTGTAGAATTGTTCAGGTTCTGAAGAGCTTCCATAATCTGCTTAGAACCTTCGTTTTGTTCTTCCATTGCAGAATGAATATGGTAAACAAGCTCATCGGTATTTTTAAGTTGAGAAGCAACGTGTGCAAAGGCGTCACTTGCGTCGGTAGAAGAATTAGCAACAGTAAAAATTGAGTTCTGAATATTTGTAAGCTGTTCACCAATCTTGTTAGACTGTTCAGATGAAGTTTCACTAAGCTTACGAATTTCGTCGGCAACAACTGCAAATCCTTTTCCGGCTTCGCCAGCGTGGGCAGCTTCAATTGCGGCGTTCATAGCAAGAAGGTTTGTCTGTTCTGCAATTGCAGAAATTGCAGCGTTGGCTTCCTGAAGCATTTCTGACTGACCTTCAATCTGCTTAATCTGTTCGTTTACATTATTCTGTTTAGCAAATCCGTTTTCGGCATCGTGCTGAAGTGTCTTGAATGAGTCTGACATCATTTCTACAGAATGCTTTACCGAGTTGATGTTTCCAATCATTTCTTCTACGGCTGCACTGGCTTGTGTTACGCTTGCAGACTGCTCTTCAATCATGTCGTCAAGACTTGTAATTGAGCTTGAAATTGTTCGAATAGAACCGCTTGTAGCTCCAACAGTTTTTGTCTGATTATTAATCTGTCCGTGAATGCTTTCAATTGTTGCAATAATTTGAGTGATTGAGCTTGAGGTGTCTTGAGTTCCCAAATCAAGAGTTTCTCCAGATGAACCAAGCTCCTGCTTTGAATTTTTAAGGGTGCGTACAATTTCCTGCAGCTTATCCATAAAGGCGTCAAAGTTTATTACAAGAGTTCCAATTTCGTCGCGGATATAAAGGGCACAGCGCTTAGACAAATCGGCATCGCCACTGGCAAGGTCTTCAAGGAAGTCGGAAACATGCTTGATTCGTTTCATAATCCAGCGAACAAAAAGATAGCCGGCAAGTGCAAGGAAAAGCACAAGGCCAACAGCAACAGGAACAACCATGCTTATAGTTGTCATCTTAATCTGTTCAATTACATATATTGGTTTTGCAACAAAGGTCATACCGGTAATTGTTCCGTCATCACTTATGAGAGGGTCATAGTTTGAATAATATTCGCGTCCATTGATTGTATTCATGCCGTCATATGGTATTCCTTTTGAAAGAACCTGCTTTACAATTGCTTCGTTTGAAAGTTCTGTTCCAACCATGTTTGCACCAAGAGTTGTAGATGCTCTGATTTTTCCTTTGAATACAGTACAGTCTACACCATAGTTGTCATTTACAACCTGAATGTATGATTCTTCACCGCTGTCGGCAAGCTCGTAGCCTGTTACAATACAACCTACAATTTCATCATCATCAAAAACAGGGCAGGCTGCAACAAGACCATATATAAGATTTCCAAAGCCGTCGTAGGCAAAGCTTTGTTCTCCGCGCAGGGCTTTTCGTACAAAAGAATCGTTTACAGAAATTCCAGAATCTATTCCATAGCCGCCAAAAACGTAGCCGTTGTAGTCTACAAAAGCTAACAGGTCAAGACCAGCTCGTTCCGAAAGACCTTCAAGAAAATTATCAAGGTCTTTTTCTACAGAGTGTTCATCGCTTTCTTCATCAACAAAATAAACACGTGTTGAAGGTTCAATAGAAAGCATGTCGGCATAACGGTAAAGGTTATCGAGCCAGTCGGTAAGAATAAAACGAACACCATTTGAGGTATTATCAATTTCCTGCTCTGCATTATTTATAAGACCCCGGTCAAAAACCTTTAAGGCAACTAATCCGGTTACTGCAACTCCAAGAACACTGGCGCCTACAATCATGCCAATAAGTTTGGCTTTAAGAGACATGTTTTTTCTTGGGTTTTCTTCAAATCTGTTTAATTCTTTCTTTGCCATAAAAACCTCGCACAACGATGTTCTTACTATTATCTTATATGTTTTGGAAAAAAGCAATGAAATTTGAAAGATGAAATAATGCTCCCGCGAAGATTTGTATTTTGCTCCACTAAACGAAGAGGGCGTTCCTCAAAATCCAAATCTTCGCTACGCATTATTTCATAATTGCACTTTATACCGAATCGTTATAAAATAATAGAATAATATAAAAAAATCTAGGAGAAAAAAAATGGGTGAACAGAAAGAAAGAGAAACCCTCGGTAGCCGACTTGGATTTTTGCTGTTGTCTGCCGGTTGTGCAATTGGATTAGGAAACGTATGGCGCTTTCCTTATATCACAGGAAAATATGGTGGAGCAGCCTTTGTTCTTATTTATCTTGTTTTCCTTGTAATTCTTGGTCTTCCAGTAATGGTTGCTGAATTTGCTGTTGGACGCGCTTCTCGCAAGAGTATGGCCGAAGCCTTTAAGCAGCTTGAACCAGAAGGAACAAAATGGCACTGGTACAGTGGTTTTGCAATTGCAGGAAACTACCTTTTGATGATGTTTTATACAGTAGTTTCAGGCTGGTTCCTTAAATATTTTATTCAGGAAATTGCAGGAAAGTTTGTAGGCTTGTCTGCAGATGAAATTGTAAACGAATTTGTTGGCGGAACAGTAGGTTCTCCTTCAACACTTTTGATTGGAATGGTTGTAGTAATTGTTATTGGTTTTGGAACCTGTATTCTTGGACTTCAGAAAGGTGTTGAGCGCATTACAAAAATCATGATGTCTGCTTTGCTTATCATTATGATTGGTCTTGCAATTTATGTAGCATTCCTTCCTGGAGCAGGTGCTGGATATGCCTTCTACCTTAAGCCAAACTTCAAGGCACTTGTTAGTGGTGAACACGGACTTTGGGATACAATCTATGCCGCAATGGGACAGGCATTCTTTACACTGTCACTTGGTATTGGTTCTATGGAAATCTTTGGTTCTTACATTGGTAAGGAACACTCACTCACCGGTGAATCTTTGCGTGTAATTGGTCTTGATACATTCGTTGCAATTTGTGCCGGTTTGATTATTTTCCCAGCTTGTGCAGCCTTTGGTGTAGAAGCTAACTCTGGTGCCGGTCTTGCATTCATGTCATTGCCAAACGTATTCAATGCTATGGGCCCAGTTGCAGGACGCATTGTTGGAGCATTCTTCTTCCTGTTCATGTCATTTGCTGCTCTTTCTACTGTAATTGCAGTATTCGAAAACATCGTAGCATTTGCAATGGACAAGCTTGGCTGGAGCCGTACAAAGGCAGTTCTTATCAACTTTGCCGCAATGCTCGTACTTGCAACTCCTGCCGCTCTTGGTATGAACGTTTGGTCTGGCGTACACTTTGGTGCCCACATTGGTTCAATCGACGCTTTGGAAGACTTTATTGTTAGCCAGAACCTCTTGCCAATTGGATCTATGCTCTTCCTCTTGTTCTGTACAATCAAGAAGGGCTGGGGCTGGGATGGCTTTATTGCCGAAGCCGATGCCGGTGAAGGTATTAAGTTCCCTAAGAACAAGGTTGTAAAATTCTACCTTAAGTTCATTGCTCCGGTTATCATTATTGTGGTATTCGTTGCTGGTTATTTCGATATCTTTGGTGCGAAGTAAACTTAATCATTAGTGATTTTTGTCACACGGATTGGAAACGACTAACGTCGTTTCTGAGTAAGTGTCATTGTCGGGCTTGACCCGACAACCTGTTAGTGGATTGCCACGCTTCGTGAAGGTGTGGCAATCCATTTTTTTTCTCAGGAATTGCGTAGCAATTCCCAATCCGTGTGACAATTTTTTATTTAAATAAAATATGACAAATCAAAATTCCTATGTTAAAATAAGTAAATTCCGTTTCTATTTGGAGAAATGCTATGAAAAACTTATTTACCAAAAAATCACTTTTAAAAATGGCTATACTGGGGGGGCGTCTTTTTGTATAGTAATTCTGTTTGCAGCCTGTAAAAACTTCTTAAATGCAAAAGAAACAAAATCGCAGATTGATGCCGCTATTGCGTATGCCAATTCAAGCGAATACACAATCTACATAAAATATTCCGGTAAAAACGGCGTAGTAAAATCTCCGGCAGGAAGCGAAATATCAAAAAAAGTTACCGATACCTTTACCTTGAGTTTTGACCCAATTGGCGACTACGAATTTGTATCGTGGAAAATTACAAACGACACAACAAATGAAGAACTGCCCAATGGTGAATATCTAAAAATCGAAGACGTTCTTAATTCCGAAACAAAATGCACCTTTGTAAAAGCTCCGGAACCAGACATGAAGCTTTGTCTTAGCCCGGTTGTTACCGAACGTCCGCAGATTCTTTCTTATGCGCCAATGCTTGGGACCGAAATGTCTTTTAAAGATTCTGCAATTCAGGTTGTTTTTGATTACCCTATGGATACTGATTCAATTTATTATACCGATGAAGAACTTGCAGACTTAATGGCAGAGCTTGGAATTGCAGATAAAAATGATTCTTCTTTATTAAAAACAACAATTACTCAAAACGAGACAGAGCAGATAAAATATTACGGTTATAAAAAAGACGGAATAACTTATTTTAAAAATATTTGCATAACAGCCAGCGAGACAGGTGAAAGTTTAACAGGCTTTTTTAAAGCTCCTGTTTTTCTTACAGAAGATAAACTTATTGTTAAAGTTAATGATTATAACTCTCTTCCAGATTATGGTGAAATTAAAGTTGAAATAGCGAAAGATTTTTTCTATACGCTTAACGGAAAACCAATAACCATGGCAGGAAGCAGAAAATGGATTTATCAAATAAATGAAAACCGAGACAATGTTGGACCTGTTATAAATAAAATTGAAGTAAAATGTGGTGATAAAACTCTTGTAGTTAAAGATCCATATACGGAAAGTAATTTACCAACCACAACAGTAAAACAATTGACTTTTTCAAATTCAAAAAATGTACCATTTGCTTTTAATGTTCGAGCAAGAGATACAGGTAATGGACTTGGTTCAAGATTTTATGTGTATTACAAAAAGGTTTATGACTCTTACTATAAAAAAGTATCATATTCACAGGTTTCTTATTTTTCAATTCCTTTTCAATCAATGACATCTTATGATGCAAGTTTTAACGGAAATTATACTGAAGTTTTGGGTAATGGTGTTTATGAATTAACATTTTGTTTTGAAGATTCTTTAGGAAACAGAACTTATTATCCAGATGATAAATGGAAAGCGAATAGTTCAACAAGTTGGACTAAATCTTATGTAATATCAGTTGATACAACTGGACCGGCAAATGATACAAAAATCCTTATTTTCAATGGCAACCGTGTCTATTTTACTATTTCGGAAAGTGCAGACTATCCTGATATGGATAAATATTGTCTTTTGTACAAAACAGTAAATCAAGAAGCGTATACTTCCTCGCAAAAAATTAATTTGAATAACTTGTATGGTGAAAAAACGTTTTCCATAAATAATGATGAAAACCAAGATTCTGAAATTAGTTTTAAACTAATTGACTTTATAGGGAATGAAAAAGTTAGTAACTACAAGAAAAAAATACCTTCAAAACAGAAAATGGGTAGTGATATATTTTTTCCTGGTGTTAGTGTTAGTAGTGGAAGAGACTTATTGGTAAGTAATCACGAAGTTACACAAAAAGAATATGGACAGTATATGACATGGTATGGTGATCAAAATTCAGAAAGTGATTTAGCTCCTTCTGACACTTTGGGTAAGGGTGATAATTTTCCTGCTTATTATGTAAACTGGTATGAAGCTATTATGTACTGTAATTTACGAAGTATGGCAGAAGGTCTACAACCTGTATATTATATAAGAAGTGATAATAATAAAATTTATGATATCGCTGGTTGGGCACAAATTGGAGGAACAAATATTGCGAGTACAGGAGAAGGGAATAATATCAGGTATTTCTACAATGGACCATCCGCTTCAACTTCTAATTCAGCTCTAGATATAGATTATGATTTTAATGCAAATGGTTATCGCTTACCAACAAGAGAGGAATGGGTATATTTTGCCAAACGGGCAAATCTTGACAACTTGGATTATGCAGGGACGAATTCTTCAGTATCTTTAAAAAACTATGCATGGTTTGCAGATAATGCGGAAAGTAAAACACATGAGGTCATGCTGAAGACGCCAAATGGCGACAATATGCTCTATGATATGTGTGGTAATGTAAGTGAATGGACAGGTTCATCTACTGGTAATGATCGTTATACAAAAGGAGGATCCTATAAATCTGATAAAATTGGTTGTAAAATAACGGGGACTAGCTGGTGTGAACCATTAAAACGTATTCCAAACATAGGCTTCCGCGTTGTCCGAAGGTTTATCCCAGACTAGTTTGCTTAAGACTGCCCAGGCGGGCAGTCTTTTTTTATACCTTTTCTTCTGAAGCAATTTCTTCTGCGAGTTCCTGGACTTTTCGAAGAGGGAGATCTTCTGCTTGTGCAATTTGATCATGAGTAAGGACTTTCATTCGAAGCAAATTTTTTGCAGCTTCAATACGGGCTTCTTCAATGCCTTTTTCGCGGCCAGCTTCTTCAGCCCTTGTTGTTAAGTCATAATCATGTAAATTCATAGCAGCGTAATCACTCCTGAACAGGGACAGTTATTTTTTCTTTTAACTTCAAAACCTGTTCAATTGGCAATCCTATTGTTTGTGCAATTTCTTCTTCAGAGAGTTTATTCAATTTCAAAAGATTTTCTGCAGCCTCAATTGCTTTATTGCGTGCACCTTCTTCAATACCTACTTCTTTAGCCATTGTAGTTATATCATAATCATGTAAATTCATAGCAGCGTAATCACTCCTGAATTTGTCATTCTCTTTAATCATTTCGACAGTGGCAGAAAGACGTTTGGTAAAGTCATCTTCTCCAGGCTCGTTCGTACTGACATACTTAAGGAATTTTCGAATCTTTTCATTCTTTTCCTGTTCGTACGCACTTGCATTATAAATCACTTTAACGCTTTTGTCATCCAAATCTACATTACTGTTTTCTTTGCAGATATTTCTGAATGTATAACAGGGTAATCCATAACCTTTTTCATTTTCAGTCATAAAAGGATCTGTTTTACAGATAAACAGGATATAACTGTCTTTAAGATTTTTGTAAGGTTCACCTTTCATAATCGCATCAATATCAATCATTGACTGATAGTATCGTGTTCGTTTGCCTAAGGCTTTCTGTTGATACGACTGCATTTCAATGTCGATGATTTTGTCAGAATCCTTAAGATAAACATCAAGCCGAACTCCTTTAGTCGAGTAGTAGGGTTTAATCTGCTTTTCAAGCTCTGGGTATTCAACATGGCCAACCGGAATATGCAGGAGCCGTTCCACAAGCTCTGCACAGATGTCCGGTTCATGTAGCACTGCCTGAAACATACCGTTGTCTGTAAAGGTCAACTGTTCAATTGGTTTTGGGTTGTAATAATTGTTTTCCATATGATTCTCCTCGGGGCATTAAATTCCCATACTATAGTTAACAAAAAATTTTGTTAAAAGAGGAAGTTTTTTGAGGAAATTCTTTAAAAAAAATGAAAAATTTATTAAAAAATATGGATTGCCACGCTTCGCTCGCAATGACGAAAAATTTTGTCATTTTTTTCTTGACTTACCCCGATAATCGTAGTATGATACAAGTAGTACGACAGTCGTAGTACGACAGACAAAGCATTGCCAGACGTGGTATAGGAGGTATTATGGTTACAATCAGCAGTGATGTAATTCGTGGTTACAACG
>JAFZWX010000196.1 GCA_017617145.1 Treponema sp. | reverse complement strand
AGCCACTGCTCACTCTGACTGTACGGTTTGAAAGTTATCTTATCACTTACGCCTCTGCTCATGCTTAAATTTTAGCACAGAAAATTCCTTTTGTCTTTAAAAATAATTAGGGCTGTCCTTTCTTTTTGGACAGCCCCTTAATAAAAGAGAAGATTTTTATATAGAATAAATTATATAGTGTAAATCCAACCCTCTGGTGCTGGCAATCTTCCCATCTGGATACCTGTCAAAGTGTCGTAGATTTCTTTGAGTTTTGGCCCCATTTCCTGTTTGCCTTCGTTGTAGATTATTGATTTTCCGTGGTCATCAATCTGGCCTACTGGTGAAATTACAGCTGCAGTACCGCAGAGTCCGCATTCTACAAACTTTCCAAGTTCATTCTTGTTTATCTTGCGCTCTTCAACTTCCATTTTGAGGTAGTCTTTTGCAACAATGAGCAAAGAACGTCTTGTAATAGAAGGAAGAATTGAATCAGATTTTGGAGTAACAAGCTTTCCGCTCTTTGTAATAAAGATGATGTTTGCTCCACCTGTTTCTTCAAGATATGTATGAGTTGCAGGGTCAAGATACATGTTTTCTGCATAGCCGCATTTGTGAGCGTCTACAATATTGTGCAAAGACATAGCGTAGTTCAAACCGGCTTTAATATCACCAGTACCATGAGGTGCTGCACGGTCCATATCACTCAAGCGAACTTTAATTGGTTTTACTCCGCCTTTGAAATATGGTCCAACAGGAGTTACAAGAATACGGAACTGATATTCATCTGCTGGTTTTACACCAATTACAGCGTTTGAACCAAACATGTATGGGCGGATATAAAGGGTAGCGCCAGAACCATATGGTGGAACCCAATCCTTGTTTGCTTTAATTGTTTTAAGAACTGCTTCAATAAAGCGGTCTTTTGGGAATACAGGCATTTCAAGACGCTTGCACGAATTTTCCATGCGTTCTGCGTTCAAATCAGGACGGAAGGTAACAATGTCGCCATGTTCTGTTCTGTATGCCTTAAGTCCTTCAAAACATGTCTGTGCATACTGAAGAACTCCTGCACATTCATTAATTGTTACGGTGTGGTCAGTAGTAAGCTTTCCAGCATCCCATTTTCCTTTTTTCCAGTTACTTACAAAACTTTTTGAAGTTTCCATGTAACCGAAAGGCAGATTGCCCCAGTCGATTTCTTTTGTTGCCATAAAAATCCTCCGTCACGAAGTAAAAAGTTTAATTATACTTAATAATTTTAATATTGTTTAAGAAAATTGTCAAGAAAATAGAAAAAATAATGATATTATAACTAATTTTATAGAAAAAAAATGCTCCAGACGAATTGAAGCATGTAGAAAACAAATCTGCTCCCGCAGCTTTGTTTTCAAACAAAATTTAAACTCGTCTTCCGCAATTTTTTTAGATTAAATCATATAGTGTCATTTCATCATTTTTTTTATTATTTCTTGTATCTTTTTCCTTATAAAATTATTATATATATGTATGCTGCATATTACAATTAAAAACAAATCAGTTTTCTCACTTTTTTTACTATTAAACATAATTATTTTATTAAACTCTTGTACTTCTAAACCTAAAAAAGAAACTGTTTTTATTCCGGAGCCGGAGTGGATTAGTAATAAGCGCGAGGTTTTTCCGGATTCTAAATATCTGGCGCAGCTGGGAACTGGTACTACGGCAAATGAGGCTCGTAATAATGCGGTAGCTCAGTTGGCATCATACTTTAATACAAATGTAAAATCGCTTATTGAAGGCGAAACTTATACTTATAACAGTACAAATGACCCGGGAAAGGTTGAACGCACAATAAAATCAAGTACAGTTACATATACAGATCTTGAACTTTTTGCGCTTGAAACAGAAGAGCCGTATTTCTTAAACCGCGAAAACAAATGGTATTGTTGTGCTCACATAAATCGAAATGATGCCTGGAACCAGTATGAACCAATAGTTCGCGACAATAAAAACACCTTTTACAGTATTTATTCCCTGGCTCAGCAGGCCACAGAACCTTTGGAACGCATAAAAATCTACAGTCAGACAGAACGGGCCAGTGAAAACTTTCTTGCAAGCCTTTATAAAGCGTCAATGTTTTCAAAAAAACTTACTGATGAAGCTTTTGCACAAGACAGAGCTGTTATTGCTTCTATTCCAGGCCTTGTTCAGAACGAAAAAAACAACTGTGTAATGTGCATAAAAGTTTCCGGCGACCTTGGAGGAACAGTTTCGTCTACTGTAAACAGTATTTTTTCTCAAATCGGCTTTACAACAAGTGACAATCCGGAGCAATCATATTATATAGTAGAAACTGCAGTAGATTATAACGAAATCAGAGAAGAAGATTTGTATGTTTATTATCCTTCGGTAAAGATGACGGTAAAATCGCAGAACAAAACCTTGTATGTTTACGAAAATAAGCTCGACAGGGTTTTATCATATAATGAATCAAAAGCTAAAAAAAGTGCATGTGACGGTATTGAGGCGCTTTTACAAAAAGACCTTGCTGCCGACTTTAAACAAGCTGTAGGATTGAGTGAATAGAGAGTGAATGTATGAAAAAGCTAGTTTTATTTTTGAGTATTTTAATAGGTGCCTCAATGGTTTTATCTGCCGCAGGAAAAAGAATTGCGGTATTTAATCCAACCTGCGAAGGCTTGTCGGAAGATGAACAAAACTGGATTCCGTCTTCTGTAAGGCGCCGACTTGAAGCAAATTTCAACGATTACACAACTTATCAGCTTGTTGATGTTCAGAATGAAGAACAAATTAAAAACATCCAGAAAAAAGCCGAAAGCTACACTCACGATCAGGATACAAGTATAGAAATCGGTAAGCTTGTTTCTGCCGAAATTGGAGTTTTTTCAAATATCACTAAGGCAAACGGAAAATATATACTTTCAACAAATGTTACAAATCTTACAACCGGAGTGCGGCTTTCTTCTGTAACAACAGACAGTGTTTTAGAAGCAGTACAACTTTTTGAAGGTTCAGGTTCGTCTGTAAATAAAGTTACCGTAAAGCTTTGTGATGACCTTGGAATTAAGCTTTCTTCAATTGACCGTTATGTGCTTCTTAAAGGCGAAGAATTATCTGAAAAAGATCAGATTTCTATGACCCAGGAAGAGGTTAGTAAGTACGAAAAAAAGAAGCAGGAACTTGAAAAACAACTTAAAGAAGTTTCTCTTTCTACAGAACTCGATGCCGAAAGCCGCAAAGCAAAACTCGAAGCCGAAAAAGCTCTTGCCGAACAGCAAAAACAGATTGCAGAAGAGCGTCTGGAACGACTTAAGCTTCAGCAGCAGCGACTTTTAGAGGATCAGGAGCAGCAGAAAACACGAACAGCAGCTCAGCGAGAAAAAATAGAACAGGCGGCAGCTCAAGCCGAAAAGCAGGCTAAACTTGTTCGTCAGCAAAAAATAGATTCTCTTAGTGTTGATAATCAGATTGCAGTAATTGAAGCGAAAAAACAGGCAATGTACGACATTCATTCAAGCGTGTTAAATCAGGAAAAATTTATAAAGCAGTCTGCAAATGATGATTATAAAGCTCAATGTGAAGCAATAGATGCAGAACCTCTCCGTAATGGCGAAACAGATTCAAAGGGAAATATGCTTCCTGCTGTAAAACAGATGCGCAATGAACGAAAACAGCAGATTCGGAAAGAAATTGAAGCAAAGGCTCTTGAAGATTTGAAGAAAATTCAGGGAAAAACTACAGCTCAGGAAGATTCACTTTATAACGACATTCAAAATGACCTTGCAAAGCTTCGTGTACGCAGAACAATTTCTTCTATTGAAGACAGCCGTATACTCGATATTGGAAACTACGCCGGCGACAAATATGAATGGGATACTACAGTTTCTCTTTATATAAACGACGTAAAGATTTTTGGTCAGAATGCAAATATTGCATATAAAAGCATCAGTGGAAAAAATCCTGTTTCTCCAACTGTTGGGAATACAACAGCCTGGAACGACTATCTTGATACTGTCGATTTATATGATTATATGTTCCGCCGCAATGTTCCTGCAATTACGCTTGAGGTTGATTATTCAATTGATGCAATGTCAGAAAATTATCCTTCAATGTATAAAATGACTTTGTATGAGTTCCGTTTTATAGATACAGTAAGCGGTAAAGTTGTTCAGACAATTCAACCTGCAAAATCCTCTTACAGATTTTCGGTAAATCCTGCAGTTGATATTTCTTACTATAAAAAGAGTTCTGATTCTGCATATTCCTCTACAATTTCAAATACAAAAAATACTTCAGATGAAGATGATTCCTTTGTTGAATATGACGAAATCAAAACCGGTAAAGACGTAAAAAAACGCAAAAATATTGATCCGTTATATGACCAGAAAAAGGGTGGTGGAGCAAGATGCAATTTTGGTTTTAATATAGGTTTCCTTAATTCAGAAAACCTTTTTAGCGACAAAAAAAGCGGATATCAGCTTGAAGGTTATTGTGCTCTTCCAATTACAACCTGGCTTTTTACACAGTTTGATTATTCCTGGCTTTCTGTTCCAAAGGAATTTGGCCATTATGAAAGTTCCACCGGAAACATAAGCGTAGCCACAATGGGACTCGGTTTTAATGTACGCCCAAGAAAAAGCGGTAATGTTCCGAATTATTATGTACTTGGTTCTGTAGGTCTAGGTTTTGAAGATGATTTTGTGAACAAATATACTCGACAGGAAGAATCGCTTTTTGTATACAAGGGTTGCGTTGGAATAGACATTCCTCTTGAAAATTATATTTGTTTTACTGTAGAAGGTGGAGTCCTTGGATTTGACAATTTTAAACCAACATCATATATTAAAACTGGTGTTGCAATTTCACTGCCAAATCTTATATTCTGGGATTAACGCTTTTATATGACAGTTTATAACTGGAACAATGATGGAATAGAAACTTTTTCGCACACTGATTTTTTTAAACAAGGAACAGGTATTTCTGTAGGTAGCTTTGATGGACTTCATCTGGGACACAGATTTTTGTTGCAGGAGCTTGTTACCGGATGTAAAAATAAATCAATTGTTCCGGGGCTCATAACTTTTACACGTCCGCTGCCTGCCTATAAACATTCTGATGATTACACCGGTGATATTTCAACATTAAAGCAAAGACTCACGTTTTTTGAAGCGCTTGGGATTGGTTTTGTTTTTGTCGTAGATTTTAATCAGGCATTTTCTTCTTTAAAAGGTGTGGAGTTTTTAGATATTCTTTTGCAAAAGCTTAATATGAAATTTATTGCCGAAGGAATAGATTTTAGATGCGGCTATAAAGGTGCAACAGATACACAGGCAATAAAATACTGGGCCCAGCGTAATAATGTAGATTTTTGCTTTGTGGATCCGGTTTTTTATACAGAAGCCGATGGCGAAGAAGAACGCATAAGCTCTTCGTATATCCGCCACATGATTCAAAAAGGATTTTTCACTACAGTAAGTGAGCTTTTAGACCGTCCTTACGAAATTGATATTTCTTCAATACAAGAGCAGGGATTCAGCACCCAGATTATGCCTCCGGACGGTTTTTATAACTGTCTTACCGAAACTACAGCACCAGTTCGCATACAGATTCAAAACCACAAAATTGAGCCAATACCTGAGTGCAAAAGCATAAAATTTTAAAACCAAAAATCAAAATCAAAATATGATAAAAAAGTTGATGAATACAATAATTAGTGTTATAATACACAGTTGCTGATTACAGAATATCTAAACATTTTAGATATTTCTGCCGATAATGAGAAAGAAGGATTGTATACTTTTATCATGGATGATATGAAAAAATTTGCACGCCGCCGACATAATGTTCTTTTCTCTTTATCACTTTTGATTCCAACAGTACTTTTCTTTTCTTGTAAAAATAATGTAAATACAATGATTGATGATTATAATGGGCATTTTGAACCAGCTACGAATATGAGTAAAATAAAAAATCCTGGAGATAGTGGTTTTACTTCTGAAAGGATGCTTGATGATTTTTATTCTGTTAGTTCTGAAGGTTCAATTAATCTTGCTGCTCCTTATAAATGCCAATCCTATGAATGGACTTTTTATAAATCAAAAAATTCAAAAAAGAGAATCGGTGATTTTGGTGAAAGTATAAATATTACAGATTATGAAGAAATAACAGATAAATTATATTATTATAGTGGTTCTGGTCGTGATAAAAGAGAGTTTAGAGTTTATGTGCCACTTTCACAATTAGCAAAAAATGAATATTTAGGAGCAGGAACTTATGTTCTTACTCTAAAAATAGTTGGTAATGACGGTATAACCTATACAGATAGGGCCACTGTTGTTATTTATGAACAGATATATGGACAAACAACTTTCTTCAAGGAGGAACAATATGAAGAATCTTAAAAAATGGAGTTTTATATTAATTCCTTTATTGTTTGCAACAATTATTTCTTGTAAAGGTAGTTTAACCGAAAAGGGAACCGTTGTAGGTACAGACAAAAAGCCTCTTACAATTTCTATTGCCGCAAATGATAATATTCAGCTTTTCAAAAATGAAGCAGGTCCTAGCCGTGTTATATATGCACCTGCATTTACAACAACGACTGGCGATGGAGGAGATAACTTGCATTTTTATCTCTGGGGAACTTCTTCAACTGGTTACACTCTAGCTCCAAAAGAGATATCGGTTATCAGGGATACTGATGATTATCATGGAAAAGTAGTTCTTGATATTGAATGCTATAACTGGGAACTTGCATTAGCTGCTTGTAAAGAAGCACCAACAACTATAAATGAAGCAAATATATTGGAGAAAGCTGTTCTTATTGGCTATGGTAATGTAGATATGATGTTTACTGATAGTATCAAATTTACAATTTCTCCAAGAGGTTTAACAAATCCTGGTTATGTTAATATGCCTCTTAAAATAGAAGGAGAAACTCCTCTTGCCGGTTATAAAATTACTGCAAATATTTATGATATTATTACAGGAAAACCTATACTGGCTACTACAGGAACAGACACATCTCTTGCTCAGGTTTTACAGGATCCTGGTGCTAGTCCTGCTGTAGCAAATCTGAGTGCACCGACAGCAACTACAGGTGAAAATTCTTATTATACTGTTACATATACAGCAGGTGTTGCTGCAGAAGATATTGGAAAAAAGAAGCCAATTACACCGGGTACTTATTCTTTTGTTGTAGAATTTGAAAAAGGTGGAAAATCTTTTGTAACTAATGAAACAATTATTGTTCTCCCTGGAAGAACTATTGAAACCCCTGTAATTATTTTGAACCCTATTGGTTTACTACCTGCAAGACCTACGGCATTTGCTGTTGAGTTTAATAAATATAAAGAGAATGAAAGTGCAAGTAGCCTTACAGCCGAAGCAGAAGATAAGGTAGTTGGAAAATACCTTGCTCACTTCTCTTGGACTGCTACTAATGTAAACACAGAAAAGAACTTCAGATTGCAATTAGCAGAAGTTGAAGGAGATGATGCTGTAGCTGCTATGGCAGATCCTGCTGACCCTACAACTGACGGTGCATTTACAACAGTAAACACTGCATTTAAAACACTTTGGGATGCATCTTCTAAGACATTTGAATTTACTTCAAAAGAGCAGCTTGCAAATGAACAGATGTATAAATCTGGTTCTTTGTTCCATGATAGTACCTGGGTTGATATATATCTTGATTTAGGAAAACGCTATATTGCACGTTTGTACTCAGAAAATGATGCCGGTCTTTCTGAAAATCCTTCTTATGTTGCAATTACTCCTGTTGAGACTGCTGATCCTGCTGTTACTATGACAACAATTAACCGTTATAGAGTAAAGTATTGGAATAAGAGTGGTAAATGGGGTATTGATTCAACAAAATCTAATGCTACTGTTTGTGCTAATGAATCTACTGATGAAATCATTCAGTATTGGAGTCAGAGTAATACTGCTTATAAAGTATTCAATCCAAATGGTGCTGATACATTAACATCAAATCCTGTTAGTCTTACTTTAGGGGAATCAACAAAATGGCTTAACTGGTCTACAGATCCTATTTCAAATCTTACAGCTGATGTTTATCCTGCATTTGGAACTGGAGAAACTGCATCTGTTTATACACCAGAAAATTATTCAGGATATAAAAACCTTGATCTTTATGCTAATTATTCAGGTGATGTTGAAATCTGGAATGATGCTGACTATGAAATTCAACAGACCTGGTTAAAAGCATTTGGACTTGATGGAACTGTAAGCAAAGAAGCTAAGAATACATTCGCTAAGAGCGGTGAGTCAACAACAATCGAACTGAAAATTCCTAATGATGGTAGTGTACCTGGCAATTGGAAGTATGATTATGTATCTCTTACAATTCGTTACGCTAATAAGCTTATTGTTAATACTTCACAAACAGGTGAGGCAAGAGGTACTGCAAATGTATTTACTATTCCTTTGAATAAACTTTCTAATGGAATGTATTACTGCAATATTAGTGCTCAATACAAGCAGACAATTGTAGATTATCCATTCACAGTTTGGATTACCGAGTAAGTTTTTCAGTAATTAATCTTTTTTCAAAAAAATCCCTTTTGCCCGCCAAAAGGGATTTTTTTTATTCTTCCAGTGACGGATCTTCATCTTCGATTGTTTTATTAAAGATTATATTAATATTGTAGCCAATTCCAATGCTTACACCAAATCCAAGAATGGCATCGTAATTTCCTTCAATGAAGACAGAAAAGTTTTTGTAGGTAATGCCTGTTCTAAGTGCTCCGTAAAAGCCTGTGTAAAGGTTACTTGTAATGGCGTTATCAAATTTTGTGTTCCAGAGCATGTTGAATACAATTCCCGGGGCAAAATCTACAAAGAATTCTATGTTTTTCTGGAAAGGGTATACACAAAGTCCAAACGGAAAATAGAATTTTCCACCAATTATTAATGGATTTGCAATTGTTGCGCCATCCATTGCATAGGTATATGGAAAATCCTTTTGAGGGAAGCCCACATGTGGTTCCATGAAGCCTCCAAAATAGAACGGCTGAATAAATCTATAGGCAATGTAACCTGCTGCAAAACTTGCTCCCCAAATGTATGGGCCTGGAGTTACAGAACCTTTTAATCTGAAGCTGATTGTGTCTGAGTTTTTGTAGCGAATCATGGCAAGTGCTTCATAAAGATGTTTACCGTCTTCTGTTTCGCCTGTTACAGGTACAGTTTCTTCATCGCCTGCAATTGTTCCTGTTTCTGTGCCGGTTCCAGTACCAGTTCCGCTTCCTGACTCTGTGTCTTCTTCCGGTTCTTCTTCATATAATTTTTTAAGTGCATCATCTTCATCCATGTGAATTAAATCGGCATTAGGGAGCTTGGCATTTTTAGGAAAAAGAACTTTACTTATTTCAAGAATAAAAATTGTATTATCTTCATGCGATATAAGGAATTTTGATTGTGTTAAATCAATCTGATATTGTGTTATAGGGCTTAAAGAAAAATGTGGAATAAAACCAATATAATCTGAATTATCAAGATTGAAAACATTTAATGTATCTGTGTCATCAAGGACAAGCGCTGTTTTTCTGTCGACTGAAACTGAAAAATCTTTAATGGGATTATCTGTCGTAATCAGGGAATCTTTCTTTTGTCTTGCATTAATATTGTATTTTGCAAGAGAGTTTTCTGAAACTGCAAACAACAGAGGATAGTCTTCATCGTTATTAAAGCAAACCTGCTGCATAAACTCATCATCATAAGCAAAAGCCGCAAGTGCTTCCATTTTATTGTTCCAGATATATATAATTCCGTTATCTGTACAGGTTAAAAGCATATCCTGATTTGTACTTATATCAATTGAAGTAAGCGGGGTTTCTCCAATTTCATAACCTTCTTCTATATATTCTTCCGAAATTGTGTTGTAGTTATATAAAGTAAAGGAACCGTCTTCATAACCAAGTGCAATAAAGCGGATATCAGGGGTACTTGTAAAAGAACAGGCTTTTATGTCTTCTGTTCCCTGCAGTTGAAAAATCAGATTATCAGCACAAAGCTTGTTTCCAATATCATCAGAAAAAAAGTATAACTGGCGGATTTCAATGATATTTGTATCTGTTACTAAAAGAATATATTGGCGGTCTTCTTCTGAATCATCAAAAATCGGGTCAACAAATTTTATTTGAAGGATGTTTTTATATGGTGTAGTAATTGTGTGCCTTACAAAAAACTGATCTGAATCACGAATTACAATATCTGTTCCATCGGTATATGCAAAAAGGGAAGAATCAAGGCTCCATGCAAGGCTGTTTACTTTTTTATCACTTTTAATCATTGGAATTTTAAGCGATTGTGCACAAAGTTCTACTGATAAAATAAGCAGCACTGCAAAAAGAAAAAATCTTTTTTTTGTATTAATATTCAGGAACATTAAAATTATTATAATGAAAAAAAGGTTGTTATAAAAGTATTATTTCTTCTAACTTAGTTAAAAAAAAATCCGATAATAGAGTTGTGAAAAAGCTTCTTTTAATTTTAGTTTTTGCAGGCATTCTTTTTTCTGTTCCTCTTACGCCAACTCATGCATATATGGTCAAATATAAGGAAGACTGGTACAAATTATATCATGTTCATTACCAGCAGTATCCTGATGATTGTATAGAAAACATTTATTGGCTCGAAAAAGCTGCAGAGGCTGATTTTTGTAATCCTCAGTATGTTGATTTTAAGATTGAAAGCGAAAAACAATGGGAAAAATACCGCTATCTTTTTCAAATGCATATAAACCTTAAGCTTATTGAACAGCATTTGCGTCTTGGCAGAACCTATGACAAGAAATGTATTTATTTTTACGATTCTCCGTGGAAAGATGAATATTTACGAAATATGGAAAAAGCGTTATCTTGTTATGAAGCAGGCTTGTACTACTGGCAGGAAGCAAAAGTCTGGTGTGAAAAAGCAAGTGCGCCTTCGTTTAACTTTCTTTTTATAACAGACAAACAGGCGTGGGAAGATGAAAATGCACGAATAGTTTCGGGAGACCTTGATTATGAACGCATGCTTACCCGCGAAATTGAACGCCTTAAAAAGAACATAGAAGAACTTCAGCAGATGGACAAGACCTACTAAGGATATCTTGTAAAATGGAACATTATTTTGATTGGGCTGCAACAAGTCCTGTTGATGAAGATATTTTAAAACAGGCTGTTGAACTTTCTTTAAGCAATTGGGGAAATCCTTCAAGCACACATACTGTTGGTAAAAATGCACGTAATTTATTAGAACAATCGCGCGAACGAGCTGCAAAAGCTTTAGGTGTGAGTGCTTCTACTGTTTATTTTACTTCTGGCGGAACTGAAAGTGATCAAATTCCTCTTTTAGCCCAACTTGCAAAACCTGCAAAAGGAACTGTATTAATAAGCTCAATCGAACATCCTGCGGTTAGGGAACAGGCTCTTGTGCTAAAAAACTGCGGTTGGAATGTGGTTCAGCTGGCTTCTGATAAAAACGGAATTATTACAGCCCAGTCAGTTTTGAATTCTCTTACAAATGATACAACACTTGTGTGTGTAATGGCTGTTAATAACGAAACTGGTTCTATTCAGCCTATTTATGAAATAGCAGATGCAATAACCCGGTTCTCAAAAGGTAAACGTAAGCCTAAATTTCATGTAGATTGTGTTCAGGCTGCCGGAAAAATCAATTTGAATCTGGCTTATCCGGGGATTGATTCTGCTGCGTTAAGCTCTCATAAAATCTGCGGGCCTAGAGGGATAGGAATTCTTTATATGAAAGATTCTATAGAGGTATTTCTGCGCGGTGGTGGTCAGGAAAAGGGTATTCGAAGCGGAACAGAGAATGTTCTTGGTGCTGTTGCTTTTTCACTTTGTCTTGAACGTTACTATAATAAAGACAATTCCAAACAAAAAGCAGCAACACAGACATTTATAGAAAAGCTTTCAAGTCTTAAAGGATGCAGTATTGTTCCGGAAGGCCGACTTCAAAACGCCGATTTGTTTTCTCCGTATGTTGTTCAGGCTTCATTTGAACATATTCCGGGTAATGTAATGCTTCGTGCTCTTGATTCAAAGGGCTTTTATATTTCTACAGGAAGCGCCTGCTCTTCGAAGAAAAATAAACGGCCTGTTCTTGAAGCTATGCATGTTAATGCGCAGATAAGCGAGAATGCTGTAAGATTCAGTTTTGGTCCGCATACAACACCAAAAGCAATGGATGAACTTTTTGAAGCAGTACGCAAAGTAAATTGTCAGTTTAATAAATAATCAGATTTTTTTTAATTTTTTTGTTACCTTTTATCTTCTGAGTTTTTATTTATATAGATAACGATGAAAACAAAGACCATCACTGGTCTTTTACAGGAGATGTAAAATGAAAAGATTTATTGTATCAGTTCTGACTGTTTTGGCATTGGGAGGCTTGCTTGCCTCATGTGGTTCAACTTTAAAGTTGAAGGGTGAAGAACCGGTTATGAATACTGGAACACCAGAGGTTATTGATTATCAGGGACTTGCGCTTGGTTCTGCTGTTCCAGACTGGGTAATTGCTATTGGTGATGGTTCCGAAAAACGTGTTCGTAAATCGCTTGATATTCCTAACAGCAAACAGGTATTTATTCTTCAGAATAAAGGTACAGATCTTGACTTCCTGAAGGCCTGGACCGATCAGGTTGATGCACGTGCCGAAATTGCCTCTTCAATTGAACAGACAATCGCACAGACTGTTCAGTCAGAAATGGAAGTTCGCCAGACAGAGGAGCAGCAGAAGGTAAAAGCAGCAAAGATTTATTCTGCTACAATGACAAATGTTACTTTGAACGGACTTTCAAAAGAAGATTACTACTGGATTAAAACACGTACACCAAAAGTTGACGCAAATACAAAGAAGCTTCTTGCAACTGATTACAACTATGAATATACATACTATGTAGTTTATACACTTGATAAAGATTTGTATGAACGCCAGATTGCTCAAGCTATGGATGATGTACAGGATAATGATGATCAGACAACCTTCCTTAAGGATGTGCTTTCTGAAAAGCTTATGTCAACAATCCTTTTGCCAGAAGAAGAAGACATTGACTTTAGCTATGTTCCTATAGAAACAACATATTACGATGCTAAATAATAATCCGATTCTTTTACAAATCTTTTAATATACATAACCGCACTGGTTTTTACTGGTGCGGTTTTTTTGTTATTGCTGCAGTAAAGTCTGCGATTTACACAAATAATCACAAAAAGTACAAATATCCGAAGTTTTTCCAGGAAACTTTTTAAAGCGTCGATAATGCGAAAGCCCTTTTGTAAAACAAAGTTGAACCATCTTATTACCGGCAGCGTTCTGCATGATTTTTTCGAAACTGTCGGTGATGTTGCCTATAAAAAGAGCCTGATTTTCATTTGCAAAACCGCAGCAGGGAGCAATGTTTCCGTCGGTATGTACATAAAGAATTTGTCCCGGACCTTCACAGTAATCTTCTTTAAACCATCGTCGTGATTTCCAGGCACGCGGGTCCTCAGACGGGTAGGTGCGGGGAAGGGTGTAGACAGGAATATTTTTTAGCGATCCCTGAGGCTCTCGAAGGGGTCGAAGGGCTCCAGAAGATGTTACTTTTTGAATATTTATACTCTCTTCTCCGAAAATTTCCTGTACGGCTTTTATAAAAGTTGTCATTCGTTCTACCGACTGCCCGTGATATTCATCCCAACTGAGCCCGATTTTTCCGTCATAGCCTGCATCGTAAAGAGATTGTAGTTTATCGTAAAGTTCCTTTTCATCGCGCCACCAGTCGCCGTTAGTCATAATCTGATCAAAAAGCAGGTCATGAGAAATCACCGCACTGCTGACTTGGATAAGAAACTCCATATACAAAAACGGCTCCCCACCAGTAAACCCAACGCGCTCAATAGGACTTTCGCTCTTTACGCAACCATCAAGAAATGCCAGAGCCTGCGAAATCTCCAGCCTGCGCGGACTTTTATCAACAAAACAATGCTCACACTTCAAATTGCAGGCACTAGTACACGAAAAAATAATCTCTCTGGGAAAAAAGGTATGTCGTTTCACGGTTTTAATAATAACATATAAATATTGTTTTAATAAATAATAAAAGAGTAAAAAATTTTAATCAACTAGAACCAAACTGAAAACAGACAGCGGAGCAAAATCGGAATACCAAACTGCATCAACGGCTGCCGAGCGAAGCGAGAAAAATCTTTCCTAGCAGCCTTTGCCGCAGTTTGGGGTTCCGATTTTGCGGGAGCTGTCTGTTTTCCATTTGTTTTCATACTTTTATTGAATTTCCTATCAAATTTCATTATATTCTATATTAATAATATACATAGGAGATATTGTATGATTAAAACCGTAAAAGACGTAGACTTGAAAGGCAAACGCATTATCATGCGCGTAGACTTTAACGTACCAATGAAGGACGGAGTAGTTCAGGACGACACTCGTATCATGGCTGCTCTTCCTACAATCAAATACATTCTTGAACAGAGCCCACGCTCACTCGTTCTTATGAGCCACCTTGGTGACCCTAAAAAGGACGTAAAAAAGGCTCAGGAAAAAGCAGAAAAAGCAGGTAAAACCTGGACAGACGCTGATGCAGAAAAGTTCATCAACGGAAAGAACCGCATGAAGCCTGTTGTAGACTATTTTGCAGAAAAGCTCGGAAAGCCTGTTACATTCCTTCCAGATGCACTTGGACAGAAAGCTGCAATTGATGCGTTGCCAGAAGGTGCAGTTGCAATGCTCGAAAACGTTCGCTTCCACAAAGAAGAAACATCTAAGGATGCTGCAGAACGCGACATTATGGCAAAAGAACTTGCTACATACGGAGACATCTTTGTAAACGATGCTTTCGGAACAGCTCACCGCGATCAGGCTTCTACTGCTTCTATTGCTAAGTTCATGCCAGTTGAATCAGTTGGCGGCTTCCTCATGGAAAAAGAAGTAAAATACATTCAGCCAATGGTAGAAAATCCTCCAAAACCACAGGTAGCAATTATTGGTGGTGCTAAGGTTTCTTCTAAGATTGCCGTTCTGGAATCTCTTTTGAAGAACGCTTCTGCACTCGTAATTGGTGGTGGTATGGCTTATACATTCCTTAAGGCACAGGGACACAAAGTTGGTATTTCTCTTGTAGAAGACGATTTTATTGACACAGCAAAGAAGCTTCTTTCAGATGCTGCTGCTAAGGGAGTTAAGATTGTCCTTCCTGTAGACCACGTTGCTGCAGACAAGTTTGACGCTGCTGCTACTCCAGTTGCCGTTGACGGTGTTGATATTCCAGACAACCTTATGGCTATGGATGTTGGTCCTAAGACAATCGAAGCTTACAAAGAAGTCCTTTCTACAGCTAAGTCTGTTGTATGGAACGGACCTGTTGGTGTATTCGAGTTTGATGCATTTGCAAAGGGAACTGCTACTGTTGCTCAGCTTGTTGCCGATGCTACCGGCCGCGGTGCTATGACTGTAGTTGGTGGTGGTGACTCAGTTGCTGCTGTAAACAAGTTCAACCTTGCAGACAAAATGAGCCACGTTTCTACTGGTGGTGGTGCTTCTCTCGAATTCCTCGAAGGAAAGACCTTGCCAGGTATTGCTATTCTTGCAACAAAATAAAAAACATGCTTCGTCATTGCGAGCGAAGCGAAGCAATCCACATGTCACCTCCGGGCTTGAACCGGAGGTCTTTTTTTATATTTATTTCCTCTAATTCTATGTTATAATACCCATATGAAAAAAATCCTTTATCTATTTTCAATTTTATTTTTTCTTACCGCTGTTTTTGCTCAAACTAATCAAACAGCGCAAATAAAGGATTTTCATGCAACAAATAGTAATACACAACTTTTATATCCGCCTTTTTCTACAAATAAACCTCCTGTAAATAATCAGCCAGTAAAGAGTGTAAAAGATAATACTGATTTTTTTGAAAAAAATTACCGTGCAACATGGGACAGGCTTTCGGAGTTTGAACAATATGCAATAGCTTTTTCTTCAAATTTTTTTGAATTGCACGACCAGTATCATTTGGATTTTTCGTGTCTCACAGTTTATAAAAAAGATCATGATGATCCCAAAAAAATCCTTGCCACTGAATGGAATATCGGAAGTAAAGAAAAGCTTTTAGAAGTTTTTGACTGGCTTTTGACTGAAGGACATTCTGCTGCCTTTCAAAAGCTTTCGGCTCTTTTAGATAAATATCCTGAAATGAATGTTTTTGATATTGCTCAAAAGGAAGAGCTTTCAATTTCAAACATTTCAAGACTTCTATATGTTGAAGCGACACGAAAATCACTTGGTATTCATAATATAGAAGCATGGGATCTTGGCCGTGCAATTGCAATTATGAGGTGGGGAATAGCAAGCGGATATATTAATGTGGAAGAAGTAACAAAACTTTGTACACCGGTTGTTGAAAAAATTCGTAAGGATTATGTTTCCTGGTACGATTACATCAGTCATTTTGTTCAGGGCAGATATTATTTTGGTCTTGATGAGTGTACAGAAGAACTTCGTCAATCTACTTCTTATTCTGCAGATACAGAGGCATTCAGTTATATTCCTTTTGCAAGTCTAATTTTTACCGGAGAAAATGCAGATCCACAAAAAGCATATACAGGGCATGTAGTAATTTCGAATAATAATACACAGCGGAAAGAATGGCGAAAGGTACAGGAACTTTATAAAAACGAGCAGACTCAGGAAACCATTAAAAAACTTTGTGATTTTGAAGAAGGGGACTATTCAGAATATCCTGGTATATTTCTTGAATGGCACCTGAATCTTTTGGAAGATTATGGTACAGATCAGGAAATTCTTGATTATATTTATTCAAAATCTGATTATATCGAGAGCCTGTCTGTAGAAGGAAACCTTTACCACGAAGTAATGTACTGTTATTTAAGAACGCTAAATAATTCTTTTCAACCGGAAAAGGTTATACAGGTGGTTTTGTCTCTGCCAGATTTAGTTCAAAGAAATACCTATGTTATTTATCAATATGGTTTCGCGAATTATCTTATGATTTCTTTTTGCGATACTCAAAGAGAACTTGAATATTATACGGAAAATGCAATCAGGGTTTTTGATATTTTGCAGCAAAATGATTTTACGCTGGATAATATTATAGCTGCCTGGCTTGAGCGGGTAAGGTGAGTCTTATATGAAGAAAAAACTGATTATAATTCTTACTATTTTTTTATGTTCTTCTTTATGGTGTAAGCCAAAGTTTTATCGTGCTGACTGGGATAAGCTTTCTGACCTGGAAAAAAATATGACTGCGCTCACGGCTTACTGGACTTATATCTGGGGTATTGATTATTGCGATTTTGCCTGTAAAATTGTTCGCCACGAGAATTGGAAGAATGCAAATAATATTCTTAGTACATGGGGTTATTATAATAAGGACAAAATCTTTAAACAGACAAAAGATGTATTTGAATTTGTATGGCCAAAAATATATAGAGATACCGTTAAGCTTTTAGATGATAATCATGGAAAAGAACCTGCTTTGATTTCAAAAGAGAATAAACTTTCAACAAATGATACAGGTTATTTGTTCTATATAAATGATAAACGTTCAACTTATGGACAGCATGGTTTTGAAGCCTATGGAATTTCAGAAGCATTATTGATTTTGAGACTTGGTTATGGGACAGGACTTATTACTCACGAAGAAATGGAGCAATATGCTAAACCTCTTGTACAAAAAGCTCTTTCCGATTATACGAGCCTTGAAGATTTTGCGGGGCATTTTATTGGTGCCAAGGTTATTCCAACGATAAACAACTATAAGTACAATAAAAATGTTGATGACGAAGTAGAAACCTGGACAAACGCTATAAATAGTATTCCTGCTTATGAAATTAATTTTACAGGAAACACAGCAGATAAAACTGCAGTGATGAAAATTGAAGATGCTGTATATGTTCCTTCTGAATATTCAAAGCCCTTTATGGAAGCAATTAAGATTACCGGGGGAGGCTACGGTCTGAAAGGAATTACACTCATAAATGAATGTCGGAAAAAATATGGCGATTTTGGTATTTTTGACAGCTTTTATACTTATCTTACTCCTGTTGTTTATGATACTAAGGTCTCCGGTTCTCCAGAAGATTTTTTTGAAAAAGAATATCGCTGGCTTTGGGAATCGCTTTCGGAATATGAACAATTTGCAATTGCCTGTACAAGTAATGTAGAAGAACGTAATCATCTTTTTCATCTGGATATTGGGAACAGGGTGACTTTGTCAAAAAAATCTTCTAAGTGCAAAGATATACTTAAAAATAAATGGAACATTTCCAGTGAAGAAGAACTTATGCAAAACTTTGAAGAGCTTACTCAGGGCGAACAGGCTGCCGTTTATTTTAAACTAAAAAATCTGCTTTTAAAGTATCCGGAGCTTTCTGTTTTGCAGATTGGTACAAAGGAAGCCCTTAGCGTTACAGAAATTTCCCGCATGTATTTTGTAAAGGATAAAATGGACTTGCTTGGTGAGCATGGACTTGAAGCATGGATTGATGCAAGACGTATTTCAATTTTGCGCTGGGGAATTAGTGCCGGTTATATTACGGAAGAAAAAGCTCAGGAACTTATTATTCCAATTGTAGTTCGGATTAAAGAAAACTACACAGGTTTTGAAGAATTTATTGCACATTGGATAGCAGGCTACTGTTTTAACGAAGTCTATTCTTCTACAAATCCCGACTGTACAATAGATTTGATTAACGCAATAGAAACAGCACGTGCTTATATTCCTTTTGAAGAGCTTGTTTTTACAGGAGAGAATGCAGATAAAAATCATTGTCTTACTATTGAAGAGGCAGTTTATACTCCTTCCGCTGTTGCCCAAAAGATGATTCCATTTCAAAAGTTATACAAACAGGATAATAGTGAACAGATTTTGAAGGAACTTATTAAACTTGAACAGCAAAATCCTGAATATAAGGATGCAATGTTTTATTATCATCTGGTTTTAATGGCAGATTTTTCAAGTTGTCGGGAGCGCATAGATTTTATAGAAAACAATCTTACATATCTGCAAAGTATTCCGATAGATTCTTTTACTTTTTCCGATTCGTATTATCTTTATCTTACAGATCTTCTTATAAGTTATTACCCGGAAAAGGCTCTTGCAGTTTATGATGCTTTACCCGAAAACCTTAAAGGCGAATCAAAATTTTATTATTTTTATGCTTATGCAAATTATCTTATGTCAAATCTATGCAATATCGTTTTAGAGCGAGACATTTATATTTCTAGAGCAGTTAAAGCTTTTAATAGACTTTTGCAGATGGGCTTTTCTCTAGGTTCTTTTATTGATGGTTGGCTAAATGCCGTTGAATCACTATAATATCAAAACTATGATCTACAACAACATTCTTGATGCAATCGGACATACTCCGCTTATTCAGTTACAGAAAATGGTTACGCCGGACATGGCACGCATACTTGTGAAGTTTGAAGGCCTTAATGTCGGCGGTTCTATTAAAACTCGCACCGCTTTCAACATGATTCTTGATGCCGAGCGCAAGGGACTTATCGATAAAAATACAATCATCGTTGAACCGACAAGCGGGAACCAGGGAATTGGTCTTGCACTTATTGGTGCTGTTCGTGGTTATAAAACTGTAATCATAATGCCAGACAGTGTAAGCGAAGAACGCCGCAAGCTTGTAAAGCATTATGGAGCCGAAGTTAAGTTAGTTCACGATAACGGAGATATAGGTAAGTGCATTCAAGAATGTATTGATACAGCTTTTTATATGCAGCACATGGATCCTCATGTGTTTATCCCTCAACAGTTTGAAAATCCTGCAAATCCTCAGATTCAACGGGAACAGACTGCTGTAGAAATCTTAAATGATGTTGACGGCCCGATTGACGGCTTTTGCTCTGGCATTGGAACCGGCGGTACTCTTACAGGAATTGGTGAAGTACTTAAAGCAAAAAATCCTGACATTACAATCTGGGCAGTTGAACCTGAGCATGCCGCAATTCTTAGTGGTGGTAGTGTAGGAACTCACTTGCAGATGGGAATCGGCGACGGACTCATTCCAACAATTTTGAACAAAGACATCTACGACGATATATTTCTTGTTTCTGATTCAAAGGCAATCAAAACAAGCAGAGACCTTGCTCGTAAGGAAGGCATTATGTGCGGAATTTCAAGCGGTACAAATGTTGCCGCCGCTCTTGAACTTGCACGGGTTTTAGGAAAAGGAAAGACTGTAGTTACTGTTTTACCTGATACTGCAGAGCGATATTTCAGTACACCGTTGTTTGACGAAGAGGTTGAGTTCTAGAATAGAGATTGTCGGGTCAAGCCCGACAATGACATGTCACCTTCGGGCTTACCCCGACAATGACATGTCACCTTCGGGCTTGACCCGGAGGTCTAATTACAAATTCTTCAGCATCTTTTTATTTTCGTACATTTCAATATCTGCACGTTTCATTACATCGCCAAAGCATTTGTCATTATCTATATCATAAATTGCAAAGCCTACTGCGAATGATTTTTTCTGCGAAAGAGGAACTGGTTTGGTCATTTGTTCCACGCAGATATTCATAAGGTTTTGTTTTATAGAATCAAGATTATCATAATCATCACTTTGAAGCAGTGCTACAAATTCATCACCACCAATTCTATATACAGGACTATGCTTAAAAATATCACAAATTAATTTACAGCAATTGATTATGTAGGTGTCACCACAATCATGACCAAAAGTGTCGTTTATCATTTTAAGATTATTTAAATCACATTCACAAAGAGCAAATTTAACGGTTTCTGGTTCTTCCCTTATCTTCTTATCAAATTCCTTGATTTTGTTGTCGTAAGAAATGCGGCTCATAACCTTTGTAAGAGGGTCGTGGCTCGAAATATCCTTTTCAATATTAATTGTTTCCATCATTACATGACGGAACATATTCTGAATAAAAATATATAAAAGAACCGCAGTTACACAAATTGAAAGATATCCAGAATTAATATTACCATTTATTGTATTTGCAGCCTGACCTGTAATCATAATGCTGGCAATAAGAATTAAGGCGATGCCGTTTTTAAGCTTTGTGCGTATTCCAATTAAAACAAAAACAAAAAGAATATAAATAAAACTCAAACCGCAGAAGAATAGATAAAGCCAATAGACAGGTCCGCGTTGAAATACACTGTTAGTATCGATTGAAAAAATAATTCCATTAAAAAGGGAAACTGTTTCTACTATTACATTTACCAGCATTATACTTGCCATAGGTTTTATGGTGCGCTTCATTCCACAACTGCGGGCAAGACAGATTGCAAGGAATGGTGAAATGCTGAATTCTACATAAGTTACAAACCAATGGATTTTTTGAGGAGCACATCCGGTTTTGTCAAAAAGAACACCGCAATATTCACAGGCTGCTCCAATTGCAGCAAGAATAAAACTTGTGCGGAACCATTTGATATCGCTTTTGTTGAGGATTGTGTTTTTGCCAACATCAATTGCAAGCGTTATCATGCTCAGGAGGCAGATTATTATTGTTACAGTATAGTTGTGATCCATAGCTGTTTAAAACTCTTTAAATTATATTATACACCTATTTATAATTATCGTAAAGATTTTCTAGTTTATTGCGACAGGTGATGAATTTTTTACCAAGAATTGGATCAAAATGTGTTCCAAGTGATTCTTCAATTATCTGGAATGCCTTGTCGTACGAAAAACTTTCTTTGTAGCAGCGTTTGCTTACAAGAGCGTCAAATACATCGGCAAGTGCCATTATGCGTGCTTCAAGAGGGATTTGTTCTGCATGCAGATGGTCGGGGTAGCCTGAACCGTCCCATTTTTCGTGGTGATAGTGTGCTACGTTTATGGCGATTTTTTTAAATTCAAGGTCGTCAACCTCAGAAAGAACTTCTTCTACAATTTTGGCTCCTTCAGCTGAGTGTGATTTCATTTTTTCATATTCTTCGTCGGTGAACTTTCCAGGCTTTTGAAGGATTGCATCCGGAACAGCAATTTTTCCAAGGTCATGCATAGGTGCCGCCTTTACAACTGCTTCAAGAAAATTCTCGGGCAAATCAAGCTGACCTGCAAAAACCCTAACGCAGTCGCTTGTTCTTCTAATATGTCCGCCTGTAGAGTTGTCTCGGCTTTCGACCATAGTTGCCATGCCTGTCAAAACTGAATTCTGAACTGCAATCAACCGCTTTGTTTTTTCATCAAGCGAAAGGGTCATATCGTTAAAGGTATCGGCAAGCTCGCCAAAGGAATCGTTACTGACAATATCTACCCTGTGATTAAAATCGCCTTCCTTAATTCTTTCAGTTCCTTTTTTAAGTTTTAAAAGCGGTTCAGCAAAAAAATGTGTGAAGATTACAAGAATCAGAATGCTCACAGCCATTATGAAGGCAAGAATAATAAGGATTTTTTTATCGAGCGGGATTCCGTAATTTTCTGTAACTGTAGTGTAAGCCGTTAGTATAAACAAAATAGGGAACAAGCCGATTGAAATATAAAAAACAAGGAAGAGCATTCCAATTGAAGGCTTTTTTGGATTAAAGCGCGAAAGCTTTCCTTCGGGATAAAATTTTGGCAGAAAAATTCTTCGATGAAGTGTTTCCATTATAGAAAAAGAAATTGTAAAGCTGAAAAGTGCTTCCAGAACGATATACATTGCAGAGGAAGAAAAAATGCGCCAGAAGTCAATATCAAAATTTTGTTTTGCAATTAACAGAGCACCAATTTCAAAAAGCATATAGAAAATCCAGCCTGTTATTCCATATACAGAAAAAACAAGCGGCAGGTTTATGAAGCCTTTATCAAAGGATTTTGCTGGTTTGTTTGCCGAACTATAGTGGAAAATTCTTGTAGAATAGCATACGCAAAGCACGGTTGGAATTATAAAGCTTAAAACAGTTACAAAAGAAATAATAACCTGGTGAGTATTTATAAAAGTCATCCAGCCCTGCATGTAAAGCTTTTGAAGAGCCGGAGTACCATTAATTGCAGGAATGAGCGTACTGAAAAAGTTTGCCATTGCATCAATCAAACCGTACAAAAGAAAAATCCAGTATGTTTTGTGTGTGTCTTTTACCATAGTTTAATTATAACAGAATATCTATATCAGTAAAAGATAAATAATTGCTCACGCGAAGGTTCGTGTTTTGCTCCACTAAACGAAGAGGACATTCCGCAAAACACGAACCTTCGCTCCGCAGTTTTTTATCTTTTAGAAGCATTGAATATTCATACTTTCTATTATAATATTTAAAACTTGAGGTGAGATATGAAAAAAAGTTTATTGATTTTATTTGTATTAATTTTTGTCTCATCAAACGTGGTTTTTGCGCAGGATAATAGTGAACAATCTGAAAAAGAATACACTCACGCCCAGGTTGCGGCGGTGGCTTATGTGCCTTATTTTGGAATAATGTTGTTGAGTGCAAGTGAGCTTTTTTTACCGCAGGATTTGATGATGTATTATATAAGTGCAGAATCGCTTTTGTTGAATATTCCTGCGGCAATAGTAAATCCAACTTATACACTTGCAGGTTCTGCAATTAGTACTTCAAGCTGGGCAACTGGTCTTTTTCATAGTAAATATCCTGATGTTTATTTAAATCCAAGCCTTTCTATGGTATTTATGAATTCAGGTTTTAAAACAAATATGTGGCTTGAGTATAAGGGTTATGAAAAAGCCCGTTCACAGGCAAAAGCTGGCATTTATGGGGATTATGAAGAGTTGTCTTTTAAGGATGCTTTTACTGCACCTTATAATCCGAATATTCTTTCCAAAAAATCAGTCTGGATTCCTATTGCTACCTATAGTGCAATTATGGCCGGATATTATTGTTTAGGCGGTTTTGATAATAGTGTATTTAAAACTGGAGAATCTTATATTGGAAATTACAAGATTCCTATTGCTTTAGGTACTGCGGCTGTTTTT
>JAFZWX010000028.1 GCA_017617145.1 Treponema sp. | reverse complement strand
CACTTTGAAATTTTGCAGAATAATCACAGGCAGTTTCGGCTTTTTGAAGTTCATAGTTTCCATCAATTTCAAAACCTACCGCAGGAGATTTTTTTGCAAGCTCATATTTTCGGCCGGCCTTTGCTCCGTGAAAATAAAAAAAATGCTTATCATTTTCAAAAACATAGCCGTAGTTTACAGGAACAATAAACACTTCTCCTTCATCATAAAATCCAATCCGCATTATAGATTCTTTTTGAATGAAGGCTTTTATTTGTGATATATCTTTGATTTCTCTGTCTGATCTTCGCATGTTTTCTCCGATCATTATAGATTTTTCTGCCAGTAATCTTTGTAGGCAAAGTTATCTATGCCAATTAAAAGTTCAGCGGTACTTTCGAAACCAAGTTTTTCAAAAGCGGCTTTTCGTTCAACTGCATACAAAGGGATTTTGGTGATTATTTTTTTAGTATCAAAAAGGGTAAAGGCAGCTTCAATTATTTCTTTTACGATTTTTTCGATTTTATCTGCCTGCTCATAATCACTTTTCAAGTCGAGTCTTAAAACTCCGGCATGATTAAAATTATCATTTCCTTCTCTGTTAAAAAGTTCAATTGTTCCAACAGCTTTGTTTGATTTCTTTTCTATGATTGACCATCTGACAAACCATTTGTTTTTAAATGAATCAAGCCAGAAGTTTATTGTATCGTTCATGCGTTCAATTGTCTGATAATAAAAATTATCGCTATGGCAATTATCACTATTAAAAAACGGAAGCGCATTTTTGTCGCTGTAAACTTCCAGCAAATCTTTAGCATCATCTATTGTCACAAAACGCAAAATAAAATCTTCATTTTCAAATACAGGCACTTCATCGTAAACTGATTTCAACTTTGGACTCCTTATTTAATTTCCTTACCAATTACGAATAGATGAAAATACTTCTTCATGAGTATAACGGGTAGGATCATTTTTTGCTTGTAAATCTGCTTCATCTAGTTTTGATTCAATATTATTTGTTAGAAAAACTGGTTCTTGATGTTCAGAAACCAAAGTTTCAATTTCAGAGATTTTATTCTTCAAATCAGAAACAGGTCGAATCTGTGGCATATAGTTACCTCATATAATGTTTATATTATCATAATTATAGCATTAAAATAAGCAACATTCTAAAAGAAAAATATTTGACCTCAAAAAATCTACATCTTATAATAAGACAAGGAACAATATGAAAAAACACGTATCCACAATAATCCCATTTGATCCTCAAACACAGTATGCTGTAATCAAAAGTTCAATCTGCACAGGCGAAAAGGTTGCTGGCTTTAAGAACAAAACAGACGGGCATTTTACAGAAGTCATGGTGATTCAGTCTCCTGCAGATGAGGCAGCCTTCAAAAAACTTTATAATCTGGAAAGTGTGAGGAAGGAATATTAGCATGGAACTCAAAAAGATTTATGCATGGGAACCCTGGTTTTTTATTTTCTTTGGCGTTTTTCATTTACATAGAATCTGGGCTTTGATTGACAGAAACTCTTATGCATCTTTCTGGTTTGGCATAATGAACAACAAGGGAGCGGCATATTTTATTCTGATGGGAATTCTTGCAACCCTTTGTGTTCTTGGTATTATCACTTTTTTTCGCGAAATCAAAAACAATTACTGGTGGAGATTCATTTATCTTGGCGGCGGGCTTTATGTTCTATTTGATTTATTTGCAATTGCAACAGGCCTGAAAATCTGGCAGAAAATCTTGACCGCTATGTTTGATACCCAATCATCAGCCTGGAATTATATCTGGGGATTTTTTATTCTGCTTGGCGCTTTGGTGTTTGCCTTGGGTCTATATTTACTGCGAAAAAGGAAAACAGAAAATGGAACTTGTAAAAAAGATTTTTGATTGTGTCGGCATTTACAAATTAAAATCTCGAACGGATAATCGCGGTGGGCTGACTTATGCTTATGAAGATGACGTTCCTGGTTTTGAAATTAAAGAAACCCGCGTATACACTATGCCTCAGAAAGGAACCTTTTTTGGGATCCATTACAGTGATGAAGCAACTCCATTTTCTAAACTTGTTTCGGTAGTGCAGGGGAGTGGAATGGATTATGTTGTGGACCTTAGAAAAGATTCTGCCACATATCTTAAATGGGAAGCCGTTGAATTGAATGCACAGAACGCGCTCGCAGTTTTAGTTCCAGCGGGAATCGGCCACGCATTTTTGTCTTTGGAAGATAACACAATTCAGTTATTTGCAATTAATAAAAACGGAAAGGATGGTCATTCAAAACAAATAAATTATGCCGACCCCAAGATTGAATTAAAGCTTGAAATTCCAATCACACAAATTTCGGATTATGATTTGGACGCGCCGCTCTTGGAGGAAAACTAATATGGGAAACGAACTTGTAAAAGAAATCAGAAATCAGACAGAAATCCTTTTGAGGAATATTGAAGTTCAGATCAACGAAGCCCCGCTTGATGAGATGCTGGATAATGTAAATAATTCCCGCTTTTTGTTTCATGCGATTCATTCTTTGGACAGATATTTTATAAACCCATATCACTACAAATACGAAGCCGGTAGCCTGATTGATGTTGATGAAAACTTAAGTATCATTTCTGAAACGCGAGAAGGCTATACCGCTGCCCCGGGAGTTGTGATTGAACGACAAAAGCTTGCAGCATATTTTGATTTTGTAAAAGCAAAGATCTTTTCTTATCTTGATAATCTCACCGACCAGGAGTTGTGCGAAAAACCCGAAGACTGCCCGCACTCAAAGCTTGCATTAATTCTAGGCCAGTACCGCCATTTAATGTTTCATGCCGGTCTTTCAGAAGCAGTGAACTATGACACCAACGGCACCTGGCTTGAGTATACTGGATTTTCATATTTTAAAAATAAATAAATGGAGACATAGTATGATAACAAAAAATGATTACCCTGTTTTAGAGTTTGATGATGATAAGGACGCAGTTGTAAATCCATTTAAATGGAATCTGGAACAGTTTAAAACCAATAAACTGATAATCACATTTTTTCCAGATGTAATTGAAGGCTTAAAGGCCGAAAAACTTATAGAACTGGAGCGTAAAATTTCTGGCGAAAATCCTGTTTATATTTATCGCTTTACTAAAGAACCAGAGGTTCTGATTACACTTGGCTATGTTGGCTGCCCAGCCTGCGCAGGAAATCTTGAAGTATTTGCTGCCTGCGGTCTTACTAAAGTTATGTTCTGTGGCGGTGGCGGTGTTCTTGATAAATCAATAAAAGTTGGAGAACTTCTTGTTGTTGAAGGTGCTATCCGCGATGAAGGTTTTTCTTACCGTTACATTGAGCCTTCCCGCTATATTTACACCGACAAAGCAATCACAAAAAAAATAACTGATTATCTTGATGCACATAAAATCAATTATCTTACAGGCCTTACCTGGACCACAGATGCCATGTTCCGTGAGACAAAAGCTCTTGTAGAACAGCGCAAGGCCGAGGGTGCAAAAATTGTAGAAATGGAACAGGCCGGCTGTATTGCAGTTGCTCAGTTCCGCAGCTTCGATTACGGTGCAATCATTTATGGTGGCGATGATGTTTCGCAGGATGAATGGGATACCCGCTCCTGGGATAAGCGAAAAGGAATCCGCTATAATCTTGTGATGTTGTGCAAAGAGCTTGTTCGCGAAATATAATTTGCAAGCATTATATATACAGATTTCTTCCCGGTGTTTTAGAATCATAAGGGGTTAATTCAAAACCGTTGCCAGAAATTGCACAGCTTATCATTTTCTTTGTTAAGACGGGAACACTTTCGTTAGCAAGCGCTTCGTTTATTTCCAT
>JAFZWX010000195.1 GCA_017617145.1 Treponema sp. | reverse complement strand
TTTTATGATATTATCTTATAAAAATTGAGGTGCAAAATGCTTAGGGGAAGACATTTAATACAGCCGGATGATTTGACTGTATCGGAAATTGAAGAGCTTTGTTCTTTGGCAGAGCAGATTATTGTAGATCCAGAATCGTTTAACGAAGTGTGTCGCGGGAAAATTCTTGCGACACTTTTTTTTGAGCCGAGTACCAGAACACGCTTGAGTTTTGAAGCTGCTATGCTCAGGCTTGGTGGTTCGGTAGAAGGATTTTCTGATGCCGACAACACATCGACTGTAAAAGGGGAGTCGCTGGCAGATACCATCCGCGTTGTTTCGAGCTATGCCGATGTAATTGCAATGCGAACTCCAAAAGAGGGTGCGGCACTTTTAGCAAGTAAATATTCTGCCTGCCCGATTATCAATGCTGGAGACGGCGGACATTACCACCCGACCCAGACCTTGACCGACCTTGTAACAATCCGTCAGCTGCTTGGAAGCCTGGATAATCATGTTGTAGGATTCTGCGGTGACCTTAAGTTTGGTCGAACAGTTCATTCGCTGGCCGAGGCACTTAGAAACTTTAAGGGAAATAAGTTTATTTTTATAAGTCCAAAGGAGCTCAGTATTCCTGACTACCTTATTACAAATGTGCTTGAGCCTGCCGGTGTAAAATATGAAATTGTAGAAAGCCTGGACGAGGTTATAAGCGAGCTTGATGTTCTTTACATGACACGAGTTCAGAAGGAGCGTTTCTTCAACGAGCAGGATTATATCCGCCTTAAGGACAGCTACATTCTTGATACAGAAAAAATGAAGCTGACCCGCAAGAATATGATTGTTCTGCATCCGCTTCCACGAGTTAATGAAATTACACCAGAGGTAGACAATGATCCTCGCGCTGCATATTTTAAGCAGGTTAAGTATGGAATGTATGCAAGAATGGCGCTTATAGCTAAGCTCACTGGAGCGTTATAAGATTAAGGAGGGGAAAGTCTTCCCCTCGCTCGCACTGCGTTGCTCGCTACCCCTTCTAGCGGGGACACCCCGCAACGCCCCGATAAGGAGATTTTTATGTTAAACGTAAACACAATTAAAAACGGACTTGTAATAGATCACATTCGTGCCGGTGCCGGCTGGAAGATTTACCAGTGGCTTGGTTTGGATAAGGCGCCATTTACTTCGTGTCTTATTCAGAATGTACACTCAGAAAAATCAGGTAAAAAGGATATTATCAAAGTTGATAACATTATCAATATTGATTATTCAGTGCTTGGATTTATTGACCCTGATATCTGCGTAAACGTAATTGAAGATGAAAAAATTGTACGCAAAATTACAATGGAACTGCCTTCAAAAGTTAGCGGAGTTTTCAACTGCAAAAATCCGCGCTGCATTACACAGACAGAGCATTATGTAACACCTACCTTTATTCTTGCAGATAAGAAAAAGGGACTTTATAAATGCGAATACTGCGATACTTTGTACCAGGCTGGAGGAAATGTATAGCAGTGTGTCATTGTCGGGCTTGACCCGACAATCTTTTTAATGCAGAGATTCCCGGGTCAAGCCCGGGAATGACAGATGCAATCTTGGAATGACAGAGGACATTATGACTAAGGCCACTTTAATTTTCAATGCCAGATTACTCGACGAAAGCATGGACACTCCAGGAGCCCTTTTAATTGTAGACCAGGATATTCGTGCGGTGTTCCAGGGCTACTTTACTTCGCAGGAAACGGCTTCGGTGCTTGCACATTCAGTTCTTGCAGAAGATGGCCGCGAACAGGACTGCAAGCTTGAACTTTACGATGCGCGTGGCCTTACTGTAACTCCTGCCTTTATAGACATGCATGTTCATATGCGCTACCCGGGACAGACTCAAAAAGAAGATTTACAGAGCGGACTTCATGCGGCTGCAGCAGGCGGGTTTGGAACTGTTGTAGCTATGCCAAATACAAATCCGGTTGTTTCTTCTATGGACCAGGCCCTGCAGATTGAATCTGAAGCAGCGGCTATTGGCCTTACAAACCTGTTCCAAACCGTAAGCATTACAAAAGATTTTGAAGGAAAAGATACTTCGCAACTGGATGAACTTGACCGTCACTATATTCCTGTAATCAGCGAAGACGGACGCGATGTAATTTCAAGTGCCGTTATGCTTGAAGGAATGAAAAAAGCTGCAGAACGCGGAATCATTGTTAGCTGCCACTGCGAAGATTTGAGCTTGGGAGAGAAGGCAAAACCTTACCGCAAAAACGCTCTTGAAATAATGAAAGCAATCGGTCTTAGTGCCTGGGGAACCTGCGACGACAGTTACAATCCAGACGACGTAGAACAGGCAGCAATTGAACAGATAGAAATGAACCTGAGCAAGGCAAATGATTTACTCCGTCTTGCAGAAGATACAGCAACTGCCAGAAACATCATGCTTGCAAAACAAGCTGGCTGCCATATTCATATTGCACACGCCAGTACTAAAGATGTTCTTGAACAGATTTACAACACAAAATACGACAAGGACAACGGCGAAGAATATGCCCCTGGCTTTAATATTACTGCAGAAGTAACACCACATCATATAGCACTTGCCGGAACAGAAGAACCGCTTATCCGAGCTCTTGTAAATCCTCCGCTCAGAAGTGAAGAAGATCGCCAGCTGCTTATTGAATGCCTTCGCGACGGAACAATCGACGTAATTTCTACAGACCATGCACCGCATACAATGGAAGACAAAGCTGCAGGAAGTCCTGGCTTTACGGGGCTCGAAACTTCTTATGCAGTATGTAATACAGTTTTAGTAAAAGAAAATAACTTTACTCCGCAAAAACTCAGCCAGCTTATGTCTGCAAATCCGGCGAGAATTCTTGGGCTTACAAAAGGTCTTTTGAAGTCTGGTTACAATGCCGACCTTACACTTGTAGACCCGGAAGAAGACTGGATTGTAGATTCCAGAGTTTTTTGTTCTAAGGGAAAGGCAACTCCATTTGAAGGCAAAGAACTAACCGGAAAAGTTAAAGCCCTGTTCATTGCCGGCCGCAAGGTGTTTGAAAGATGAACATAGCAATTTTGTTTACTTCCTGTTTAGCATCTTTTGCAGCCGCTGTAATTTCACTTTTGTTTTTTCTGCGATATAAAAAAGTTTTCTTTTTTGATGTACTTCTGGTGCTTGTTTCATTCTTTGTGCTGAGCACAGAATCGTTTTTTGTAACTCAAAGAAATGCAGGTATAACAAATATCCTGTTTTTAAGCATTATCGGGCTTTTTCTTGGCGTTTGTTTTTCTTACGGAATTTTGAGCCTTGGTTTTGATTTGATTCGCGTGAGCACAAATGCCTTTGTGCGAAAGCTGCCGCTTTTTTATTCAATTCTTTTTCTGGTGGCAGGTATTGTTTTTGCAGTTTGTTTTAAAGACGCAGCACTTCTTTCTACTATAATAAACATCAGCGGAATCTGGGTGCCGGCGGGCATTTCGGTTCTTGTTGCAATTATTTTTTGTAAAAGAATAGATAGTGGTGTTTTTAAAAAAGAAAAATGGATTTTTATTGTGCTTGCTTTGATTAATCTGATCTTTGCGTTTGTCATAAAAGAAATCCCTTTTGTTTTTATTATTTCTATTTCACTTTTAGCGTTTTATATTTTCTACCGTTTTTATTTTGCCGCTCCTGTTGCTAAAACTCAAAAATCCCTGAGTGCGGAATTTGTAAAAAACTTTTCACTAACCCGACGTGAACAGGAAATCATTCTTGCCCTGCTTGAAGGAAAATCTAACAAAGAACTTGCACAAGCCCTTTTTGTTAGTGAAAAAACAATCGAAACTCATCTTGGAAATATTTATAAAAAAATTGGTGTAAAAAACAGACTGGAATTATTTTCGCGCCTGCAAAATGATTTGTAAATAAATCTAAGGGTTTCCCCTGAATTTTCAAAATCTCAAAAATTCCGTGCTATCCCTAATATCTTTATGAACCGCCTTATATTACTATTGCAAATGTAACGGAGGTTTTATGAAAAAATTATTTATTGTCGTTTTGGGATTTTTATTGTTTCTGCCGGTAGCTTTTGCAGAACAACAGAAACCTACTGTTGATATTGGTTTTAGCATTGACTGGACTTTTGGCTGCTATAAGGAAACAACTTTTTCAAGTATTTCTCAAAGCCTGCTCAGTCCGCGCTTTCAACTGGATGCAACAATCCGCAGTAACGATTTTATGCACAAAATCACACTTGATTATTTTTATGCAAAGCCAAATTCAGCAATGACTAACACGGCTGTATCTTACAGAAATTTTGATCCGATAACCGGGGAATGTTATTACGAGGCGTTTGAAAGTAAGCTTCAGTTTCACAGAATAAGAGTTCAGTACGATTTGCTTTATGGAGTAAAACAGCTGAACAAGACTACATTTTATGTCGGTGGAAATTTGAGTACAAATGTTTACATGCAGTTTGAAAATTATCCTTCAATTACAGGCCTTGTTTCTCTGGGACCTTTGGGTGGTTTTGATTATCAGATTAATGAACAGAATAAGGTTTCTGTTTTCTGTGCTCTCCCACTTTTGGGTTATGGAGTTAGACCTTCTTATGCCGGCTGTGATGCAAGACTTATGAAATATGCCGAAGAAGATTTTATGAAAATCCTTACACTTGGAAACTTCTTAAGCCTTCATAATTATCAGGCAATTCTTTTGAATGCCGACTACAATATCCAGGTTACTAAAAACTTTTCACTTGGGGTAGGGGGCAACTTTGAATATTCACGAATTGCAGTTCCAAAAGAACGACCGCTTTATTATTTGAACGGAAGCTTTAATACAAAGGCAAGAGTTAACTTTTAAAAAACAAGAAGGTAAACCTAAAAATTGCTTTCGCAATTTTTTTAACGGTTTGCTATTAATCACCGCCCGCCAGCGGGCTTACTCAGGAGATGAAAATGAAAACATTTAAAATTAATACAAAACAATTTTTTGGAGTGGCTTTAATCTGGCTGCTCTGCACACTCAATCTTAATGCCTGTAACTTTTTTTATGGTGGAAATCCAGGCTCTTCTTATAACGAAATGTTTGATGCTATGTGGGATGATTACAACCAAACTTATGCCTTGTTCGAAGTTCGAAACGTAGACTGGGAAGAGCAGTATAAGCTTCATAAACCAAAAATCCGTGAGTCTATGAACGATAAAGAATTTTTTGAAGAATGCGCCTCAATGCTTTACACGCTCAAGGATTCTCATGTTTATATTAAAACTCCTTTTGGTAGCATGAACTCCGGAGAAGATATATTGCCACCGGATGCTTTTTCATTGAACGAGGTTTGCGCTCAGTATATTAACCAACCAAAAAAATGCGGAAACAACATCATCACTTATGGAAGACTTAAAACAGACAACAGCGTGGGCTATATTCATATTGCATCTTTTTCAAGCGGACAGACAGGAATTAATCAGAATCAAAACTGGGCCGGCGACATTGATATTGCACTTGAAGAACTTAAAGATACAAGGTGCATGATTCTTGATGTTCGCGGAAACAGGGGCGGTCTTACAGGAAACGTTTCAAGAATCAGTGGAAGGTTTTGTGCCCAAAATAAAGTTTATGCAATTTCGCGCACAAAAAACGGAAGCGGTAAAGATGATTTTGACAGCGGGGTAGAGCTTGAAATTAAAAAGAACGGAAGCTGGCAATACACAAAACCTGTTTTATTTTTGACAAATGCTCAGACAATGAGCGCGGGCGAAGAATTTTCCATGGCAATGACAACCCAGCCACATGTTATTCAAATTGGAAATCACACCTGCGGAGTTTTTTCACTTGCCCTGGAACGCTGTTTAAGTAACGGCTGGCGATATTCAGTTTCGGTACAGAGAGTAACAGATCCTGCGGGGAATACGCCGGAGGGAACCGGGATTGTTCCAAGTCCTGAAAACCTGATTCTTAATGTTACTGCTCAGGATGACTTACAGATGAAACGTGCTTTGGAAATTGCACAAGGACTGTGATATAATATTGGTATGAAAATTGTCAGAAAAATTGCGGTAATTATTTTAATTCTCTTTTTGCTTGTTGCATTGATTATTCCTTGCGTGAATAAAATCAGAACGCTAAGAATGAAAAACGATTACACTGATATTTTCAAAAATGAGAAATACCAGAAACCTGTTTTTGTGCATGGAATTACCGTATTTCCTCAAAAATATTCCTGCGGTTATGCGGTAATCCAGATGATTTCTCAATGGAATAATTCAGAGCTCACGGAAGAAGCGCTTTATAAGGAACATGGAAAAATTGTTACTTCTACCGGCAAGGCTTTTGCTAAAGAAATGAACCGCAAATTTCCTGAATATAAAACACGCATGTATAAATACTTAAAAAACACGCAATTGATAGATAAGGTTTACGAAAGTCTTGCTGCCGGAGTTCCTGTTCCTTTTGAGTGGGCTGCAAAAAAGGATGATGAGTGGACGCTTCATTATTCTTTAATAACCGGGCTTGATATTCCGGGGAATAAAATCATAATTGCAAATCCTTATGGGTTTGTCGAAGAAATTACTATTGAGGATTTTTTACACAGAACCAGCTTTGACGCTTACGAAAAAATGCCGTTGTTTCTAAAGTTTGGATTTGCGTATGGGGTTTTTGAAAAGAATGCAGTATTTATTCTGGAAACAGTGGGGGCAGAGATGTGATTCTGTAAAAGGGATTGCTTAATAAAATACTTGCTTTTTATATAGAGATGTTTTATATTATTAGAAAAGGGCACCCGCAACAAGCGTCTTGCCCCACATGGTAGTCGCCTAATTTAATAGGCTTTTGCCCACTCTGTGGTTCAGACAGGGTGGGCTATTTTTTATTACTCTTCTTCTTTTTCCGTCTACGGAGAAGGCGCGTAATAATGTCGATGACAATCTTAATTGCTTCTAAAAGCAATGACAGAAATTCATACAGACTCATAGCAGCCTCCCAAATAAAGAAATCCAGCTATACAGCCAGTCCAATTCGGGGGCAATCCGCCCATGTCACGGGTGTAATATTAGTATAGTATATATTATAAAAATAAACAAGTAAAAATACGAGTAATGTTTTGCTAATAGTTATTGCACTTGTTGCCTTTTATTTGGTTTTTATTAATTAAATTTAGTCTTAGCGCGTTCATAACCACACAAAAGCTCGAAAGACTCATGGCGGCGGCTCCGAACATTGGGTTTAAGTGCCAGCCTAAAAGTGGAACAAAGGCTCCGGCTGCCAGAGGGATTCCTATAACATTGTAGAAAAATGCCCAGAAAAGGTTCTGGTGAATGTTGCGGACGGTGGCGCGGCTAAGGCGGATAAGGGTTGGAAGCTCGCGGAGAGTGTTTTTTACAAGGACTACGTCGGCAGCATCTACTGCTATGTCGGAACCGGCGCCTATTGCTACTCCAAGGTCGGCTGTTGTTAGGGAAGGGGCGTCGTTTATGCCGTCACCCACCATGCAGGTTTTTCCTTCTTTTTTAAGCTGGTTGATTGAGTCGGCTTTTTGCTGCGGGAGTACGCCTGCTATAACATTTTCTATGCCTGCCTGACTTGCAATTGCTCGGGCTGTTCGTTCGTTGTCGCCTGTTAGCATAACGACTTTTATTCCAAGAGCTTTTAATTCTTCTACGGCAGCTTTACTGTCTTGTTTTATTGTGTCTGCTACGGCGATTATTCCTAAGAGCGTGCTGCCATTTGTAAAGAAGAGTGGTGTTTTTCCCAGGGCTGCAAGACTGTCTGACTGAGCAACAATTGCAGGAGTTATGTTTGCAAACTGCTTTATATAGTTAAAGTTTCCGCCGGTGCAAGAAGTTCCATTTATGTTTGCTTTAAGTCCGTTGCCCGGGAAAATCTGAAAATCTTGAGTTTCTAAAGCTGTGATTTTTTGTTCTTCTGCTTTTTTTGTTATTGCTTTTGCAAGCGGGTGTTCTGATTTTTTTTCGAGTGAGCAGGCAATCTGCAATAGAGTTTGCTCTGTCTGGTTTTCGGCTGGAATTATGTCTGTTACAATCGGTTCGCCGTTTGTGATTGTTCCGGTTTTATCCAGGGCGATTATTTGTGTGTGTCCTGCCTGTTCAAGGGCGGCGGCTGTTTTGAAAAGTATTCCGTTTCGTGCGCCGATGCCGTTTCCAACCATGATTGCAACCGGGGTAGCAAGTCCAAGTGCACACGGGCAGCTTATTACTAAAACTGCAACTGCGTGCATGATAGCTGTTTCTGCGGCAGCACCAACTGCAAGCCAGATTCCAAGTGTGACAAGCGAAATTGCAATGACAGTTGGAACAAAAATGCCCGAAACTTTATCTGCAATTTTTGCGATTGGTGCTTTTGTTGCGGCGGCATCACTAACAAACTGGATTATCTGTGCCAGTGTTGTGTCCTGACCAACACGGGTTGCGCGGCATTTTATAAAGCCCGACATATTTGTTGTTGCGGCGCTTACTGTGTCCCCGGTAGTTTTGTCTACTGGAATACTTTCGCCTGTAAGGGCCGCTTCGTTTATGGCGGCGTTGCCTTCTATAATAACTCCGTCTACCGGAATGTTTTCTCCGGGGCGAACTAAAAAAACATCCCCGATTTTTACCTGCTCAATTGGAACTGTTTTTTCTGTGCCTGTGGAGTCAATTATTGTTGCTGTTTTTGGAGCCAGCTTCATCAGTCCGCGCAAGGCATCGGTTGTTTTTCCTTTTGAGCGTGCTTCGAGCATTTTACCAACTGTGATTAGTGTTAAAATCATTGCGGCACTTTCAAAATAAAAGTCGTGGGTGGTGGCATCTGAAATTAAAACCCAGATGCTGTAAATGTATGAAACGCCGGCTCCAAGTGAAACAAGTGTGTCCATGTTTGGTGCAAGGTGGAGGGCAGATTTTATTCCGCTTGTAAAAAATCTGTTGTTTATGATTATGATGATTGTTGTAAGGATGAGCTGGAGCAGCCCCATGCTTGTATGTGTCATCAAAAATACTGGAAGCGGCCACGACCAGAACATGTGCCCCATGGTGCAGTATAAAAGCGGAAGAAGAAAAATCAGTGAAAGAATGAGGCGTTTTTTGAGGCGGGGAGTTTCTTTGTCGGCGAGGGGATCTTGAGATTTAGAAGTTGTCTCGAAAGAAGCATTTGTATTTGAAGTCGCGCCGCTTGTTGCAGTTTCTTTTACCTTTGCCTCATATCCGGCATCAACGACAGCTTTGATAATTTCTTCATCGCTTGCAGTGCCTTCAACTCCCATGGAATTTGTAAGGAGACTAACTGCACAGGAAGTAACTCCCGGAACAGAAGAAACTGCCTTTTCAACACGTGCACTGCAGGCAGCGCACATCATACCATCAACATCAAATTGCTTCATGTTAGCCTCCGCTTACAAATATACAGTAAAGCGTAAAAAAAGTCATTGCGCAATGATGTGGATTGCCACGCTTCGCTCGCAATGACGTTGCTTTTCCAAATATTTCATATTATATTTATTAATGACAGAGGAGATATTTAATATGAAAATCGCATTTTTTGACACACATTCATACGACAAACAGTCGTTCACTCTTGCAAATGAAAACTTTAAATACAAGATTGATTTTAAAGATTACAAGCTCAACGAAAACACCGCAATGACCGCTAAAGGTTATGAGGTTGTTTGTGTTTTTGTAAATGATGTTGTAAATGAACAGGTTATCAAAACTCTCAAAGAATGCGGAGTAAAGCTTATTGCCTTGCGATGTGCGGGCTTTAATAACGTGGACCTCAAAGCTGCCGCCGCTGCTGGAATAAAGGTAGTTCGCGTTCCGGCTTATTCTCCTTATGCAGTTGCCGAGCATGGTGTTGCACTTTTGATGTCGCTCACTCGTCATACACCTCAGGCTTATTTAAGAACAAAAACCGCTAACTTTAATATAGAAGGACTAACCGGCCGCGATCTTCACGGACTAACGGCAGGAATCCTTGGTACTGGAAAAATCGGTCGCATAATGGGAGATATCCTTAAGGGTTTTGGAATGAAAATCATTGCTTATGATCCGTATCCGAATAAGGAGTGGGCTGCCCAGCAGAATGTTGAATATGTAACTCTTGAAGAAATCTTTAAGCAGAGTGATGTTTTGAGTCTTCACTGTCCGCTTACCGAAGAAACAAAGCATATTGTAAATCATGATTCAATGAAAATGATGAAGCACGATGCTGTAATTATCAACACAGGTCGCGGTGCACTTATTGATTCAAAGGCACTTGTTCACGCCCTCAAGCACGGCCACATTGGCGGAATTGGCATGGATGTTTACGAAGAAGAAAGCAAATATTTCTTCAGCGACTGGTCAACCGACATCATGACCGACGATGTTCTTGCGCGCCTGCTGACATTCCCGAATGTTATCATCACAGGACATCAGGCTTTTCTTACAACAAACGCACTCAAAAATCTTGCTGATACAACGCTCGAAAATGTAAAGGCATTTAAAGCCGGCAAAGAGCTGGTGAACGAAGTGAAATAAAAATTGCATAATCCCCTGTTTATGATATAATTTACAAAAGAACAAGAAAAATGCAGTTGACAAAGTTTTACAAAATGAATAAGGTCGAACTCACGAACTCACGAACTCACGAACTCACGAACTCACGAATAGAGAATAAATTTCGAAAAAACAATAAAAAGGCAGGATACCGTACTTTTTGTGCGGTATCCTGCCTTTTTGTGTTTTAAATAATTATTCAGGAAAAGGAGAAAAAAAATGGAAAGAAAAGCTTTTGAGGAATATTATCAAAACTTATTTGATGATAAAAGCAAAATTGAGGCGTTTGATAAAATTGCAGAGAATTATTATTTCTGTAATTTTGGGAACATGCAGAAAGCAGATTTTGATGTCTTAATGTTTTCGATATTTTTAGACAGAATATTAAGCAAATCAAAATCAGATTTTAATTCGTACAGCGATTATACACTGTCAAAAAAATTGGGTATAACCCAACAGCGTGTAAGTAACCTTAAAATCAAAAAGGAATTACGTTATCCGTATAACTCTGACTGGAGAGCATCTTTTGCAGAGCTTTTGCAAAACGCAAGATTTGAAGAAGGAAAAATACGTGTTTATATACCAGATCCAAATCTTTTGATGGAAATAAAGAATTGTATTGAAAGTGGTGGCGGATATACAGAAGTTACTCTTAATTCAAAGCTTCTTCAGATTGCTCCAGAATATTTTCTGAAGCTTCTTTTAGTTATTGCCCCAGAATCAGATTCCCCAAAAATACAAGCTGCAATAAAAAAGCAGCTTGCAGATAGAAAAGTCGATGTATCTGAGTTTGCTCCTGCTACACTTTCAAAAATTATTAAGGATAAGATTTTGTCTGAAGGAGTTGACCAATTGGGAAATTTGATTGGAGATTGCATTCCTGTTGTGGGTCCGCTAATGAAACCTATATTTGAGATTGGTTCTGAATTACTAAAAAATGCAAAACAGGAGAAATAAAATGAAATCAATTAAAATTTCTTTTTTTGTATTAATGTTTGCTTTGCTGATTTGTGGAAATGCTTTTTCTGCAGAATACAAATTTCATGAAGTTCCAGAAATTCTTCCGGCAGGTACAGGCGGAACTTTGGGAAAAGAGGGTGTTTATGTACTATTTGGTGACTGGCCGCAGACAATAAAGGCAGATAATGTTACAGTGGACGAAAATAAGAGTGAAGTACATGGCGCCTTTACTTACTATAGAGGAAGTGATGGCTGCTGGTATGTGAAATGCGCCGAAGATGCACTCGTTTCTTATTATAAATACAGCGATGGAACTGAAGTTGCAGAAAGCAGTGCAAATAGTACAAAATACTTTAAGGTAGAACCAATTAAGTGGCGTGTACTTACAAAAGACTATAATGGTAGTGGAAAAGCACTTCTGCTGGCAGAAAATATTTTGACAGCGAATGTAGAGTATTATGATTATTATAATGTAGACAGAACTGTAAATGGCAATACTGTTTATCCAAATAATTACAAAGAAAGCAAAATCAGGGCATATTTAAACGGACTTTCATATTACAAACAATCTTCTTCAAGTTCTTCTATGACTACAGAAGATATTTATAATAACAAGGGCTTCCTGCAGACAGCCTTTACTAGCTCTGCACAGAAACGTATTGCAACAACAACCGTAGATAATACTGCCGAAAGTACTACAGACAGCGGAAACAACATATATAAAGCAACAAAGTATGTCTGCGAAAACACAAGTGACAAAATATTCCTGCTTAGTGAAAAGGAAGTTACAACGTCAAACTATGGCTTTGACGTATACGATTCGTATGGGACAGGAAATACACGTATTAGAGTAACTACAGATTTTGCAAAGGCAAACTATGCTTCTCAAAGTAGTGAAAGTGACTACGGTGGCTGGTGGTGGCTGCGCTCTCCTTTCTATGACTATAGTGACTACGCGCGCTACGTCAGCGATGATGGCGATGCCGGCTACATCGACAGCAACGTTAGCTATGCCCGTGTGGGTGTTGTGCCGGCTTTGTCAATTTCACTTCAGTGAAATTGACTATAATCTACTTACGAATTGTAATCTGTAAAAAAAATGCAGAAAAGGCGCTTTGCGCTCTGCATTTTTTTACAAACATAAGTTGTTAGTTATGCCAACAAAGAAAAGTGAACTGTATGTAATTACCAAGGCAAAAGAGCTTGCAAAGTATGTAATAACGGTAACGGAAAAATCTCCAAAAAAGTTTCGTTTTACACTTGTTGTTCGGTTGCAGAATTATTGCCTTGATATAATAGAAAAACTGCTTTTGGCAAATATGTTGCCATTATCAGATTTAAAAAGGCTGAAATATCAGCAGAAAGCTGGCAGACTGTTAAATCTGCTTGGTTATTTTTCTATGATTTGCATGGAAAGTGGCTGTATTTTACCTAATCAGTTTGAAAATATAAGCAAGCTGCAGGCAGAATGCTTACTCTTTTTAGGCAAATGGATAGACAGCGATAAAAAAAGGAATAAAACGCCGTCAGGTGATATGCCGTAAAAAGGCGTTTAGGTAGGCTGCTCCTGCCGGAAAAAAATGGAGCTCAGGAAGAAGCTGCAAAACGGTGGCTGGTGGTGGCTGCGCTCTCCTAACTATAACAATAGTAACAACGCGCGCAACGTCAACAATGATGGCAATGCCAACAACAACAACAACGTTAACAATACAAATGGGGGTGTTGTGCCGGATTTGCCTCTTATTCAGATAAAACGTAAGTTATTTTGAAAAAATGGTCAGTTATCTGTACTCAGGTGAGTAAGACAGAACCGGAGACAAAGGAGCTTTTGCCTGTTCCTTGCGGACGATAGAGCTGCAGGGAAAAATACTTAATTCTGTCTGTCGTGACGGCTTGATATTTTAATTCTCCTTTACGGCACGTAACATTAAGTTACAGAATTATTTGGTGGTTATGACAAGCTTTTTTGAACTTGTTTTAATCACCTTTTTTATTATGAAACCTGTTAGTTTTGAAGATATTATTTCATTTGAAAACCTTTTTAAAGCTCACCAACGTGCCAGATTATGTAAGCAGCATAAGAGGGAAGTTATAAACTTTGAAGCAAACCTAAGTCGTAATCTTTGGAAGCTTCATTATGATTTAAAATATCATAAATACAAAATTGGTGAATACCGAAAGTTTATGATTTATGATCCTAAGGAACGTGAGATTCAGGCTATTCCATATTGTGACCGTATTGTTCAACATTCTGTTTGTGATAATCTTCTTATTCCTCTTTTAGAAAAGCATCTAATTAATGCAAATTGTGCCTGTCGAAAAGGCAAAGGAACAGATTATGCAATTAAACTATTGCGCCATTTTATGACAGAGCATTATAAAAAATATGGTAATAGAGGATATTTTATTAAGCTAGATATAAAAAAATATTTTCCAAGTATAGACCATGATGTTTTATATAGAAAGCTTGAAAGGTTCAATTTTGATGATGATACAAAATGGCTTTTACACACAATAATTGATTCTTATGGTAATGGGATTGGATTACCTATGGGAAATCAGTCTAGCCAATGTTTTGCACTTTTGTATTTGGATAGAATTGACAGAATCGTAAAGGAAAGACTTAGAATTAAGTTTTATGTTCGCTATATGGACGATATGATTATTCTTGTTAATAATCGAAATCAGGCTAGAACTATACTTGAGTATTTGCGACTCGAGGTAGAAAAAGAAAATATAATGCTTAATTCAAAATCTGCAATTTTTACAACCAAAAATGGTGTTGAGTTTCTTGGCTGGCGATTTTTTTATGATAAAAATGGAAGAATTATACAAAAAATAAAAGCCGCTTCTCGTAGACGGATTTTTAGCAAGATAAAAACAAAATTACATAACAGTATTTGTTTTGATTTTTCGAATATGATGGCAAGTTATAAAGGACATCTTTCTCATGGAAACAGCTGGCATTTATACAAGCGGATTTGTGAAAAGGTTGTTACAAAGAATATGATTCTTAAGTCCGACAATTGATTTTCTGTATGATATAATAAAATCAAAGTGTATGATATAATATAATCAAAGTTGACAACACAACATATGTGTTGTATATTAAATTTAT
>JAFZWX010000194.1 GCA_017617145.1 Treponema sp. | reverse complement strand
TGAACGCTGCGGTATGTTCTATGTAAACAATCGCTGGCTTGGCGGTATGCTTACAAACTTTGCTACAATCAAAAAATCACTTCAGCGCCTCAAGAAAATCGAAAAGATGGAAATTGACGGCACATTCGAAAATCTTACAAAAAAAGAAGTAGCTGCACTCCAGAAGGAAAAGGCTAAGCTCGAAAAGAACCTTGGTGGTATTAAAGAAATGAAGGAACTCCCAGGATGTATCTTCATTATTGATACACACAAGGAACAGCTTGCAGTTGCAGAAGCACGCAGAATGGGTATTCCAATCATTGCTGTTGTTGATACAAACTGTAACCCAGAAGGCATTGACTACCCTATTCCTGGTAATGATGATGCTATCCGCGCTATTTCATTGTTCACTTCTATTATTGCTAACGCTGTAATTGAATCAGACAACGAAGCTGGTCTTAAGATTCTTGAAAACCTTAACGACGATGAAGAAGTTGTTACTGATGCAGCTAAGAAAGATGAAGATGAAGAAATTGTAGACTACTCTAACTATCAGCCTACAGAAATTAAAGAAGAAGACCGCGAAGCTGACGAAGCTGAAAGTCTTGTAGACGAAGATAAAATTTATAAGGACTAATAATATGGCATTTACAGCAAGTGATATTAAAAACCTTCGTGAAATGACAGGTGCCGGAATGATGGAGTGTAAAAAAGCACTTACAGAATGTGACGGCAACATTGACGAAGCAGCTAAATATCTTAAGGAAAAGGGACTTGCAGCCGCTGCTAAACGTGCAGACCGTGCTACTGCAGAAGGACGCCTCTTTATCCGCAATACTGGAGACAAGGTTTACGTTGTTGAACTTACATGTGAAACAGACTTTGTTGCAAAGAATGCAGATTTCATCGCTCTTGGAGACAAGATGCTTGATGTAACAATCGAAAAGGGCTACACAAAGGTAGAAGAAGAACACACAAAAATGCTTGAACCACTCAAGGTTTCTATCCGCGAAAACATGAACGTTGCAAAGGTAGAAGTTATTGATGTTCCTGCTGGTTGTACAGCTTCTTACTACATCCACTCAGATAACAAGACTGGTGCTGTTGTAGTTATCAGTGGTTCACAGGCTGATGTTGTTAAGACATTCGCTTATGACTGCTGTCTCCATATTGCAGCATTTACACCAGCTTATACATCTAAGAAAGATGTTCCACAGAGCTACATTGATGAGCAGAAAGAAATCTTCAAGGCTCAGATGGATCAGGATGAAAAGATGGCTTCTAAACCAGAAAATGTTAAGGAAGGTATCTTACAGGGTAAGGTTAACAAACACCTTGCAGAAATCTGTTTTGAAGACCAGATGTTCGTAAAGGACGACAAAAAGACTGTAACTGCAAAACTCGCAGAAGTTGGCAAAGAAGCAGGCGCAACACTTGCTTTTGTTGCAGCTAAGTTGTTCGTGCTTGGTAAATAAAATAGATTCCCGGGTCAAGCCCGGGAATGACACAATGTCACAATTGACATTGACAATATGTCACCTTCGGGCTTGACCCGGAGGTCTTATACACAAAGGAGAAATGACAATGGCAGAAAACACAGAAGAGAGAATGGAGAAAACTATTGCTTCATTAAAAGATTCATTAAATGCTATTAGAACTGGACGTGCTAATGCGGCTATTTTTGATAAGGTTCGCGTTGATTATTACGGCACTAAATCACCGCTTAATCAGGTGGCTACAATACAGATTCCAGAAGCTCGTTCTGTAATCATTCAGCCGTTTGATAAATCTCTTATTACAGAAATCGAAAAAGCAATTCAGGTTGCCGATCTTGGTTTCAATCCTTCTAACGATGGAAAGGTTATCCGCATTACAATTCCTGCCCTTACTGCAGACCGCCGCAAGGAGCTTGTAAAACAGGCTAAGACAATTGCCGAAAACAGCCGTACTGCTATCCGCAATATCCGCCGCGATGGTAACGATGACCTTAAAAAACAGCAGAAGGACGGAGTTTTGACAGAAGACGGACTTAAAACCGAAACAGACAAGCTCCAGAAACTTACAGACAAATACATCGACGAAATCAACAAGATTTACGATGCAAAAGAAAAGGAAATCCTGAACTAGTGTCTTTGGATAAACAAAATCTTCCGCTTCATGTTGCCATTACTATGGACGGAAACGGAAGATGGGCAACTCAACGAAAACTCCCGCGAACAGCAGGTCACGATAAAGGGCTTCATACAGTAAAAGCTATTGTAAAAGCCGCTTCTGATCTAGGAATTAAATATCTTACACTTTATATTTTTTCAACAGAAAACTGGAAACGAACAGAAAAAGAAGTAGGATTTTTAATGAATCTTATTCATACACATCTTAAGCAGGAACTTGATTTTTATACAGAAAACGGTATAAAGCTTCATCACATTGGCGATTTAAATGCTTTACCGCCTTCAATAAAAAACGACATTACTGAAGCAGTTGAAGACACGAAGAATTTTGACGGAATGACTTTAAATCTTGCAATCAATTATGGTGGCAGAGATGAACTTATCCGCGGAATCAAAAAAATAATAAAAAACGGCACAAGTGAAGAAGATATTACAGAAGAATTAATATCAAAATCACTTGATATGCCCGAAAGTCCTGATGTTGATTTACTAATCCGCACAGGCGGCGAAAAACGACTAAGCAATTTTTTACTGTGGCATATTCCTTATGCAGAACAGATTTATATAGATACTCTTTGGCCGGACTACACAATAGATGAGTTTTATGGTAATATAGAGGAGTTTCAAAAAAGAAACAGAAGGTTCGGCGCCGAAAAAGCTTCGAAGAAATAACAGGTAGAATATGAATAAAGTAGCAAAAAGACTTCTTGTATTTTTCATTGGTATTCCAATAATTATTGGAATTACCACACTTGATTATTACAATCATATTGCTCTTAATATTCTGGCTATTTTTGCTTCTGCTTTTGCGGCTCATGAATTCTACAACATGGCGAAACTAAAATTCAAAATGTTTCCCAAAACAATTGTCATTATACTTACAGCCCTTTTACCATTCCTGGCGTATAATTCAATTCTTATCGACATGGATTTTTCAAATTTGTCGTGGTTTTTAGTTCTTGAAATATTCCTTTTTATGGGTGCGGAATCATTAATAGCAAAAGATTTTGAACAATCTGTAGTGAAAATAGCAATTACTGTTCTTATTCTTTTTTATTGTGGTTTTATGATTACTTTTATAACCCGTATGACAGCAATAAAAGAGAATGCTTCAATTTTTCTTTATTTATATTTTATTCTTGTTTTTATGACAGACTCAGGCGCCTGGTTTTTTGGTGTTTTATTCGGTAAATCGACAAGAGGTTTTTTTAAGGCAAGTCCAAATAAAAGTATTGTAGGATTTTTTGGAGGAATTATTACTGCAATTGCATGCGGAATAGTATTTAAATTCATTTTTCCTACAGTTTTCTTCGGCTCAATCTGGAAAATTGTACTTGTTAGCTTTGGTACTTCACTTGCCGCAATTATTGGAGATCTTATTGAATCAGTTTTCAAGCGTTCGTTTGGTGTAAAAGACAGCGGAACTATTATTCCTGGACGAGGAGGTCTTCTTGACTGTCTTGATTCTTTAATTCTTGGTGCTCCGATTTTCTACATCGGAATACACTTTTTATTCCTTACTGCAAAAATATGAAACGAGTTTTAGTTTTAGGCTGTACCGGCTCAATTGGAACAAATACATTAAACATCATCAAATATATGCCCGAAGATTTCAAACTTTGTGGTGTACAGGCTCATTCAAACAAAGACAAGCTTATGGCAATTGCAGAAAGTGCTAAGTGTCCATATTTGTTAACAAGTGAGAATAATTCTCAAGAAGCATTTGAAAAACTAATTGAAGAATCAAAACCTGATATTGTTGTAAATGGTATTTCTGGAGCAGCAGGATTACTCCCATCAAAAATCATGCTTGAAAATGGTCTTAATCTTGCACTTGCTAACAAAGAAACAATTGTTATGGCAGGAGATTTAATCAAAGAACTTGCCTATGATAAATCTGTAAAAATCATTCCTGTAGATTCTGAACACTCAGCAATTTTTTGTTTATCTGAAAAAATAGGAAAAGAAAATATTTCTAAAATAATAATTACTGCTAGTGGTGGTCCTTTCAGAACCCTTACAAAAGATGAACTTGAACAGGTAACAATTGAACAGGCATTGAATCATCCGACCTGGCAAATGGGTAAAAAGATTACGATAGATTCTGCTACTCTTGCTAACAAAGGACTTGAAGTTATTGAAGCTGCAAAATTGTTTGATGTATCTTCTGATAATATAGAAGTTGTTGTTCATCCGCAAAGTCTTATTCATTCGCTTGTGCGCACAAATGATGGTATGCTATATGCTCAGATTTCTGAACCAGATATGAAGCATCCTATTTTGAATGCACTCACCTGGCCGCAAAACCGTGAAAATTATCTTGAACCATTTGATTTATTTGATAAAACAATGACTTTCTTTAAGCCGCGCATGCAGGATTTCCCAATGCTTAGCTACGCTTTTGAATGTGTTAAATTTGGCAAAGCCTACCCTATTGCATTTAATGCGGCAAATGAGGTTGCTGTAAATGCATTCCTCCAAGAAAAAATTTCTTTCCAGGCAATTTCGAGAGTTGTTCGTTCTGTATTAGACAAAAACTGGAATCACAAAATAAAATCGTTTGATGATGTTTTTGCAGCAGATGACGAAGCCAGAAAATATACAGCGGAGCTCATATGAAATGGCTTTATGGAATTCTTTGTCTCTTCTTTTTAATTCTGTTTCATGAATTCGGACACTTTCTGGCAGCAAAGCTTTTTGGTGTAAAGGTCGAATCTTTTTCTATTGGTTTTGGACCAATCCTACTTCATCGTACAGTAAAAGGTACAGACTACAGACTTTCTTTAATTCCTCTTGGCGGCTACTGCGGCATGAAAGGAGAAAATGAATTTAGAGAAGCCATGGATAAAGGTCTTAAAGAAGTAAACGGCGAACCCGATTCCCTTTATGGCGTTCATCCTATGAAACGTGCGGCAATAGGCTTTGCAGGACCTTTTTTTAATTTAATATTTGCCATCTTTTGTTTCTCAATGATTAATGGAATTGGTTATAATTATTATTCCTATTCAAATAAAATCATTCTTGCAGATGAATTGTATGAAAACAGTTCTACTGCAGCAAGAAGAGGCGGTCTTCTAACCGGTGATGAAATTATAAGTATTAACAATAAAGAAATTTCAGATTTCAGTGAAATTATAGAAGAAGTTTCTATACGACCTGATGAAGACCTTATGATTTATGTAATACGAAACGGTGTAGAACTTGCTTTTTATGTTCATTCCGATATGGACAAAGAAACAGGAACAGGAAAAATTGGTGTTGCAGCCGATACACAAAGCCTGCTTGAACGAAGCACACCCGATTACAACTTTTTTGAAGCAATTGGTCACGGATTTTTGGATACCTTTGAATATATTGGATTAACTTTTAAAAGCATTGCAATTTTATTTAAAGGAGTTGATCTTAAAAATGCTGTGGGGGGGCCTGCGCGCATTACAGACATGCTTGGAACAACTGCACAAGAAGGATTTTCGGAAGGTTTTAAAACTGGTTTTATCAGTCTTGCAAATCTTATGGCTGTAATAAGCATTTCTCTTTTTATAATGAATCTTCTTCCGATTCCAGTTCTTGACGGAGGATTGATTCTTATAGCTGTGATTGAAACTATAATCCGTAAAAAAGTTTCTCCAAAAGTTCAATACCGCATTTCATTTATTGGTTTTGCATTTATTGCAATTTTGTTTATAATAGGATTAATCGGTGATATAAATTATTTTATTTCCGGAGCTAAATTAAAATGAAAAAGAATTATTTTGCATTTATATATTTTTTTACAGCAGTGTTCTTTTATAGTACTACTGCTTTATTTGCAGACACTCATATTTCTACACAGTCGCATCAGGCACAAATAACAGCAGTTCGTTCTGTTCCATACAAAACAGGCAGCGATTTTGAATATTTTACTGCAGGCGATGACGGCTTTTTAATTAAATGGAATGAAAATAACGAAGGTGAACACTATCAGATTTCAGATGTAGGAATTAAAATGATAGCAGTTTCGCCAAATGGAAATCTTGTTGCAGTTTACGAAAGCGATGGCGGTTCTGTAAATAAAGTAAGTGTATGGGACTGGCGAAGTTTAACCAGAAAAAAATTCTGGCGATATAAAGATTCAATTACTTCACTTGAATTTTCTGCTAAAGGAACTTACCTTATTGTTGGAACTGCTTCAGTAGATGGTGTTGAATTTTACAACACATCCTCCTGGTCAAAAATTAACAAAATCAAAGCAAATACAGGAATTGTAAATTACGTACATACAAGCGATACTGAAAAGACAGCTGTTTTCTATTCGCCTGCAGGAAATCTTTCGTATTACAACATGCAGACAGGCCAGCTTAAAGAAAAGTTTACTATTACTCAAGGTTTGAGTCAGACACTTCTTTATAACGACAATAAATTCTTAGCAGGTGTAAAAGATAATACAATTTATATTATTAATGCATATAAAGGAACAGCCATAACTTCTATAAAATCGCAGAATCCGCTTATTCTTTCAACTTACAAAGATACAAATCTTTATTATCTGGAATATGACGGCAAGAATAATTATGACCTTAAAATGCTCGAAAACATGGATGGTGGTAAAGTATCTAATCCACGTATTGTAAAATCATTTAGAGGTCCTCGAGGAAATGCTGCTATAAACAGCGGAATAAAAAATTACACCGAAATTCTTCTTGGAAGTAAAACAGGCTCGGTATATAAGGTAGATACAGATCCTTCAATCACTACTACTAACATGACAGAAATTACTCAGAATACATATGCAAAAATTTATGATATGTGTGAAGCTCCAACTGATTTTTATTTTCTTACAGACAAAGCAATATTTAAATCATCTTATGATTCTGGTGTTGTAAACAAAATTATAAGTTCTGAAGGTCAAACCCGTATCATTAATTATGACGAAAACAATGTTATTCTGTGGTCAGAAACAACGCGCGAAAAAGTTGAACTCGTAAACTTGAATACAAAAACACGTACTACCCTGTTTACTCCTACAGGAAATATTCAGAATTTAAGGCTTGGGAAAATTGGAGAAAAAAATTATCTTGTTGAAATAGAAAGTGGTTCGCTGATTAATCTTTATGATTTTACAAATAAAAGCTTTAAAGAAGTTTATTCAGGAACTGGTATTCAGGATGCAGTTTTGTGTGATGATGGAAAACTGTATATTGCAAAATCGGCGGCTTCAAATCCACAGGTTCCGCTTATTAGTGTAAATCCCGATACTTATGAAACTGTACCTCTTTCGCTAAAAGGAAATGTTTCTTTTGGTCTGAGTACCGATGGACATATAATTTACGGTATAGTTCTTCAGTCAAATGAAAATGTTCAGGAAACTTATGTATATTCGTATAATACTGCAACAGGCAAACCGACAAATCTTTTGAAATTTGCAGAAGAAGATTCCGAGGCATTTACATACATTTATGGTAACCTTTTGTATACGAATATTGGTAAGAATAAGCTTTATTATTATAATATGACAACCAAGAAAAATTCCTCTTACAACCGTTCAGCATCTATTCCAAAGAGTGTTGCTCAAAACGGCAGCAGAGTTATTATTTTGAATGACAATGGTTCTATTTCGTGGTGCAGTTCAAATAATGCGAGTCTTATTGCAGACTGGTACCTTACCACCGATGAACAGTGGTATGAATTTTAAAGACAGATTGTCGGGTCAAGCCCGACAATGACAGTGTGTCATTCCCGGGCTTGCCCCGGGAATCTCTTATTTCCAATCAGCTGTATTAATACCACAACCGCGCATGAGGGCTTCGCTGTAGACTCCCATGTAGCCGTCAACTGAACGATCCCAGCTGAAATCTTTTTGCATACCGCGTTGCTGCATCTTTTTAATGTGGTCTTTTTTGTTGTAGTATGCATAAACTGCCCAGCCTACTGTATCGTAAATAGCCCCTGGTGTTAGTGAATCAAACAAGAAGCCTGTACCATCACCATTAAACTCGTTGTATTGTTCAACTGTATCTGCAAGTCCGCCGGTTCGTCTAACAATAGGTAGTGTTCCATATAGCATTGAATACATCTGGTTTAATCCGCATGGTTCGTAGCGGCTTGGCATTAAGAAAAAGTCTGAGCCAGCTTCAATTAAATGGCTAAGGCTTTCGTCATAACCAATGTAAGCACGCAGATTCGGCAGTTTTGACTGAAGTTCGTTTATTTCATCTTCACACCATTTTTCACCGCTTCCAAGAATTGCAAATTGAATATCCATATTCACACACATTGCAAAAATGGAACCGTAAGTAGGTGCAAATACTTCTGCAATACCCTTTTGTTCTGCAAGACGAGTTACAATTCCAATAAGAGGTACATCTGGTTTTACAGGAAGTCCCATTCTTTTTTGAAGAGCGGCTTTACAAACTGCTTTTCCAGACATATCTTTATAATCAAAATTTTTGGGAAGAAGTTTATCTTTTTTAGGATTCCAGGTTTCAAGGTCACAACCGTTTAATACACCGCGAACACAATCGGAACGAACGCGTAAAAGTCCGTCCAGACCAAATCCGCCTTCCATTGTCTGCATTTCACCTGCATAAGTTGGCGAAACTGTTGTAATCATATCGGCACAGGAAATAGCAGACTGTAAAAGATTAATACTGCCGTTTCTTTCCAGACCTGCCCCATGATAAAGATTCCAGTCAATTCCAAGTGCCGGGAATGAATCTTTTGGATACCAGCCCTGATAACCTAAATTATGAATTGTAAAAACACTTGCAGTATGAGCAAAATATCCGTTTCGGCAGACATGCTTTAAAAGAACCGGAACCAAAGCACAGAACCAGTCATGTGCATGCATTATATCCGGATACCAGCCCAAAAAACGACATAACTGGAATGCACCGTGACATAAAACTGCAGAACGATATGGATTATCGTGGAAATCAGGCTCTGCTTTTGTTCCATAAATTCCATCGCGGCCAAAAGCCTGCTCATGATCAATAAAATAAACAGGAATATCGGTATTTGGTAATGGTGCTTCGTAAAACTTTACCCAGGTTTCAATTGTACCGGCAGCAACAGCTACGGGTTCATCAATTGCCTTAAGCTTTGAGCGGTCAATTTTATAATATCGAGGCATGACAATTTTTACATCATGGCCCTGCTTGCGTAAATTAATTGCTAGAGCAGATACAGCATCTGCAAGTCCGCCTGTTTTGGCAAAAGGAACAGTTTCTGAAGTTACCATTAAAATTTTCATAGGACACCTCGTTTATTTGTTATGTACGGCATCATAAAATGCCTGCTTACTGTTTATAATAGTCTGCTCCGAAACACAATAGGCAATGCGGAACCAGCCTGGACCACCAAAAGCAGAACCCGGAGCACAAAGAATATTGTAATTTTTTAAATGATTTGTAAATGCAAGATCATTATCATTCCAGCCTTGCGGAACCTTTACAAAAAGATAAAAAGCTCCTTCCGGCATAGCATATTCAAGTCCTGCGAAATCCATTACATCAATAAGTTCATTGCGGCGTTTTTCATAAAGAGAATAATCGCATTCGCAATCCCAGGCTTTTGTTATAACCTTTTGGAAAAAAGCCGGTGCATTTACAAACCCCAGTACTCTTGTTGCAAATATCGCAGCTGCAATAAAATCCTTGCTTTCAGGGTTTGCCGGATTTACACAAATGTATCCAATTCGTTCCCCTGGTACACTTAAATTTTTTGCAAAACTAGTTACTACAACAGAATATTCATATTTTGGGAACACAGAAGCAACCTTTTTGCCATAAGTAATTGCTCTATAAGGCTCATCACAGATTAAATATGGATATCTGCCTGTCTTTTGTCCGTGTTCTTTTAAAACATCTACAACTTCCTGTATTTCTTCATCTGTATAAATGCGTCCGCTTGGATTATTAGGTGAGTTTATTATAATTGCTGCAGTTTTTTCATTAAGAGCAGCCTTTATTGTTTCAGGAGCAAGTCCAAAATCTGCTTTTGTTTTTACACGAATAATTTCTCCACCATGATTATGTATGTAGTGATCGTATTCTGTAAAATATGGGCATGGAACAATAACTTCATCACAAGGATTCAAAAGTGCTTTTAAAGTTGAATTAAGTGCGCCTGCAGCTCCTACAGCCATAACGACACATTCTTTAGGAACTTCAACACCTTGTTCTTTTGCAGATTTATCAGCCATTGCCTGACGTGCTTCGGGATATCCGGCATTTGGCATATAACCATGACAGTTATGCGAAACATCCTGTGCATATTCTTTTATTGCATCAACAACAGCCTGTGGAGGATCTAAATCTGGATTTCCAAGACTAAAATCATATACTTTATCAGCACCATACTTTTGTTTTAATACAGCGCCTTCTTCAAACATCTTACGAATTACACCGGCAGAAGGACTTTCTACAAGTGATTTTATATTTTTGCTAATCATAGTGAATATATTATATCATAAAAAAACAAAATTGTCATAAAAATGAGTATATATAGAAAATCTGCAATACTCCCGTGGAAACTGTCTTCAGCCAACAGAAGGAAGTTGTCCTCAGCCAGTTTTCACTCCGCATTACAGATTTTCAAATCTATTTTATGAGTATTTTCTTATGAAACCAAAAATCACTTATGGATGTTTATTGAATAGAACTTTTTTTTTGACTATAATGGAGGTACTTTATTATGAAAAATATTGATACAAAATTCAAAATAGTTTTATTAATTGTTCTTTTTGGAGTTTTTACAGCAGGCAGTTTATTTGCCGATACTTTTTATAACAGCAAACTTACTCCCGAAGAATATAAAACGCTTCAAACAGGTGAAGTTTTAATCAAAAATATTGCATATCAAAAGAATATGAGTCTGAATAAGGATTACAACAATTATTGCAGTTCCTTATATTCAGAAATCAAACAGCTTAGCCCAAAATATCTTGCAGAAATCATTCAGATAAAACCATACAAAGGCAATGAAAATCTTCCTGAAATTCTTACAGGCCTTTTATATAATGTTTCTGACTATACAGATATTCCTTATTATTCAGAACGTGCAGAAGAATGGTATGAACTTTACGATTCTGCACAAATTCTTAAAGAAACAATTGTTTCTTCCAGTGCCGCTGGCACACAAAAAGAACTTGAGGCTCTATTTGAAATGTCTCCGTTTGGCAAGGTTTATGAAACAATTAATCTTGAACAGACAAAATCTTCTGTATATTATTCAGCTATAAATACAAACAAGCTTCGTTATAAAGATGATTTTGACTGTGTATGGCCAAAAAAAATGAAAATCTGTATTATTTTATTTAGAGACGGAGATAACTGGGTTTTATATGGAATTGGAGGCGTAAATGCCCCTAGAATTCCGTTTTTTACAGAAAGAATTGAAACATCTTTTATAAACAGAATAAAATCATTCTGTAGTTATATTTTTACAAAATTTTAAGATGTGTAAGGCAACTGCACATAGGAGTAAACAATGATCTGGCTTATCGGTTGTAATGGAATGCTTGGTAGAGAGGTTGCTCGTCAACTCGATGAAAAAAAATATCATTGGGTTGGAACAGATAAAGAAGTAGATATTACAGATAGAGATGCATTATCAAACTTTGAAAAATCAGTAGAAACTTCTTCGTATCTTGATACAACAAATACCGATAAACATATCAAATGGATAATAAACTGTTCCGCTTACACAAATGTCGATAAAGCCGAAGAAGAAACAGAACTTGCAGATAAGCTTAATAATCTTGGAGCGTTAAATATTGCAAGAACAGCACGTTCAATAGGTGCAAAACTTATTCACATTTCAACAGATTATGTCTTTAACGGAAAAGGCAAAGAACCATATACAGAAGATATGGAAAAAGAACCTCTTGGTGTTTACGGAAAAACTAAGGCAGCCGGAGAAGAAGCAATTCAAAAAGAAATGACTCAGTTTTATATTCTTCGAACAGCCTGGCTTTATGGCTTTGAAGGAAAGAATTTTGTATACACTATGACAAATCTTATGAACAGTCGTGATGAATTAAAGGTTGTAAATGATCAGCAAGGAACTCCTACTTGTACTGTAGATTTAGCGGCTACCATTCTAAAGATAATTGAAAAATCAGATAACGCAACTGAAGCTTTTGGTAAACATAGTGCGCCTTCCTTCGGAATATATCATTTTACAGATGGTGGTCAGACAAACTGGCATGAATTTGCATGTGAAATATATCGTTTAGGAAAAAAATACGGAAGAATTACACATAATTGTAATGTAAATCCATGTACTACAGAAGAATATGGTGCTAAGGTTGAACGTCCAGCCTACTCTGTTTTAAGTAAAGATAAAATCTGCAAAGAATTAAAACTTAAACTTCCGACCTGGCAGTCGAGTCTTGAAAGATTTATTAAGAATGACAGATTTAAAGTTTAATACACGTTTTTTAATGACACAAGTATATAAATAGATTATAATAATAGATTATGAATGCTATTGAGGTTTTTCAGGACTGGCTTGACGATTACCTTAATTTTGAAAACAATCCTAAAAAAGATATCTTCTGGCTCGATACTATAGATTTTCTCTGTAAACGTTTTGATAATCCTCAAGATTTTGCACCTTGTATTCATGTAGCAGGCTCTAAAGGAAAAGGCTCTGTATCTCGTATGATTGCCTGTATTCTTGAAGAAGCCGGATATAATGTTGGCCTATATTCTTCTCCACATATTACAGATTTCCGCGAACGCATTTCTAAACCTACAAAGTTTTTTGATGAAAAAATCTATCAGGAAGCAGTAAAGGAAATAATGCCTAATATTGATTCCATAATAAATCTTCCTGCCGACAGGCCTATTACCTGGTTTGAACTTGTTACGCTTTATGCATTTCTTTGCTTTCGTAAGGCAAAAGTTGACTGGTCTGTATTTGAAGTTGGAATGGGAGGACGCTTAGATGCTACTAATGTTATCCGTCCAAAACTATGCTGTATTACCGAAATTGAACTTGAGCATACAGAGTTTCTTGGAAACACTCTTGAAAAAATTGCTGCAGAAAAAGCAGGAATTATAAAAAACTGTACTCCAGTTGTAATTGCAAGACAGCAGACAGAAAACGTAAAGATAATTTTGCGCGAAAAAGCCTTTACACGGCATGCTCCTTGCTATTTTATAGATGAAATTATAAAAAAAGCAACCTACTGCTTTAATGAAAATGAAAAGAACATGAGCCTAATGCTCGAAAGCGATATTTTTAATAAACCTATTAAAACAAAACTTCGTTTACTGGGAAAATGTCAGGTTCTTAATGCGGCACAAGCAGCAGTTTCAATCAAGAAAATTCTTCCAAATCTTGATGAAGATATTATTGGTCGCGGACTTTCAAAAGCTGTTTTACCTGGACGCTTTGAAATAATAGATAAGGTTCCAGGTTATGATGGGATTCCTCATCTTATTTTAGATGGAGCACACACGCTTAACAGCATAAAGCTTACTCTTGAAACACTTGGCCGCATGTATGATGACAAAAAAGTAAACCTCCTTTTTGCATGCGCTGCAGACAAGGATATTAAAGATATTTCGCAGCAGTTCCGTTATAGATTTGAACATGTTTATGTAACAAAACCGGGGAACAAAAAACAGTCAAATATTGAAGCAGAAATTGAAGCTTTTAAAAATGCAGGAGTTGATTTTACAGCAGATGCAGATTACAAAAAAATGATTCTAAAGGCATTTGCTGATTCTGCGGAAAATGGAACAATACTTTTGGTCACAGGGTCTTTCTATCTGGTTTCGGAAGTCAAACAGATGATGATGATATAAATCATGAAATCATTTATGCGCTCACGACTATTTGCCAGCGAGAAAACAGGACGAAAAGGAAGTTTTCTCGCAGACAAATAGTCTCCGCGCAAAATTGATTCATATAATTATTCGATAACCCTTTGAACTCGCTTTGTAATTGATGTTAAGACTTCATACGAAATTGTATTTCCAATTTTTGCTAAATCATCAGCTGTATTCAAGGCCCCGCTTTCTTTTGGGCCAAAAATCATAACTTTATCCCAAAGCTTTACATCTTTATTGTCTTTTCCAATATCTATCATGCACTGGTCCATGCAGATTCTTCCAACAACCGGATAATTTTTTCCGTTTATTGTTACCTTGAGTCCTGGAGAAAATCGTCGTAAAAGTCCGTCGGCATAACCTATTGGCAAAACTGCAATATCTGTATCTTTGCTGCAGGTAAAGGTTCTTCCATACGAAACAGACTGGCCTTTATAAAAATGTTTTATTGCTACAACCTTTGTTTCAAGTGAAAGTACTGGTTTTAAATCAAAAGTTTTTCCTTTTGACTGTAAATATTCTTTAGTAATATCATCAGGATAATAACCATAGGTAATGATTCCGGGACGAACCATATCAAAAAGAATATCCTGATTATTTAAAATAGCGGCACTATTTGCACAGGAACAGATTCCAGGATTAATTCCACAGGCTTTTACATTTTCTACTGCAAGCTTAAACTGTTCATACTGCTTCTTTGTATATTCCTGATTATCAGTTGTAAGACTGTCTGAAACTGCAAAATGAGTACACATTCCTCCAAGTTCAAGATGATCAGAATTAGATATCATTTTTGCCTGTTCACCTGCTTCCTGCGGATAACAGCCTATTCTACCCATACCAGTATCAATAGCAAGATGAACTTTAAATTTTTTATTTAGATTATGCGTTTCACAAAAAAGATCAGAAGTTTTTATAAGAAGCTTTATGTATTCTTCGCTAAAAACAAGAGGAGTAATCTGATACTCAAAAAGGTCATTCATTTCTGGTGGAGTACATATACTTAAAAGAAGAATATTACTTTTTATACCTGCGTTGCGAAGTTCCAGAGCTTCATCGACAGTTGCTACTGCAAGAAAATCAATTCCAAGCTCTTCGGCAATCTGAGCAGTTAAAACTGCATTATGACCATAACCGTCGGCTTTAACGGCAACACAAATCTTTACATCTGGTTTTACATAATTGCGGATTTGTTTTAAATTGTATTTTAAGTTTTCTTTATAGATTGTAGCCTTTGTACATCTGTTCATATTTCCACCCTGATTACATTTTATGTTTATAAATGAATTTATACAAGTGATACATCAGAGATATATAAGAAAAAAGTCAAACACCATGATTAATTTTCTTTTATAAATATAAAATTATAATTAATCCCATTGTATTAAACTACAAATTTATGGTACTATTATATATTATGAAAAAAATAAAGAGATGGGCTTTGTCTATTACTGCATTATTATTTATAAGCAGTTTTTTTGTTTCTTGTGCAACTAACTCTACAGAAAACACTGTAAAAGATATACAATCAGATATACCACAAACTGTAAATGTTATAGAAGTTGAAGAAGAACCGGCTGTTCCCCAACCAACACCCGAAGAATTATTTCTTGGAAATCTTGAAGGAATTACACTTAAGTTTACAAAAATTCCGGGAAAAACAAAGAAAAATAAAGCATTTTCAAGTGAATATGAGCTTATTGTAACTGATAAAGATTCAAATGCTGTTTCTGACTTTGAAATTTCTATTGTAGTTCCGGTAAAAAAGGACGGAAGTATTCTGGTTTATAATCAAATAAATCTTACAACCGATGAGAATGGAAGTATTTCTTATATGCCGGAAGTACCTTCTTTTGCAGCAAAAACTGTAATTAAAGCATTTCCTGCCATTCCAGAAGACCTTGCAATTGTAGATTCGCTTTTTGAGCCATATGTTGCAACTGCAGATTTCATAGTTGAATCTGATATTGTTACAAAAGGCGCAATAATGTTTGTTTTTGAATATACAGAAAGCGGAAAACCTTCAAAAAACTCTTATGACATTCTTTCGGGTTTACGAAAAAAAGGTGTTTATCTTATAGGAAATGCACCAATTAGCGATACAGATTATATTAATGCTTCTAAACAAAAGATTTATAAAGAAAACTATAATATTGTTGGAACAGATTACGGTTATTTAATTGGTGGAACTGTAAAATTTTCTGCCCCTGTAGAACAAACTGAAGACGGATATATTGCAAAACTTTGTGCCGATATTTATGGAATAGATATGAAAACCGGCGAAGTAATATATGAGAATACTCACGAAATGCAAGCTTCAGGAACAAACTGGAACTATGCCGTTTCAAATTGCCGCGACGAGCTTACAAAAATTGTAGTAGACTCAATAATGTTTGGATTATAAGATTTGGGAGATATAAAAGAATGATTTACACAGATACAAGAGACAGCAGTGCAAAAGTAGATTTTAAAACTGCAGTTATGAGCGGAATGAACCAGAAAACTGGAGGACTTTACATTCCGGTTGAATTTCCAAAAATTGATCCTGCGCTGATTAACAAAAATCCAGCTCCATCTTTCAGAGACATTGCTTTTAATATGGCAAAGCCTTATGTTGAAGGCGAAATTCCTGATGTTGATTTAGCTGCAATCATTCAGGATGCGTATCCTTTTTCACCAAAGGTAGCGCCTCTTGATAATACATCTTATATTCTTGAGTTGTTCCACGGTCCTACCTGCGCTTTTAAAGATTTTGGTGCACGTTTTATGGCACGAACAATGTCATATTTTAATCGTAACGAAGACAGCCGGCTTCATATTCTTGTTGCAACTTCTGGTGATACTGGTTCTGCTGTAGGAAGTGCTTTTCATGGCGTTGAAGGACTTGATGTTACAATCCTCTACCCTGATGGAAAAATCAGTCCGCTGCAGGAAAAACAGCTTTCAACTTTTACCGGAAATGTTCGTGCCTTGAAAGTTAAGGGAACATTTGATGATTGTCAAAAGCTTGTAAAAACTGCCTTTACTGATGATGAACTTCGAAGTAAACTGCGGCTTTCGTCTGCAAATTCAATTAATATTGCACGACTTTTGCCACAGAGCTTCTACTATATGTATGCAGCATTAATGGTAAGAAACAGTTCTTCTCTTGTAAATAAAATTCAGGATCCTGCAATCATTATGGTTGTTCCAAGCGGTAACTTTGGAAATCTTACTTCTGGTCTTATTGCCCGAGAAATGGGAGGACCAATTGAAGGCTTTGTTGCAGCAACAAATACAAACAGAACAATTCCAGACTGGATTGCAACAGGAGATTATAACGCTCGTGCTTCTGTAGAAACTTATGCAAACGCAATGGATGTTGGTGCACCAAGCAACTATGAACGCATTAAGGCAATGTATTCTCTTGATGAAGTTAGAAAGCTGTTTGGTTCTTACTGGCTTGATAACGAAGGAATCATGAAAGCTATTGAAGCCTGTCATTCAAAAACCGGTTATATTATTGACCCTCATGGAGCAATCGGCTACAAGGCCTGGGATGATATTAGAAGCGGTGCAATGGCAGATTTACTTGCTGGAACTAAGAATCCTTTTGAACAGCCGGGACTTACACCAAATATTCCAGATTGGGCTCAAAAGGTTATTGATAAAAAAGCAATTGGAGTTATTCTTGAAACAGCAAGTCCTGCTAAGTTTGGTTCAATTGTTACAGAAGCAATTGGTCGTGAGCCTCCAATGCCTGCTCGTCTTGAAGAAGTGCTGCGTCTGCCGGACAATGCCATTCCAATGGAAAATGACTACAACATGTTTAAGGATTGGTTGATAGCTAATTTGTAAAATATAATTCAAACAATAATGTGGGAAAGAAAACTGCCCGCGAGAGAACAGAACGAAAAGGAAGTTCTCTCGCGTACAGTTTTCTTTCCCACAAATTATTTTAAAATCCGTGTGACAATTACTTCACTGCTTCAAAAATGATATCAGCAAGGAAGATTACTGCGAGTACCCATGTAACTACCGGGATATCTTTTACTTTCTTACCGGCACACTTTGCAATTACGTAAGCGATAATACCGAACATGATACCCTTTGAAATTGAGTATGCGAATGGCATTGTCATAATTGTGATGAATGCTGGGATTCCTTCTGTCGGGTCGTCAAACTTAATGTCTACAACTGACTTCATCATTAAATAGCCTACGAAAATCAAAGCTGGAGCTGTGGCTGCTGAAGGAATTAAGAAGAACAATGGGCTCAAGAATAATGAAAGAAGGAAGAGAACACCAGTTACAAGTGAAGCAAGACCTGTGCGTGCACCTGCTGCAACACCAGAAGATGATTCTACGAATGATGTTACTGTAGATGTACCAAGTGCGGCACCTGCTACTGTACCAATGGCGTCTGAAAGAAGAGCGCCCTTTACATTCAAAACTTCACCGTTTTCGTCTTTGAGGTTACCCTGCTCTGCTACACCAAGAAGTGTTCCGATTGTATCAAACAAGTCTGTGAAAAGGAATGTAAAGAAGATTACAAAGAACTGACCGAGTACTGCAAATGAGAACTTGCCTGTTACTGAATCAATTACAATTCCCTTAAAATCAAAGGCAAAAAGATATGGCTTTGAAGGAAGTGAGAATGGTTTGAAATCATCACCGATTGTTGTTACTCCAAATGGAATACCAATAATTGTTGTAATGATAATACCAATAAGAATTGCACCTGGAACATTAAGTGTATACAAAACGATTGTAATTATAAGTCCAAGGATTGCAACAATTGCAGTAGCGTGCTGCATGTTGAAGTTTACGAATCCGATTGTAGTACCTGTGTCTGTTGTACAGATTCCGGCATTTACAAGACCGATGATTGCAATGAACAAACCAATACCAACTGCAACTGCTTTTTTAAGGCCTTCCGGAATAGAACGAATAATTGCCTCACGAACACCGCAGAGTGAAAGGATTATAAACAGAACACCTTCAATAAATACAGCAGTAAGAGCAAGCTGCCATGAACAGCCCATTCCCAAAACTACTGTGTAAGTAAAGAATGCGTTAAGACCAAGACCTGGAGCCAATGCAACCGGAAGATTTGCAACAAAAGCCATAACTAATGTAGCAAGTGCGGAAGCAATAGCTGTAGCTGTAAATACTGGACCCCATTCCATTCCAGAGCCGGAAAGAATGCTTGGGTTTACAGCAAGAATGTAAGCCATAGCAAGGAATGTTGTAATACCACCGATAATTTCTTTGCTTACGGTAGTATTGCGCTCCTGCAGCTTAAATAACTTTTCCATAATATTTCCTCCTACTTTATGGATTCTATAATTATATATCTAACTAAGAAAATTATAAAGTAAAATTATTGGAACAAAAGTAAAAAAATACTCCCAGTCGAATTGTGAATCCAAAACCGCGGGTTGACCCGCTACATGCAGTCGTGCCTTGGAACTTATAGACGTTTGGGGCTGTCCAAAAAGAAAGGACAGCCCTAATTATTTTTAAAGACAAAAGGAATTTTCTGTGCTAAAATTTAAGCATGAGCAGAGGCGTAAGTGATAAGATAACTTTCAAACCGTACAGTCAGAGTGAACAGTGGCTCCTGCCACCGAGCCTTGATGAACTTGTACCGGAAAATCATTTTGTAAGAATTGTAAGTCAAACCGTAGACGAACTAAGAATACAAGAAATATTTGTAAAATACACAAAAGGCGGAGGAGCAAGCCGCTACAATCCTGTAATGCTTTTAAAAATCCTGATTTACTGCTACATGACGGGAACCTATTCTTCAAGACAGATTGCAAAGCAGTGCCGAGAAAACATAAACGTAATGTGGCTTACAGGATCTCAGAAACCTGACTTCAGGACAATCAACAAATTCCGAAGTGAAAAATTAAAAGATTCTATCGAAGAAATCTTTGTCGCAACAGTAAAGCTTCTGAATAAAAAAGGCTATGTAAGTCTAGAGAAATATTTTGTTGACGGAACAAAAATAGAAAGTGCTGCAAACAAATACACATTCGTCTGGAAAAAGGCAGTTGAGAAAAACGAGAAAAAACTTGATGAAAAACTGAGGGTATTTCTGAATGATGTAGATGAGATTACCCGTAAGGAAAATCAGGTTTACGGAGACAAGGATTTTGCAGAAACCGGAGATGATGATCCTGTAACAAGCGAGGACATAAAGGAAGCTGCTGAAAAGATAAACCGGAAACTAGCCGAAATAAATGACCTTGATGATGCTGAATCAAAAAACGTAAAAAAAAACTGAAAAAAGCTAAGCGACAGATTGAAACTGATTATCTTCCCCGCAAAACAAAATACGAAAAGGCAAATGCGACCTTCAATGGCAGGAACAGTTATTCAAAGACAGATGAAGATGCAACTTTCATGAGAATGAAGGAAGACCAGCTTCTTACCGGACAGCTCAAACCCGGCTACAACATACAGGTCGGAACTGAAAATAATTTTGTAATCGGTTATGACGTTTTTCCAAATCCTACGGACACAAGAACATTAAAGCCTCATCTTGATAATGTAATGCGAAGGCTGGACTGTAAGTTTAAATTTGCAATTGCGGATGCCGGTTATGGCAGTGAAGAGAACTACGATTATCTTGAAGAAAAAGGAATAACAGGAATCATAAAATATTCAAACTACGAAATGGAAACAAAGAAGAGTTTTAAAAATAAAATCTTCAATTCTGAAAACTGGAAGTATGACGCAGAGCAGAAAGAATATACCTGCCCGTGTGGAAATCCAGTACCGTATAAGAAAACTGAAACACAGAAAAACGGCTCGGGTTATGAGCGAACTTATGATGTTTACCAATGTGATAACTGTGAAGGTTGTCCGTTCCGGGATTTGTGTACAAAATCTGAATATGGCCGGATGATTCAAAGAAACGAACACTGGCTTGAACAGAAAGCAAAAGTAAAGGTAATTCTCGCAACAGATGAATACAAAAAACTTATGATAGAACGCTCTCCTGAGTGTGAAACTGTCTTCGGTCAGGTAAAAGGAAACCAGAATTTCAGGCGCTTCCATCTTCGAGGAAAGGAAAAAGTCGGAACAGAATGGGGCTTGTTGATGATTGGATATGACTTTAAGCAGCTTGCAAGACTTATGAAAACCTAAAGAAAAAAAACAAGGATAAAAAAAATCAAAAATCCGATTTTAATACAAAAAAGGCTGTCCTTTGATGAAGTTTTAATTACTTCTAGGACAGCCCCAGCACGACTGAATGTTTTTGGCTTCCCAACTCGACTTCCGTATTTTTTTAAAATTGTATTCCTTAAAGTAGTGAAATTTATTATAATGTCCAAAGAGGTAAAAAAATGGTTCTTTTTGGTGGAATCTTATCAATTAAAACAATCAGTTTTTTAGTATTTTGTGTATTCTTAATCGCTGGATTAGGATATTTGCTTGGTAGAATCACTATTAAGGGTGTTTCTTTGGGAACTGCAGGTGTATTTATTGTTGCCCTGCTTTTTGGTGCTTTCTTTTATGGAATGGACAAAGATGGAAATGTAATTGGAGGACTTGCAAAACAGCTTGTTGTTGGCGGAAAACCATATATTTCAAATGCCCTTAAAATTATTGAAACACTTGGTTTGATTTTGTTCGTAACATCAGTTGGATTTATTGCAGGTCCAAGTTTCTTTGGTGACCTTAAGAAGAACTTTAAATCATACATTCTTCTTGGTTTAATGATTATTGTAATTGGTGGACTTTCTTGTGCAGCCTGTATCTGGTTTGATTACAAAGTTTATGGACGCCCGCTTGAAGAAGTTAGTGCAATGCTTGTAGGACTTCTTTCAGGTTCCCTTACTTCAACTCCTGCCTTCTCTGCTGCAAAAGCAACTGTTGTAGATTCTGCCCGCTTTACTGCTGACCAGCTTGAAGATATTGTTGCTGTAGGACACGGAATTGCTTATCTTTTTGGTGTAATTGGTGTTGTTCTTTTTGTACAGCTTGTACCAAAGTTTGAAAAAGCAGATATGGACCTTGAACGCCAGAAGCTTTCTGAATCTGCTCCGGAAGCACCTTCTAAACTTACAGGCAACGAAATGCTGCTTGACCCTCTTGGATTCTGTACTTTCAGCGTAGTTGCAATTCTTGGTATTATTGTTGGTTCTTTCAAGTTCGGAAACTTCTCGCTTACTACTACAGGCGGATGTTTGATTCTTGCCCTTGTATTCGGACATTTCCAGAAAATCGGTAAAGTTCAGATTCTTCCACAGGCATCAACACTTCAGGTATTCCGAGAACTTGGTCTTATGATGTTCTTAATTGGTGCCGGTGTTGCAGGTGGTGCAAGCTTTGTTAAGTACTTTGAATGGGTATACTTTATCTACGGAATTATTATGACACTGCTTCCAATGATTATCGGATTCATTTTTGCAAAGTTTGTACTCAAGTTGAACCTTTTGAACAACCTTGGTTCTATCTGTGGTGGTATGACTTCTACTCCGGCTCTTGGAACTTTGATTGGAACAGCTAAAACAGAAAAGGTTGCAGGTGCTTATGCTTCGACCTATCCTATTGCGCTTGTTGCAGTTGTAATTGTTTCGCAGTTACTTATAATCTTCTTTAGATAATCCTACTCTTCCTTCTTGTTCGCGAATGTCGAATAAGAAGGAACGAACATAATTTCGATGTCGCCGGTTGGGCCGTTTCGCTGCTTGGCCAGGATTATTTTGGCTTCCTGAACGGCCATCTGTTCATCACGCTTTCTTTCACGATCAATAAACATTACAACATCTGCATCCTGTTCAACAGAGCCTGAACCTCTAAGTTGAGCAAGGTTTGGTTCGTGACCTTCGGCATCTCGAGATACCTGACAAAGTGCAACAATTGGTATTTCGAGTTCACGGGCAAGAGCTTTAAGTGATTTTGAAATTTCACTAACCTGTTCAAATACTGCGGCATTTGGATTTTCGGTTGTGATAAGACCAATATAATCAATAAAAATAATCTGAACTTTATGATTTGCAACCATTCGTCTTGCCATTGCACGTAAATCAAGAAGACGCATGTTTGGTGTATCTACTGTATAAAGAGGAGCACTATACCAACGGCCGGCAGCATCTTGAATTTTTGTAAAATCCTGTTTCTGAAGCATACCGGAACGCATTCTTCCCATATCAACATGTGATGACATTGAAAGAAGACGCATACCAATTGATTCATAAGGCATTTCCAAAGAGAAAAATCCACAGGAAATTCCACGTTCCAGTGCAATATGCTGCATCATAGAAAGTGCAAGTGCCGTTTTTCCAATAGAAGGACGTGCTCCAATAATAATAAGTTCTGATTTTTGAAAGCCTGAAGTCATCATATCAAGTTTGCTGAAACCACTTGGTACTCCAGTAAACTCAGTTTTATTTTTATAACGGGTATCAATTATTTCAATATCTTTAATTACAATATCTTTGATATCGTAAATTTTTGTAGTTTCATTTTTTTGTGAAAGTGAAAATATTTTTTGTTCTGCTGTGTCTAAAAGTGCTTTTGAATCTTCTTGTCCTCGTTCAAAAGCCATTGTTTTAAGTTCACCGGCTATTTTAATTAATTCACGTCTTGTTGCACAGTCAAGTACGATATCTGAATAATGTTCGATATTGGCAGCTGAAGGAACCATTTCTGTTAACGATGCAATATAACCTGCTCCACCCGCCTGTTCAAGTTTTCCTTCAATAGTTAATTCGTCTACAAGAGAAAGTGTATCACCACGTACACCTTTTGTATAAAGCTTTATAAGGGCATCATAAACAAGTTGATTTTGAAGTGAATAAAAACGATCTGCACTTAACTTAGAAACAACCTCGGCCATTGCAGTCCAATCCATCAAGATTGCACCAAGAACTGCCTGTTCTGCTTCGATATTGTGTGGTGGTGTTTTTGCTTCAAGATCTGTTCGTGAAGGTTCCATGTATTTCTCCCATAAAAAAAGCGGTATCTTTTAATATACCGCTTTTTTAAGATAAATCAATAATGATTCTCTATTTTTTATTGAATAAATATATTTTTATTCAGCAGCAGGTGTTTCTGTTGCAGCAGCTTCTGTTGCAGGTGCTGGTTCGGCAGCAGGAGCTGGTTCGGCAACTGCTGATTCTGTTGCAGTTACTTCACTAGCAGCCGAACCTGCGGCTTCTGCCTTAGGTGCTCTATTCTTTGAAGGTTTTGCAGGTTTTTCTTCTGCAGCTTCAACATTCTGAGCCTTTACATCAACATGGATTTCTGCTGTCTGTGATTCATAAAGCTTAATGATAACCTTGAATGTACCAACAGATTTAATTGCAGCTCCTGGAAGCTCAATGCGCTTGCGTTCAATTTCAAAGCCCTGCTTAGCGAGTGCTTCTGCAACAACATGAGCAGATACAGCTCCGTAAAGCTTACCATTTGCTCCAGCTGGCATAACAACTTCGAGTGTAAGTGCTTCGAGCTTATCTTTAAGACTTGCAGAATCCTTTCTCTTCTGTTCCTTGCGTGCTTCAATTTCGGCCTTGCGTGCTTCGAAAAGTGCTACAGTTGCCTCATTGTAAGGTACTGCCAGATTACGTGGAAGAAGGAAGTTGCGAGCATATCCGTTAGCAACGTTCTTTACGTCACCTTCTTCACCCAATGATTTAACGTCTACGTTAAGAATTACTTTCATTTTAAAACCTCAAGCTCCTGTATTTTAAAATCTATGTTTCGGAGTATAAAACAAAGATCTTTGTCATTATCGGGCTTGACCCGATAATCTTTTTTTATGTATAGATTGCCGTGTCAAGCACGGCAATGACATACTTGTTAATCTGCAACGAATGGCAAAAGGCTGATTGAGCGTGCTCTTTTTATTGCCTTTGCAACTTCGCGCTGGTGCTTTGCACATGTACCTGTAATACGGCGTGGAAGAATCTTACCACGTTCTGTCATATAACGGCGGAGTGCATCTGCATCCTTATAATCGATTTTTGCTTTATTAGCGCAGAAACGGCAAACCTTCTTGCGGAAGTATGTCTTTGCCTTAGCGCGTCCGTCGCGTTCATCATCACGACCTTCATTTTC
>JAFZWX010000193.1 GCA_017617145.1 Treponema sp. | reverse complement strand
TTCTTTACTCATGTGTTTTACAATATTTTGTGCTGCCATAATTCCGTGCTCCGATTGTATTATGCTGTTTATAAAGTCTTGCTTGTCGTCATGGTCAACATACGAAAAGAAAAGACCCCATTTTTCAATTGGTGTAAGCTTATCTACAGATTTGATTCTTGTTTCTTGCCTGATTGAAACCAAATCGATGAAGATAATATTTAGTCGTTCCGAAAGTTTAATTCCCGAATCATCAGTCATAGTATACCACCGCATTTCTTTCTTGTCATCTTTTATGTAATGAAAGTTTAAAACAGAAATTTGATATACTTTTGGTGATTCCCATTTTGTCTTACGCTTGGCACTATTTGCAAGTAGTCTTGCGGCAAGAATTTCTGTACGAACTCCATAATCGTAATCTTCATTCCTTGACTGTAATTCGATATCTGCAAGTTCTCCATCATCAAACTCAATACTCATATCGAACAACATGCTTTTTTGTTTTCGGGTATCTTTATGAGGTTCATTTGATTTAAGAGTAACCTTTTTTATGTTGCGCTCAAATACAGCCGAAATAAAACTCTTGAGTGCAAGGTCTGATTCTTCGGTTTCCTGTGTAAAGATTCCCTTGAACGTAGAATCATAAAGCGGACTTAACAATGCAGTATCATTAGGTCTTGATGTGTAAAGTTCGGCCGGATACTGCGGACCGAAATTTTCTTCTTCTTGTGTTTCTAAAACTTCTTCCATAGGAAAAATCTCCTGGTGTAATAATTTGCCCGGAACATACCGCCCGGCGGGAAAATGAATTTCCTATATATAGATAACAAAAAATTTTGCGAAAATAGGAAGTTTTTTGAGCGAAAATATGAAAAAAAATGTATTTTCCGCTATAATTAATTAATGACAAATCATTATTTAAATGGTAAAATCTAGTATACTAGTATATTAGAAGTGATTAATTGAGGTTATTATGAACGATACATTAAAGCAGATAGGCGCAACAGGTATTGTTCCTGTTGTAGTTTTAAATAAGGTTAGCGATGCTGAACCATTGGCGGAGGCTCTTGTATCTGGCGGGCTTCCCTGTGCAGAAATTACTTTTCGTACCGATGCTGCAGAAGAAAGTCTTCGTACAATTGCAAAAAAGTTCCCAGATATGTTTGTTGGTGCCGGTACAGTTTTAACTGTTGATCAGGTAGACCGTGCAATTGGTGCGGGTGCAAAATTTATTGTTTCACCAGGTTTGAACCCTAAAGTAGTTGAATATTGTCTTAAAAAAGGATATCCGATAGCTCCTGGAATTATGACCCCAACTGAGCTTGAAGTTGCGCTTGGATTTGGTCTGGATGTTGTAAAATTTTTTCCAGCTGAAAATGCAGGCGGGCTTAAAATGATTAAAGCTATGAGTGCTCCATATACAATGATGAAGTTTATGCCAACAGGTGGAATCAACGCAACAAATGTACGCGATTATCTTGCATGTGATAAGATTTTAGCCTGTGGCGGCAGCTGGATGGTAAAGGGTGAGCTTGTTAATGCAGGCAACTTTGAGGAAATAGAAAAACTTACCCGAGAAGCAAGCGCAATTGTTAAGGAAATAAGAGGATAAATATGAAAGTAGTAACATTCGGTGAAATAATGCTTAGACTTGAACCTGAAGGATATTTTAGATTTGTTCAGGTAGATAAAATGACTTCGACTTTTGGAGGTGGCGAGGCAAATGTTGCAGTTTCTCTTGCAAATTATGGTCTTGATGCTTATTACGTAACAAAGCTTCCAAAACACGAAATTGGCCAGGCTGCAATTAACAGTCTTCGCCGTTATGGTGTAAACACACAGTACATTGTTCGTGGTGGTGACAGAGTAGGCATTTATTACAACGAACGTGGAGCAAGTCAACGCGGTTCAAAATGTATTTACGACCGTGCACATTCTTCTATTGCCGAAGCAAAACCTGAGGATTTTGACTGGGGCGAAATTTTTAAAGACTGCAAATGGTTCCATCTTACAGGAATTACTCCGGCTCTTGGTGGAAATCTTGTTCAAATTTGTATTGAAGCGTGTAAAGCAGCAAAAGCCGCTGGTGCAATTGTAAGCTGCGACTTAAACTATCGCGGAAAGCTTTGGACACGTGAACAGGCGCGCGAAGCAATGACAAAGATTTGTGAATATGTTGATGTTTGTATTTCTAATGAAGAAGATGCCAAGGATGTTTTTGGGATTGAAGCTGAAAATACAGATATCACTGGCGGTAAACTTAACAAAGAAGGTTATAAGTCGGTAGCAAAACAGCTTGCCGATAAATTTGGATTTAAGAAGGTTGCAATTACTTTGCGAACTTCTATAAATGCAAACCGCAACAACTGGGCTGCTCTTTTATATGATGGCAAGGATTATTGCTTCAGTAAAGAATATGAAATGTACATTGTAGACCGTGTTGGTGGTGGAGACAGCTTTTGCGGCGGATTAATTTATTCTTTATTAAACGGAAAGTCTACACAGGATGCAGTTGAATTTGCAGTTGCGGCTTCGTGCCTTAAGCATACTATTGAAGGTGACTACAATATGGTAAGTGTAGATGAAGTTGAAAAGCTTGCTGCCGGAAATGGAAGCGGTCGTATCCAGCGTTAAAACCTTTCTGCTTTTTTACCTTTTTTTACAAAGGCGCTTGCGTCATTTTTTCTGGAAGACTTACGTTCGGTTTGTACATGAACGTTTGGCTTTTTGGAACGTGAGCGCTTTTCTTCTTTAACAGGAGATTCTCTTCTGCTGCGGCTTCTTGAAGATTTTGAGACATCGTCTTCTGAATGTCTACGTGTATTTCTTTTGCGGCCGCCACCATCTTCTTTTACATCAATATGCATATGCGGAAGCTTCTTGTTACTGCGTGACAATTCAACCGCTTTTTTTGCAGAAGCAGCAGGAAGACTTACAAGTGAGAATTGTTGTGCAACATCAATGTCATCAACCATACGGCCTGGAATATGGAGCAGATTACTGAAATAATCGGCAAGCTCGCGGGCACGGTAGCCGTCTTTTTTTCCAAGTGAAACAAAAATACGAAGCTGGTCGCCGTGTGGACCCATGTCTTTTGTACTGATTTTTCCGTAATGCTTTGGACTAAGCTTTTCGCCATACATGATTGAAAGTAGTGAAGCAACAACAGCATGTGGATCCTGGTCTTTGCAGATTTCCTGAGCAAGATTCTGGAATTTTTCTGTAGGTGTGTTTTTACCTAACTTCTCCTTCAGTTCATTAATCACACGGGTCTCTTTTAAAGTGAGCACCTCATTTACAGTAGGCACTTTTTCTTCAGTCAATTTTTTCTTTGTAGCACGCTCTGCATTTTTAATAAAATATCCAAGCTTGCGTCTTTCTTCCGGGCGAACAAAAGTAACTGCAATACCTGTGGTTCCGGCGCGGCCTGTACGACCAATACGGTGAACATAAGTTGCGGTATCAAAAGGAAGAGAGTAGTTTACAACGTGGGAAAGACCTGAAATATCAATACCACGTGCGGCAACATCGGTGGCAACAAGAATGCGTGTCTTCTTAAGGCGGAATCGTTCCAGAACTTTTTCACGCTGATTCTGCATAATGTCCCCATGCAAGGCTGCTGCTTCATAACCACGAAGATCAAGCTCGCGGGTAACACGGTCGGCATCCATTTTTGTCATTGTAAAAACAAGCCCGTAAAAATCAGGCGAAGAATCAATCAGGCGCACAAGGGCTTCTGTTTTTTCACTTTCTTTTACAAACCAGTATTTCTGGTCAATGAGCAGCGCTTCATCAACAACATTTTCTTCTTCGATGATATCATACTCGCCCATAAAGTCGGCGGCAATTTTTAAGATAGGGGCAGGCATAGTTGCACTGAACAAAAGAATACGTGCATCAATATTTGACTTTTCGAAAATCTCGCGGATATCGTCGATAAAACCCATATCGAGCATTTCATCGCCTTCGTCCAGAATAAAGTATTTGATTTTACTAAGGTCTAGAGTTTTCTTTTCCAGGTGGTCTTTTATTCGGCCAGGAGTTCCCACAACAATTTCACAGCCAGCCTTAAGCTCTCGAATCTGCGCAGCATAAGGTGCGCCACCATAAAGTACAGTAGTTCTCGGAAACTTTTCGCTTGTAAAAGATTTCATTTCCTCGCAAGTCTGCATGGCAAGCTCACGCGTTGGTTCAAGAATGAGCGCTTCTACATGGTCTGATTTATCGTGGATATTTTGAATTATTGGAAGTCCAAAGGCTGCAGTTTTACCAGTACCTGTACGAGCGCGTGCAATAAGATTTGCATCCCCATTCAAAAGTCGCGGAATTGCCAGCACCTGAATAGGTGAAGGTGTAACAAACCCTTTTTTGGCAACAGCTGCAAGAGCGTATTCATCTAGGCCCAGGTCTTCAAAAGTAATATCGGTAGAACTTGTATCAAGTTCGTCTGTAGTTTCTTCTGTGATTTCTTCGTTAATAATTTCGTCCATAGTCTAAATCTCCGCCAGTTTTGACAATGCTTTTGATGCTGCCTTTGGCGATTTTTTCATTAATTCTTTAAATTCTTTTTCGGTAAAAATAATAAGCTTGCAGTCGGTGGCAGCAGTACCTGTTCCACGGAAGCGTTCGTCCAAAAGACAGAGTGTATCGCCGACAAAAGAGCCTTTTTCAAAAACCTGAATATCACCGTTTTCAAATTCTTCTTTGATGGTACCATTTCTTATGTAATATACAGAATCAGCTTTGTCGCCGGCATTAAAAATCACTTCACTCTGATTTACAAATCTTGTGTTTGTTGGAGTTTTGAGGGCAGCGGGATTTATAAAAAGCATGCGGCGTAGGGAAATAAGCCAGCCTTTTTTTTCATCACTTGGAAGAAGATAAATCTCGCATTTTAAAAGCAGTTCAAAATACTGAGTTACATAAATCATCTGGGCAAAGAAAAGGAAGAATATAAAAAAGAAATAAACCTTCATCATCAAAACTATGATTGTGCTGATTGTTCCATACACAATGTTGTAATTGGTGAGGTTCATAAATTTTGTAACCCAGTTTGAAATAAAATAGAAGAAAAGTGAATCTAAAAGTCCGTAGATAAAGCAAAGCCCCATAGGAGGTTTTGTGCCGGAAAGAACTCTATATGCAAAAAAAGTGAAAACAAAAATAACGAAATACATTGCTAAGGAAACAATTGTATTTGAGTTTTGATTTACAATTGCCGGCAGAAATTCCTGCAGCTGTTCAAAATAGTTAGCTTTGACTAACTGATTAAAACCAAACATAAAGATGATGATAGCAGCAATTACAATTACAAGAATGAATTCTGAAATAAACATTAATGCCTGGTTTAAGATACCGCGGCGTTTTTTCTGTGAATTAAAAATGATATTCATTGCACGAATAATTGAAAGGAACATTTTTCGTGCCATCCAGATAATCCAAACACCAAGAAAAATATCAAAAATATGAAAGTTTCGTTTATTTAAAATGTTGTTAATAAAAGGCCGGATATCTACTATGTTTTCAATTACGGCGCCAAAAGCATTTACATATTCAAGGATTCCCGGCGAAACTCTGATTATTCCTACAAGAACTGTAAAAATAATCAGAGCGAGTGGTACAAAAGAAAAAATAAAACCAAAGGAACAGGCACTTGCGCTTTCCAAAAGATTATTACTTCCAAAGTTGGTACAGGTAAGGTAAATTATCTGTCCCAACTTGGTAAGTTTTTGAGAACGCTTAAGCTTGATTTTAATCTTTGGTGTTTTATTTTTCACTAGAAATCTGCCAACTTCGGAGCGCGAGGGTAAGGAATAACATCTCGAATGTTTTCCATACCGGTTACATAGCGCATAAGACGTTCGAATCCAAGACCAAAGCCTGAATGAGGAACTGTACCAAATTTGCGAAGATCAAGATACCAGTCGTAAATGCTTTCGTCCATTCCACGGCGGTTGATTTCTGCAAGCAGTTTATCGTAATCTTCTTCGCGTTCAGAACCTCCGATAAGTTCGCCGATTCCAGGAACAAGTACGTCTACTGCCTTTACAGTTTTTCCATCCTCATTCTGTTTCATATAGAAAGACTTAATTTCTTTTGGATAGTTGAATACCATTACAGGACCGTTGTAGATTTTTTCGGTAAGGTAGCGCTCGTGCTCTGTTGCAATGTCGCAGCCCCAGTAAGGCTTGAATTCAAACTTAGCACCGTTGGCTGCTGCCTTTTCCAAATCTTCAATTGCCTGAGTATAGCTTATGCGTGTGAACTTTGCCTTTGCAACTTTTTCAAGACTTTCAATAAGTCCCGGCTGTATTCTCTTGTCAAAGAATTCCAAGTCTTCGCGGCACTTTGTCAAAGCCCAGTTCAAAAGATATTTTACAAAGTCTTCCTGAATGTCCATATCGTCATCAAGATCGTAGAATGCCATTTCCGGTTCAATCATCCAGAACTCTGCAAGGTGACGAGGTGTGTTAGAATTTTCTGCACGGAAGGTTGGTCCAAAGGTATAAACACGGCTCAAGGCAGTTGCCAAAGTTTCTGCTTCGAGCTGGCCGCTTACTGTGAGTGAAGCTTTTTTACCAAAGAAGTCCTTTTTGTAGTCAACAATTTTCCAGGCATCTTCAGGCTTCATTCCGCCGGCTCCGGCTTTTACACCCATTTCGGCAATTTTTTCCATGCTAAGTGTTGTTACCTGGAACATTTCTCCTGCACCTTCGCAGTCAGAGCAGGTAATCTCTGGTGCGTTGATGTACTGGAATCCGCGCTCCTGGAAGAACGAGTGAACTGCAAAAGCCATCTGGTTACGAACACGGTAGACTGCACCAAAAGTATTTGTACGTGCACGAAGATGTGCAACATCGCGAAGATATTCCATGGACATCTTGTTTTTCTGCAGAGGATATTCATCAGGATTACACTTGCCTAAACATTCAATAGACTCCAAAGTAACTTCAACAGCCTGTCCGCTTGCAGGGCTTTCAATCAAAGTTCCCACAGCACGAACGCTTGCACCGGTATTTAAAACCTTAAGAGTTTCTTCAATATTATTTACATTTGCATTATTAGAAGGATTATTGCGGTCAAAGGTAAGCTGAATGTTAGCAAAGCAGCTTCCATCGTTAACCTGAATGAAGACAAGACCTTTTGAGTCACGAACCGAACGGATCCAGCCACATACTTTAACCTGCTGTCCTTCCGGCTTAGTAGATAATAAATCTTTAATTAATACTGGTACCATAAATGTACCCCCCTATAATGAAATGTATTTGAGTATTCTATCACTTTTCGGGGGTTGTTTCAAATGGGGGACCTTCGACCCTTCGAGAGCCTCAGGGACCACGCTTCTTACTCAGGAACCACGCTTTATTTACCAGTCGAAAATCCGTTTATCATATCTGCAACTTTGCTTGTGGCGGCAAGGTTTCTGTCGGAGGCATTTGCAGCGGCACTGGCTGTGTCTTTCATTTCGGTCATCTGTACTGTGACTTCTGACGATTTAGAATGAGTTTTTTCTGCAAGTTCGCGAAGCATTTGTATGCTTTCAAATACAGACGCACTTTCGCCTTTCATATGTGCAGAGGCCTGGTTAATATCCTTTGTTGTACCTTCAAGTGTGAGCATTGCATTTAAAATGTTTTCTGCACCAATTCGTTCTTCGTTCATTCCGCCCTGAACTTCACTTATAAGCTGTTCAAGATGCATGATTTTATCACTAACGCTTGCAAAATTAGCAGCAGACTTTTTAGAAGATTCAACAATACCTTGAATAGATTCTCTAATATCCTGTAAAAGGCGAGAAATAGATTCAGATTGCTTTGCACTTGTTTCGGCAAGAGTACGAATTTCGGCAGCAACTACTGCAAATCCTTTTCCTGCTTCTCCTGCATGCGAGGCTTCAATGGCAGCGTTCATGGCAAGAAGATTTGTCTGTTTTGCAATAGAAGCAATTGCCGCATTTGCATTCATAAGACTGTCACTCTGCTGTTCAATGTTTCCAATCTGAGTTGAAACGCTTCTTTGCTGCTGCTGTCCTTCATCTGCTTCGGCAACAAGCTTTTTGTATTCCTGTAGAATTTCATTTACATTCTGATCAACTGAGCGTATATTTGCAGTAATTTCTTCTATAACTGAAGATGACTGCTGAATTGCCTGGAACTGCATTGTAAGTTTATTTTCGAGGCTGGAAATTTCTGTCTCTACAGATTGCATTCCATTTGTAATTGTTTCTACTTTACTTGTCTGTTCTGTAATATGATCAGAAATTTCACTGATTTGCGTTGCTGTAGTTTCCAGAACTCCGACATGGTTTTCCATCTTATTTGAAAGTTCATTTCCTGTTTCATTTAAAATTCCAGTTTCACCTTGAAGCTCTGTAATAAGATTGTTTAAGCTTGCAATAACAGCATTACAGTTGACCGCTAGAGCAGAAAGTTCATTTTTTCCTTTTTCTGGAATACGGAAGGTGAGGTCGGCTTTTCCTGATGCAATATTTTCCATTGCCCCAGAGATTGATTTCATTGTTCCAAAAATATCAGAAGTAAAAAGAACAATAAGGAGTATTCCCAAGGCTAAAATAATAAGGCTTACAATAGCAATGCTGATAATTCGTTTTTTTAGCATAGTCAGAATATCATCAACATTAAAATCTACTCCTATGAATCCAATTACTTCTCCCTTTGAATTTTTAATTCCACCGTAAGACGAGATTGTATAGCCCCATTCATCCTGATACTCGAGCCCCGAAGAATAAATGTTGCCGTCTGCCATTGCTTTAAGTGGTCCTTCTCCATAATCTTCTATGTCTTCTTCTGTACCAAGTGGCGAAAAATTCTCTTCATCACTTGGGTCGCACGAGCCGTCAATAACATACATAAAGATTGTGTCGTCTAAAGGAATCATTGTATAAAGATACTGGCAGTTTACAGTTTTTTTGATGTCAAAAAGTGCAAGACGTGTTGCTTCGTAATAAGGATCGTCCTCGCTTGGATTTTTGCAAAAGGCTTCAAATTCATCGCCGTTAATTATCTGGGCTGCTTTTTGTACAGCAGGAACTCCATGTTCAGTACAAACTGCTACTCCAGTTTTTACAATACTAATACCGGAAAAAACTCCCATAACTGAGCAGGATATAATGATAAACAAACCAAAGAAAACAATAAAACGAGTTCTGAGTGAATGCATATTTACCTCTGATTATTTATTTTACATTAGGAAAAAAGGATTTTCAATAAATAAATAAAAATCATTTGACATCTCAAAAAGTCGTGGTATAATTTTATTAGTTAAACCTTTTACTAAAACGAAATACTATCGGGTAGTGAAAGGTATTTTATTGGAGAGTTAGTTAAACGATTTACTAAAAAGTTAATAGAAGGTGAGTATGCGCCAGTTGAAGTTTAAAAGTCAGAAGAAAAAGCAGGCGGTTACAGATTTTCTTTTAATAGTACCGTTCCTTCTTCTTATTCTTATTTTTTCCTATTATCCACTTTATGGATGGGTTTATGCATTTTTTGACTATAAGCCGCCTTTTCCTCTTTCCTGGGATAAATTTGTAGGATTCAAATGGTTTGTTTCAATGGTAGAAAATCCTATAAAACTCAAAAAACTTATGCAGGTTTTGACAAATACTTTTGCCATGAGTGGTTTGAGTTTGTTCTTCTCATGGTTCCCTATGATATTTGCTGTATTCTTAAACGAAATACAGTCGGTACCATTCAAAAAATTTGTTCAGACTGTTACAACTCTCCCTAATTTTATAAGCTGGGTTTTGGTTTATGCAATTGCCTACAGCGTTTTCAATAGTACAGGTGCCATAAACAGTATTCTTATGAGAATGGGTGTGACTGAAGAGCCTATAATGTTCCTGCAGTCTACCACACATATCTGGTTTAAGCAGTGGCTATGGCTTACCTGGAAAAATGCCGGTTGGGCTGCCATTATGTATATTGCTGCTATTACCAGTATTGACGATTCCCTTATGGAAGCAGCAATGATTGACGGTGCTTCGCGCATGCAGAGAATCTGGCACATTACAATTCCAAGCATTCTTCCTACATATTTTGTTCTTGTTATGATGAGTCTTGCAAACTTCCTTTCAAACGGAATGGAGCAGTACTTTGTATTTGCAAACTCATTTAATAAAGCAAAAATCGAAGTTCTTGATTTGTATGTATACAACCTGGCGATGGGTTCCGGCGGATATTCGCTTTCTACCGCAATCAGTATGTTAAAAACTTTTGTAAGCATCATTTTACTGTGGGCTACAAATGCCGTTTCTAAAAAGCTTCGTGGCGAAACACTTATATAGGGGAGGATAGAAATGGCAAATTTACATAAAAAGACAGCAGAAGATTATATTATCGCAATTGCAACTTATATCATTTATACGTTCTTTGCTTTTGTCTGCTTTTATCCTTTCTATTATATTCTTATTAACTCTGTAAGTGCAAATGACTTGAGCGAAAGAGGAAAGGTTCTTATTGTTCCTCTTAAATTTCACTTGAGTAACTATGCACAGGTTATGAAGATTAGCGGTCTTGTAAATTCCTTTAAGGTTTCAATTCTCCGTACAGTGATAGGAACAATTTTTACTGTAATTGTTTCGGGCTTTCTTGGATATATGTTTACAAAAGAAACTTTATGGAAGAGAAAGTTCTGGTATCGTTTTGTAGTTGCAACAATGTACTTTAATGCAGGTATTATTCCATGGTTTATTACAATGCGAAACCTGCATCTTACAAATAATTTCTGGGCCTATATTTTTCCTGTTGCAGTTCAACCGTTCTACATTGTTTTGTGTAAGACATTTGTCGAAAGCATTCCAAAGGAGCTTGAAGAAGCGGCGGTAATTGATGGTGCAGGTACGCTTCAAATTTTCTTCCGCATTATTATTCCTGTAATTAAACCAATTATTGCAACTGTCGCTATTTTTGCGTCTGTTGCTCAATGGAACTCCTTCCAGGATACTTTGCTTCTTGTAACAGATCCAAAGCTTTATACTTTGCAGTTCACATTGTATCAGTATATAAATCAGGCAAGCTCTCTAAAGGCGCTTGTAAATAACAGTACTTCGGCTGCTGCAATGGCGGCTAGTCTTGCACATGCCCAGACAGCTACTTCAATCCGAATGACTGTTTCTGTAATTGTAGTTCTTCCAATTATCTGCGTTTATCCTATTTTCCAGCGTTACTTTACAAAGGGAATTATGATTGGCGCGGTAAAAGGTTGATATATAAAAAAAATAAGGAGGAATCAAAGTGAAAAAGGGAAAGATTATTTCTATTATCACTATGATGGTTGTTTCCGCTGCTTTATTGTGCAGTTGTGGAAACGGAAAAAAGGCTTCAAAAGCTGTTGATGACAATGCACCAATAACTCTTGAAATTTTCGACGTTGCTGCAAACTATCAGGGTATGCAGACAGGATGGTTCGCAAAGGTAGTAAAAGACAAATTCAACATTGAACTTAACATCATTGCTCCACAGGTTGCAGGTGATTCTATTTATCAGCTCCGTGCAAGCTCTGGAAACCTTGGCGACATTGTTCTTCTTGAATCAACACAATTCCAGGATTGTCTTGAAGCCGGTTTGATTAAGGATATCAGCGATAAAATTACAGGCTGCTCTAACCTTATGAAATTTGACAAGCAGATTAAGGCTTTGAACACAGGTCTTCCAGGAAACTCTGCTGGAAAATACTATGGTATTCCAACAGAAATGATGGATACTTCTCCAACTTCTTGTACACAGGAAAGAATTTACTCTCTTCCACAGCTCCGCTGGGATTTGTATAACAAGATTGGTGCACCAGAACTTAACAGTCTTGATGACCTTTTGAAAGCATTCGTAGAACTCCGCAAGGTTCACCCAACAAACGATAATGGGGACCCAGCTTATCCACTTTCATTGTGGCCAGACTGGGATGGTGGTGACGGTATGATTGGTATTGCCAACGTTGTACAGCTCACAACCTGGTATGGTGAAAAAATTAAGGGTTCTGCAATCCTTAAATCAGACGGAAAAACTTTCTACCCACTTACAGAAAAAACTGGTACATACTATAAGATGCTCAAATTCTTGAACGATGCTTACAGACTCAAGGTAGTTGATCCAGATTCTGGAACACAGGACTGGAACTCTGTATGTGCAAAGATTTCTAATGGACAGATTGACTTTATCTGGTACACATGGGAAATTGGTTTCTGGAATACATCTGATCGTCTTGCAAACGGAACTGCATTCTGCTTTATTCCTGTTAATGATCAGAACTACTACACAGACTCAGATGCTTACTACGGAAGCGGACGTGTATTTGGTGTAGGCTCAAAAGTTGACGATGCTAAATATGACCGCATCATGAAGTTCCTTGACTGGTATGCTTCTCCAGAGGGAGCTACAATCCAGCATTGTGGTCTTGAAGGCTTTAACTATAAGGTACTTTCTAACGGTAAGTTCGAACAGATGAACGATAACGCTCTTATGGACAACCTTCCTGTTCCTGCAGAATTTGGTGGCGGTGGATACAGCGATGGTTACAACGCTATCAACCAGTGGATTGTTAACTCTATGTGTACAAACCCAATCACAGGCGAAATCTATTCTGCACAGTACTGGTCTTCTTACAAAGAGAAGAACATGACTCAGATGAGAAAAGACTGGGAAAAGAAGTTTGATGCTACAGATGCTACAAACTGGATGACAAAGAACGGCAAGATTGTTGTTAGCCCATCAGTTTCTGTTGCACTTCCTTCTGACTCACCAGATATTTCTGTAATCCGCAACAGTGTTAACAAGTCTGTATGTGATGCTTCTTGGCGTATGATTTTTGCTAAGGACGATGCAGAATTCGACAAGATGTGGGATGAAATGTCTGCAGAAGTAAAGGGCTTCGGTTTCGACGACCTCTACAAGTTCGATGTTGAAAAACACACAATCGAAGTTAATGCTAAATTGGCCGCTAAATAACACTTCTTATGGTGGTTGAGCTAATCTAAACTATCATGGAAAAAAATGTCGGGTACTCCCGTGGAAACTGTCTTTGGTCAACAGAAGGAAGTTGACCGAAGACAGTTTTCACTCCGTACCCGGCATTTTTTTTTATGCCTATTAAAAGCTCAACCACAATCAGAAATTGTCATTACCGGGCTTGACCCGGTAATCTTTTTTAAAAACAACATTTTATTTCAAAATCAATAATTACATGTTATAATAAAACAATGGAGCAAAAAGTTTTATCAGACAAAAAGGAAATTGCCGCACACAGACGACATCAGCGAGTCTGGAATTTTTTCTGGTATTTTACAGTTCCTTTCTTTAAGTTAAAGTATTCTTATAATTGCAAAAAGGCTCCTGCAATTGAAGGTCCTTATCTTGTTATTGCAAATCATACAACTGTGCTCGACTGCGTTCTTGTTGGTATGAGTTTTCGTAAACAAATGTATTTTGTTGCAAGCGAGCATGTTTACCGCAAGGGCTGGGTATCGCGGCTGCTTTTGTGGGCTTTTGAACCAATCGCAAAAATGAAAGGCTCTTCAGACACACTTACTGTCATGAAAATTATCCGCAGACTTAAAAACGGTTACAATGTATGCCTTTTTGCCGAAGGAAACCGTTCCTTTGATGGCAGAAATTTTCCTGTTCCTGAAGCAACCGGAAAGCTTGCAAAAATCTGCGGGGCTTCTCTGGTTACGTATCGCATAGAGGGAGGATATCTTGCTAATCCTCGCTGGGGTTTTGGAGTGCGACATGGACGAACCTTTGGTCAGGTAGTAAATGTTTACAATCCACAGCAGCTTCAACAGATGTCTGTAGAACAGATAAACGAAGTTATAGAAAAAGATATTCACGAAGATGCTTATGAACGGCAAGCCCAAAAGCCTGTTGCATTTAAAGGTAAAAATCGGGCTTTTGGAATTGAATGTGCTTTTTGTGTTTGTCCCCGCTGTCGTACTCTTGGAAAAATAACTTCAAGTGGAAATAAGGTTATGTGTACCTTTTGCGGCAATGAAACAGAGTTTGATGTGTACGGTAATTTTGATCCAGCATTTGGTGTAACAAATACAAAAGAGTGGGAAGATTTACAGGAAGAATATTTCCAGAAACTTGCCGACTCTGTACAAAGTGATTCGATTCCTTTTTTTGACGATTCCAATGTTTCACTAAAACTTGTAGATGCAAATCATAATGAAAAAAATCTGGGAAATGGAAAAATGGCTTTGTACAAAAATCGTTTTGAATTTGTTCCTGAAGAAGGAGAAGTCATCTCCCTCCCATTAAGCAATATTCCCGACATGTCTGTTTACAGCCGTAACGGATTTGTCTTTAGTGATACTTCAGGAATTCACTACGAAATAAAACCAATCCAGGAAAAATCCCCGCTAAACGCGCGGAAATATATATCAATATGGAGTAAATTATGAACTATTCAGCAGAAAACCTTGCATTGTGGAGCCCGGTAGTGCAGTTGGGAATAATTGCACTGCTTGTGCTTATTTCAAACATTTTAAGACTTAAAGTCCCTTTTGTAAAAAAGACGCTTATGCCAACTTCTGTTCTTGCTGGTTTTCTGCTGCTTGGCTTTAAGTACACGGGCCTGCTCGAAATAAATGCGGGGCTTTTAGATGCTCTTACTTATCATGGAATTGCATTAGGTTTTATAGCAATGTCTTTGCGTGTAACAAAAAATGATTTTTCACAGGGTGGGGGTGTAAGGACCGCTGTAAACAGTGGCGCTATGATTGTAAGCTCCTATATGATACAGGGTATTGTTGGTCTTCTTGTTTCTCTTGGTCTTGCTTATACCTTTAAGCCCGACATGTTTAAGGCAGCAGGAATCCTTCTTCCTATGGGCTTTGGTCAGGGCCCGGGACAAGCAAACAATATCGGCTCAAGTTATGAAGCACTTGGATTTGCAGGTGGAAAATCTTACGCGCTTGCAATTGCTGCAACAGGATTTTTAGTTGCCTGTACAATTGGAGTAATCTATCTAAATGTTCAGTCACGACGCGGAAAGTTTGAACGAAAAAATGCAGAAGAAGAGGCAGGCCTTGTTACACTAGATACATTTCAGGATGAAGGTGAAATGCCTATATCTCAATCAATCGACCGCTTTTCAATTCAGGTTGCGCTCATTGTTCTGGTCTATGTATTTACATTCTTTGTCTTGTGGGGAGTAACAACCTTGCTTGCAAAATTTGCACCAGGAGCTGCAAATGCACTCTCTCCGATTTTCTGGGGATTTAACTTTATTTTTGGTTCATTGTTTGCTGTTCTTACTCAAAAGCTTTTGACAAAGTTCCGTAAAATCCGATTGATGAGAATGCAGTATCATAATAATTATCTTTTAAGCCGCATTTCCGGGCTTTTCTTTGATGTTATGATTATTTGTGGAATTGCTTCCATTGATTTTGAAGATTTGAAAGGCTTATGGATACCGTTTGCCCTTACTTGCATTCTTGGCGGTATAGCAACCTTCTTCCATCTTAAATTCTTCTGCAAACGAATATATAAAGGATATGAAGAAGAAGGATTTCTTTCAATGTTTGGTATGATGACCGGTACAATAAGCTCAGGCATTCTTCTTGTTCGCGAAATTGACCCCGACTTTAAAACCCCTGCAGCAAATAATCTCGTAAGCGGAAGTGGTGTAGCAATTGCGTTTGGTGCGCCAATGCTTATTTTAATCAGTATGGCTCCAAAATCTACGGCATCAACATTCATTGTTCTGGGATTGCTGGCGGTGTACTACCTGATTCTTGTTGGGGTTATGAGTATAAAAAGCAAAAAAAAGGATATTGACAAAGAATAAGTTTATATAGTGTGGAAAAATATCTGCCTGCGAACAAACAGGGCGAAGAGGGAGTTTGTTCGCAGGCAGATATTTTTCCACACAAATTAACAATAAAATTCATCTGAGCCAGATAATTACCGCCCACGAAAGAACTTCCTTTTCGTCCTGTTCTTTCGTGGGTGGTAATTATCTGCCTATACATGAATTCTTATTGTGTCTTTATGAAACAAATTTTGATGCAAAAAATGATGTTGTGTCAAAATGATACAGTAAAATTAGAAAAATCCTTGTTTTGACCCTTTTTCTGGTCAGAATAAGGTTTTTTTATTAAAAAATCATCCTTTTTGTTAGTTGGCACAAAACTTGCTATATATTTTATGTATAGACTATTTGGAGGCCAATGACATGAAAAATGATGATGTTCTTACAATGTATCTTAAGGAAATCAACAAGGTACCTTTGCTTACTCGTGAAGAAGAAATAGAACTCTCTGAAAAAGCAAAAAAAGGTGATAAAGCTGCCAGAGATAAGATTATTAAAGCAAACCTCCGATTTGTCGTAAAGGTTGCAAAAAAATATCAGAATCATGGACTTGACCTTACAGATTTAATCAGCGAAGGAAACATTGGTCTTATGACTGCTATTGATAAATTTGAGCCATCACGCGGATATCATTTTATTTCATATGCTGTCTGGTGGATTAATCAGTCAATTCTTAAAGCACTCAGCGAAAAGAGCCGTGCAATTCGTCTACCGTTGAATCGTGCAAATGAACTTGTCCGCATTGAATATGCAAGCAATCTAATAAACGGAACATTGAGTGAAGCAGAAGAAGTTGCACAGATTTCTGAAATGCTTAATATGCCTCAGTCTCGTGTACGTGAACTGCTTTCTATTAGCAATGGAATGGTTTCTCTTGATTCAAAGGTTTCTTCAAAAGAAAGTGATTCTTCTGTACTCGGCGATTACTTTGAAGATCAGACATATACAGGACCAGAAGATAATACTGTAAACAAAGCTCTTAAAGCCGATATGAACAAGCTTCTTGGAACTCTTAAACCAAATGAAGCAAAGGTTATTCGTCTGCGCTACGGCTTGAATGGACTTAAACCAATGTCACTTCAGGAAATTGGCGAAGAATGCAATCTTACAAAAGAGCGCGTTCGTCAGATTGAAAAAAAGGCAATCTTCCGTCTGCAGAATCCAACAAGAATGAAGAGACTCGACGGATATCTTGCTGCTTAATTTTGTTTTGAAAATTCACAAAAGGCATCGGTGCGGGCCTGGAGTAAAAGTTCCTTGTCTTTACCAATGTCTGCAATACCGAGCGCAAGCTCACCGGCCTGGACAGTTCCCTGTAATTCGCCCGGGCCTCTTGTTTTTAAATCTTGTTCTGCAATATAAAAACCATCGGTACTCTGACGAAGCGCTTTCATTCGTTCAATGCCTGTTTGCGAAAGATTTTTATTGTAAATAAGAAAGCAGTAGGACTGATCTTTTCCTCGTCCAACGCGTCCTCGTAACTGGTGCAATTGGGCCATTCCAAAACGATCAGCCTGTTCAATTACCATGCAGGTTGCATTCGGCACATCAACTCCAACTTCTATTACAGTTGTTGCTACAAGAATCTGAATCTTTCCGTCGTGGAAGTCGTGCAGCGAAGCGGCCTGTTGTTCTTCATCAATTTTACTGTGAACTAAAGCGCATTTGCATTCCGGGAAAATCTTTTTTAATTGTTCAAAGTTCTTTTCTGCCGATTTTAAATCACTGTCTGCCTGAATTGCCGGATAAACAAAATAAGCCTGATGTCCTTTTACAAGTTCCTTGCGCACAGCTTCGTAGGCATTAGTTTCGTTCCCTTCCTTTACAAGATACGTTGTAATTGGTTTTCGTCCTTGTGGCAGTGTTTTTATTGTAGAAACATCAAGGTCACCGAACATTGTGAGTGCAAGTGTTTGTGGAATAGGTGTTGCGCTCATCATCAATACATGAGGTTCACTTGTCATTCCGTTTTCTTCGCTCACACGTCCTTTTGCTATAATAGCCTGTCGCTGTAAAACTCCAAAGCGATGCTGTTCGTCTATAACGGCAAGCTGTAAATCTTTGTAGGCAACCTGTGCACTGAATAATGCGTGTGTTCCAACTAAAATATCAATTTCACCTGTTTTGAGCGCTTTTAATAACCGGGTGCGACCAGCAGCTTTTATATTTCCTGTTAAAAATGCAGTACGAACTCCAAGACTATCGAGCATTCTGGATGTTGTTTCTGCGTGCTGACGTGCAAGAATTTCTGTTGGTGCCATAAATGCGCATTGACCACCATAATTAATTACGCGCAGACAAATAAAGAGGGCAGTGAGGGTTTTACCGGAACCAACATCGCCTTGTAGAAGCCGTGCCATTGTAAAAGGAGGGCGACCCGAGTTTTTCTGAGGCTTGTATCGTTGTGTAAAACCTGTATCAATTTCGGCATTCATCTGGTAAATTACTTTTTGCTGGTCCGTTGTAAGGTCAAAAGGAAGTTTATCCATAAGCTGGCGTTGCAACGGCGAAAGAGAGGCTCGGAACTGTGCTGTAGAAATGTCTTCTACTGGAGAGTTTCCCTGCGAAAGCTCGTCTCCCGGAACAAAACCTCTGTGTCTGAATGCACGTTGTGCAATTGCATACTGCAGATGGTATAGTTCTTCGTATGCTAGAGTTTTTCGTGCAGTTTCGGCTTCTTCCAGCGACTTTGGAAGATGAATTGTGGTAATGGCTTGTTGCTTATGTAAAAGTCCGCGGGCTTGCAGAATATCTTGTGGCAATTCGTCATCAATTCCATGTGCGTATTGTGTTACTGCTGCTGTAATTGCCTTTGTAAGAACTTTCTGTGTAATGCCTTCTGTAAGAGAATAAACTGGAAGAATGCCTGTGTTCAAAGGTTTAGTCTGTCGTAATAAGGCAGCCGTAACCTGTTGCATTGATTCAACTCCAAGCTGATTCACACTCATCTTAGTTGCCTCAAACGAAGTACTTTGAAGTTTGTTGTATTTTACAAAAAATTCACCGGTTACTGTTATGACTGTCCCGGGGACAAGCTGATTTTCTAAAAAAGCACGGTTAAAACATATAAGCTCGGCAGGGGCTGTTCCGTCATTTATAATGATTTTGAGCGTTTTCATTTTTCCGTAACCAAACCATTCCTGAGCCATAACGCGGGCTACGGTGTGAATTTTTGGATGAGTTTTATACTGGTCGAGTGTTACTTTTATAGAACGGTCTTCATAGGTGCGAGGATAATATTGAAGCAGGTCGCCAACAGTAAAGATGTTGAGTTTTGCGAGATTTTTTGTTAACTGCGGTCCAACACCAGAAATAGCAGATACTGGTGTTTTTATCTCATTGATTTTCAACTTTTCTCCGTGTCATTACCGGGCTTGACCCGGTAATCTATTCATAAGAAAGATTGTCGGGTCAAGCCCGACAATGACAGAATTTCTAGAATGGTATGTTATTGCAAAGTCCAATCAGAATTCCAAACAGTATTCTTGCTAGCAGCCATATAATTCCAAGAGAAATCCAGCTTACGAGCAGGGCTTTCTGATAGGTAAGATTTTTCCGAAAGAAAGTGTTTCCGATTTTATAAACAATTTTCTGGAGCATAAGGTCAACCTGATACCACGCAGAATTTGTAGAAACCTGACCTTTATTTACAAGAAGTACAATCCAGCGGATCAGAATCAGAAGAATAAAAATTGTGAGCAGAGTAGAAATAAGGCTCCAGAGCATACTCAAAATCATTGCAAGAATGCCGCCAAAATGGAGTCTTCCTGTTGTAGCTATGCCTCCAATTATTGAAGATAAAATTGAAAGGATTCCTATTGCAAGAATCGGGGAAAAATCAATGTTGCCAATGCGGAACCATCCTTTTCTTGAAAAAAGATTCAGGTAAGGATCTGTGATTTTTGATACAACCTTTCCGAATTTTGTAAACTTTGCGCCCGGTATCCAGGTCATGAAAATTGAAATCAAACACAAAACTGTGTAAATAATTATTATTGCAGATAATATAGATAAAATTGCACCCATAATGATACGATACTCCTATTCCAGCCAGACATCCTTTACGAATGGTACGGCTTTTAGCTTTTCAATTGTCGCTTCCTCTGCATTCATATTAAGCTGATTGTTTGCCTTTATGACGAAAGGATTATTTTTTGCGTCTATATGAAAATATACTGAACAATTACCCTTTTCGCCAAATAAAAAATTCTTTAAATCTGAAATTTGTGTTTCGGCATTAAAATTGGAGTCTACTAAAATGTGTACTGCCTGAACAGAATGTTTTTCAAGTTGTTTTGCATCTTCAATTGAATCAATAATAAAGCTTGGTGTGTCGCGCGAAGCATCAACCTTTCCCTTAAATGCATAGATTCCGCCGTCTTCAATCAAACTTCTCATTACGCCCCAGGTTTTTGGAAAGAAAGTACAGTCAATTTCGCCCGTGTAGTCAACAAGCTTTGCAAAGGCCATTTCGTCGCCTTTTTTTGTGCGGATTGGGTGAAGTCCCGAAAGCATTCCAAGTGCAATATAGGTTTTTCCTGCATCTCGTCGTGCCCAGGGATTAACTCCCTGTGCATCAAGCTGTGCTTTTTCGGCTTTTGCTTCTGCAGCAGCGCGGGCCATTGTAGAAGATTTTAAGGTTACTGCGCGTGCTATTGCTTTTTTATAATCATCAAGCGGATTACCACTTACATAACAGCCAATGCATTCCTTTTCCATATTGAGTATTTCCATTGTAGGAACATCATCAATTTTCTGGAATTCAAACTCTGTATATGAAAGCTCTTCTTCGCTGAATTCACCAAACAAACTTTCCTGTCCTTTTTTGGAATCAGAAAGAAGGTCATCGGCATAGGCAATTGCGGCTTCCATATTTGCAAGTAGTGTTACACGGTTTAAGTAAGTTCCGTCTTCTTTACCTACATTGTCGAATGCGCCTGTTTTAATAAGAACTTCAATTGCTTTTTTATTTACAAGAACCTTTCCGTCTTCGTCTGTGCTTACACCAACACGCTTTAAGAAATCCATAAAGTTTTTGTAAGGACCATTCTGCTCACGGTCAGCAACAATTGTTTTAGCAGCAGTGTCTCCAATTCCTTTGATTCCTTTAAGTCCAAAAACTATTCGTCCGTCAACAACGTCAAAATAAACATCAGAACGATTTATATCTGGTGGATCTACAGGAATTCCCATTTTACGCGCTTCTTCAATATATACAGGAAGTCCGTCTGTTGAGTTGATTTCATTTGTAAGGTTTGCTGCCATAAATTCAGCAGGTTTATTTGCTTTGAGCCAGCCTGTACGGTAGGCCAGAACTGAATATGCAGCTGCGTGAGATTTATTAAAGCCGTAGCCGGCAAATGGAACCATAATTTCAAAAATCTCATCAGCGTGCTGTTCTGTAAAACCCTTTTTAAGTGCACCTTCAATAAAGTCCTTTTTTTTGCCCATAAGAACTTCCGGCTTCTTTTTACCCATAGCTCGGCGAAGCATGTCTGCACCACCCAAAGAAAAGCCTGCGATTATCTGGGCAACCTTCATAATCTGTTCCTGATAAACCATTACACCATAAGTTTCTTTAAGAAGGTCTTCAAGCGAAGGGTCAGGGTAGTGGATTGTTTCAGGTTTCCATTTTCCTTCAATATATTGAGGGATGCATTCCATAGGTCCCGGACGATAAAGGGCATTCAAGGCAACAAGGTCTTCAATTTTTTCTGGCTTAAAACGTCGCAGAATATCCTGCATTCCCGGAGATTCAAACTGAAATACTGCAACAGAGTCGCCCCGCTGAAAGAGTTCAAAGGCTTTCTGGTCTGTTTCGCTGACTTTATCTGCATGAAAATCTGGTTCACCGGGCTTTTTGTGTTTGTTTATAATATCTTCTGCATAGCGGATTAGTGAAAGTGTCTTAAGACCAAGGTAGTCAAACTTTACAAGGCCGCACGGTTCAATAATATCCATTGTGTACTGAACGCCAACTTCTCCTGTTTTTGGATCTTTAAATACAGGCGCCCAGTTTGGAAGGGCAGTAAGTCCAATTACCATTCCCGAAGCATGAAGACCAGTATTTCGGTTTACGTTTTCAAGCTTAAAAGCAAGCTCAAACAGCTTCTGGTAGCGCGGGTCATCCTTATATGGAATAAGCTGACCTCCATCGGGAAACTTTTCGCTTGGTGGTTCAAAGGCACTTTTTAAGGTTGCTTTTGGGTTATCGGGAATGCATTTTTTGAGCATGTTTACTTCGCTAAGCGGGATATTTAAAACACGGCCAACATCTGCAATTACCTGTTTTGCTTTAAGTGTACCAAAGGTAACAATGTGTCCAACCTGCGGTTCTCCATAAAGGTCGCGCGTGTGCTGGATAATATCCTGGCGAAAGTCGAAGTCCATATCAACGTCAAAATCGGGCATTGATACACGTTCAGGATTCAAGAATCTTTCAAAAATCAACCCAAAGCGGAACGGGTCAATATCTGTAATTTCAAGACAATAGGCAACAAGAGAACCGGCACCCGAACCTCGGCCAGGACCAATTGGAATATTATGCTCTTTTGACCAGTGAATAAATTCCCAGACAATAAGGAAGTAGCCGGAAAATCCCATCTTAAAAATAATTCCAAGTTCATATTCTGCACGGTCACGGATTTCGGGAGTGATTTCTACATAGCGTTTACGCAAGCCCTGTTCAACAAGATGGCGTACAAAATCATCCTGGTTTGCTGCGTAGTCATCCCCATGCTTCTGAAATTCTTTTGGAAGCTCAAATCGGGGAAGACAGGCCTTTAATTCTTCTGTTTTATACTGATGAATTGTAAGGTTGCACATGTTTGCAATCTTTACTGTATTGTCGTAGGCTTCGGGACACTGCGGAAAAAGCAGTTTCATTTCTTGTTCTGTTTTGAAATACCAGGAACTGAGATTTTCGTCGCCACCCATTCTTGAATGTGGTTGAGTCAGAATATCTTTAAAACCTATACAACGAAGTGCATCCTGTGCTTCAGCATCTTCCTGTTCGACATAGTGAACATCGTTTGTTACAACAAGGGGAATATCAAGCTTGTGTGCAAGAGCAATCAGTTTTTCGGCAACTATTTTTTGATCTGGAAGTCCGTGATCTTGAAGTTCTATGTAATAATGGTCCGGGCCAAAAAGATTTTTATACTTTAATGCAAGTTCTTCTGCTTCTTTGTCCATTCCGGCAAGCAGCATCTGCGGAAGCTCACCCATAATACAGGCAGAAAGGCAGATTAATCCTTCGTGATATTTTTCGAGCAGTTCAAAATCTATGCGGGGTTTTCCGTAATAAAGTCCTTCTGTAAAGGCAATGGAAGAAAGCCACGACATATTTTCGTAGCCCTTCTGGTTTTCGCAAAGCAGAATAAGGTGAAAGTAGTGTGCGTGCCTGTCTCCTTCTTCGCCTTTATGGCTGTAAGGAACATCCTCGTGTTCAAGATGACTTCCGTAAGCAACATAAAATTCTTCACCAACAATAGGATTTATGCCGTTCGCGTGGCAGATATGCTCAAAATTAAGTACACCAAACATATTTCCGTGGTCAGTAAGTGCAAGAGCGGGCATATTTAGTTTTTTTGCTTTAGCAATAAGAGAGTCCAGTTTAGCACAACTGTCTAAAAGCGAATAATCAGAATGTACATGGAGGTGCACAAAATTAGAAACCGGCGTCCCCTCAGGCGCTGGATCAAAAACATGAATATCTGCCATAGTTCTAGTATGTTGTAAAAATGCGTTTAATTCAAGGGTGAACAGGCTCCTGTTTGTAACTTGTAAAGGCTGTTGTTTAATCAAAAATAAAATTTTCGGTTTGACAGATAGCCTTTTTTACTTTACAATTATAGGTGAACTATTCTAAAAAATGATATAATAGGAGTGAAGTATATGCCAACTTGGATTTGGTTTATAATTCTCCCTGTTGTTGGAATTGTTCTTGGATGGATTATTCGCTGGCTTTATGCCAGATTTCAATTATCTGCTTCAGAGCAAAAGGCAGAACGTGTAAAACAGGACGCAATCAGAGAAGCTGAAGCACAGAAAAAAGAAATTTTGTTAAATGCAAAAGATGAGCTCATTCGGGAAAGAAATCAGCAGGAA
>JAFZWX010000027.1 GCA_017617145.1 Treponema sp. | reverse complement strand
TTCAAAACTCATAAGATATCCTCTGCAGCTTTTTTCTATTCTGCCAATTATTGCAACTGTTGTTCAGGTTTTTGCTTATGGACTTTCTCTTACAAATATTTCAATTGTTTTTACTGTAACCCTCATTTATATTTTTGTCCTGCTTGATTTAAACAAAACTGTAGAAAAAGCAAGACAACAGGAACTTGAGTTTTTAAAGCACGAAAAACAGAATCTTCATACAATGTTTGAACAGACAACCGAAGCCTTGGCAAAAGCAATAGATGCAAAAGATGAATATACCAATGGACATTCAAGACGCGTAGCCGATTATTCAAAACAAATTGCACAGGCAGCAGGAAAATCTGAGGAAGAATGTGATAAAACATATTTTGCAGCTTTACTTCATGATGTTGGAAAAATTGGTGTTCCTATTCAAATACTTTCAAAAAACGGAAAACTTACTGAACAGGAATTTGAACAGATAAAATCACACCCTGTTGTTGGTGGAGACATTTTGTCCAGCATTAAAGAGTCGCCTTGGTTAAGCATTGGAGCCAGATATCATCATGAAAAGTATAATGGTAAAGGATACCCTGAAGGACTTAAAGGAACAGATATTCCAGAAATTGCACGTATAATTGCAGTTGCCGATGCCTATGACGCAATGACCTCTAACCGAAGCTATAGAAATGCTATTCCACAACATATTGTTCGTGAAGAATTTGTAAAGGGCATTGGAAGTCAGTTTGATCCTGATTTTGCAAAAATGATGATTCACATGATTGATCTGGATACTGAATACAAAATGAAAGAAAGTATTTCGGGAGCAAATTTAACAGCCAGAACAAACTTTCACTGCGACAGCGTTTATAACGAATGTTCAATGGGCTTTGGAATTACACCATTAAATGCAACAATCTCGTTCTGCAGTAAACCCGATGAAGGCATTGCTGCAAACAAAGGTCTGCCGACTTTAATTGTTTTTGATGCTCTTGATGGCAATGTACATCCGGGAGAAGAAAACAACCGTAACCTGATGTACCTTGAATATGCACAGATCAGACTGGACGGGAAGGTTATTGAAAAAAATGTAAGGAAATCTGAAGTCAGAATTAATAATCAGCCGGATATTGCAAAACAGAATTCTTTGTCGGAAGGCTCTGAAATAAAGTACAAAATCGAAGCAGTCAGAAATCAGGATCATGTTTATATTCGTGTTTCAGGCGGAAATCAGCTTTTCGAAGTTCTTCTTGCTTTACCCGATATTTCGCGATATGCCTTTCTTTCAATAAGTGGGGAACACTGCGAAGTTCACGATATTTCAGTACAGGTCGATACCAAAGTTACTCCTTTTGATTCAATTCCGCGTATTGCCCAGGAAATCTCTTACATTAAAGATCAACCACAAGGTGATATTCCAAACATTCAATCAAATGGTTACAGACTTTCTTCTACAAATAGTATTCCTGTTTCTACCCAAATGGAAATTACCTTCCATGCCATGAGTTATCCTACAGCGCGACTTATATGGCATTGTCCTTTTATATGTCTTTTCTCTTCATCAAACGGAAAACTAGACGATTCTGATTTTTGTGAATACCAGCTTTTGCGCCTTGACGGAGAAAGCGACCCATCGGATGAGCGGGTAAAAAACGAAGTTTCGGTTGAACAAACAGCAAACTTTAAAGGCTGGGAAAACTGGAAGGAAGAAAACAGAAAAGGGCTTGATTGCAAGATAACAATTAAAAAAGAAAACAACAAGATTATCATTCAAACTGAAAATCTTGGGTTAAAAATTAAGAGCGAATCTGTTATACTTAAAGATACTAAAAATCTGTATATTGCCCTGACAGGAGATCAGTGCGCAATTACAAATATTCATATAGAGGTCATGAAGAATGAACAAACCATCTAAACTTTTTAAGAAAATTAAATCTATAAAAATCACTCCAAAATTAGTATTCAAAGCTTTTTTATTTTTACTTTTGTTCGTCTTATATCATGTGTGTGAATACGGAAACTCCTGGGCAGGAAATTCCCGTGGTGCTATGTGGCAGATTGGGCATAGTGTAATTCCTTATGCAACACTTCCTGGTGTATTTACATCAATCTGTACTTTCATTCTTATAGCCTGGGTTGTAGCGTATGGAAAATTTGGTTTTTATTTTTCACTGACAATTCTTACAATCAGATTTATACGTCTTGCAATAAGCATCGCAAATCATAATCTTATGGTTCTACCAGGTGTTTTTATGAGTGTCGTTGCACTTGTATCTGTCATTCTTATTTATCACAGTAATGCACAGACAATCAGAACTCAAGAAAAGCATCGCAAGGAGCTTGAAGAATTTACAAAATCAATTATAACTGCCTTTACAAACTGTATAGACGGCAAAGATGCTTACACAAATGGTCATTCATACCGAGTTGCACTTTACACTACTATGCTTGCAAACAAGCTTGGAGTTACAGATCAGGCAACCTTAGATAAGTATTATAATATCGGTCTTTTACATGATATTGGAAAAATCAGTATACCAGATGCAATTTTGACAAAACCGGGCAAGCTTACTCCACAGGAATTTGAAACTATAAAAAGTCATGCACAGGAAGGCTACAAAATTCTTAAGGATGTAAAAATCCAGGAAGACATTGCTGCCGGTGCCCACTATCATCATGAACGCTATGACGGAACTGGTTATCCACAAGGATTAATTGGAAAAGATATTCCTCTGGTTGCAAGAATTATTACAGTTGCCGACGCATTTGATGCAATGAGCTCTACACGTTCTTACCGCAAAAAGCTACCGCTTGATTATATTGCTCAGGAAATTGAACAATACGCAGGCACTCAGTTTGATCCCGAAGTTGCAAATGCATTCCTCTCTCTTTATGAAGAAGGTGCCTTTGACAACCTGCGTAGTGATGAAGATAAGGTCGAAAATTAAAGATTTTTATGCAAACCCCAGACAATTGCTTTTACAAAGACGGATTAAATTTTTCATGCCAGCGCTGTTCGTTTTGCTGCGGACATTCACCGGGATATGTGTATCTTTCACGCTCAGATCTGGACAGGCTTTGCGAACATCTTAAAATGTCGCGAGATGATTTTATAAAAAAATACTGCCGTTGGGCCGACTACTACTACGGAAAGCAAGTGTTGGCCCTTCTTGAAAAACCAAACTACGACTGCATTTTCTGGGACAATGGCTGCACAGTTTACGAAGGCCGCCCAAGCCAATGCCGCACCTACCCTTTCTGGGCCTGGATTCTAAAAGATAAAGAGACCTGGGACGAAATTGCCAAAGAATGCCCCGGAATGCGCGCTGCTAACGGACGCCACTGGAGCTTTGCAGAAATTGAAAAAAACCGGCAAGAATACTTAAAAAACACCCCTATAGAACGCAGTTCTATTTAGAACTACTTCAAATTTACCTGCTCATTCTTTGGAGTTATACCAAGAATTGCCAGTGCAAACGAAGAAACTTCGGTCAACGGGTTTATTGCAACCTTTCTAAGAAGAGCATGCAGCATATCTCCGGTTTCCATTTTTTCATCAAGGAAGATTGTCTGACCTTCTCGCTCACATTGCAAAAGTCCGTTTATAATTGTATTTACAAGATCATTTTGAACATCAGCAATAGCCACAGTCTGTCGTACTTTAAAGAATTCCGGATACTTTTCTACAAATAATTTATAACTCTGATTACATCTTATTACCGTAATATTTTTTCCGTCATATTCTGCAACACACATTGGCTGCGTATTAAAATACTGCCCGGAACCTTTTGTAGCACCGCTCGAAACAGCACCCAGATCATAAAGGTTAATTGAACTTACAGTACTGTTGTATTCTATTTCGGCAAGGTTTTCAAAACCAATCTGCATGCCTTTTTCAAATCTTTCAAGAATCTGTGAAAACGAAATTGGCTTACTGAAGTAATAACCCTGAAGCTTTGTACAGCCTATTTCACTTAAAAACTCAACCTGTTCGGCAGTTTCAACACCTTCACACACAGTTTCGGTATTCAGGTTTGCAGCCATTCGCATAAGCTCGGTAAGAATGATTCTTGATTCGGGCTTACTGTCAAACTGCTTCATAAAACGCATGTCAAATTTTATAAGGTCAAAATGAAGCTCTTGCAAAAGATTCAAAGAAGAATAGCCGCTCCCAAAATCATCCATCCAGACACTAAAGCCAAGACGCTGGAACCGTAGTATCTGCTCCTTCATAAAATCAAAATCGCCGCCAATTACACTTTCGGTAATTTCAATTGTAAGAAGCTCGCGGGCAACATCGGCAGAATCTACGCGGTTACAAATTTCTTCAATTATATTACACATTTCAAAATCAATTCGCGAAAGGTTTACCGAAATTGGAACAACCGGAAGGCCTGCCAGCTCCTGCTTTTTAATTTTTTCTATGATGATATCGACCATGCGAAGATCAACTTTATAAATCAAGCGGGTTTCTTCAAGAATAGGAATAAAATCTGCAGGCGAAAGCATTCCTCTTTCAGGGTCAATCCATCGTACAAGAGCTTCTTCATCACAAACCTTTCTGTTTGTTGCACGAACAATCGGCTGGTAAAAGGCTGTAATCCAGTTTTCTTCAATCGCACGGTCAAGATTATTAATTACATACTGCTTTTTTATTTCCTGTTCCAGCATGTTATTGTCATAGAAGGTGTAATAAGATGAGTTTTCATCTAGTTCAGATTCACAGGCAAATTTAGCTCTGTCACAGGCAAGCGAAGTTTCTACAAGCCCCATGGAATCCGGATAAATACCCGCCCTTACATAAAGGGTATTTCCGTGATTGGCTTTTTTCATTTCTTTGAAAACATTTTCAAGTTTTTCTTCAAGACCCTCTTTTTCTGCAAATACCGCAAAATGATTCTGACCAAAACGACTTGTTCTTTCGAGCCCAAAATGATTCTGCAGAATTCTTGCCATTTCTTTAATAAGAACGTCACCTTCGGCAAATCCATATTTTTTATTAAAATACTTCATTCCGCTCAAATTCAAAAATACAAGGGCATTTTCTATACCTTTTTCATGCATGCTTGTACGGCTTTTTTCTGTTATACGCAAAAAGCTGTTCATGTCCAGAAGGCCTGTAAGAAAATCTAAATCTGAATGATTAATTACAGGACCGTCCGAAGCATCTTTAGCAGCAGTTTCAAACTTCATGCGGCTGTGTCTTCCTAAAATTGACTTGTCAGGATTGTTTTCATAGAAAGACTGCTTATCCTTGTACATCCTTTCATCTGCAAGCCGAAGTGCCATGCGGATATTGCGGCTTTCTTTTTCTATACAACCACCAAGAGCAAAAGACAGATTTTCATATTCTTCGCTGGCTGCTCTGATTTTTTCAATTCTTGCATTAAGTTCTTCTTCTGTAATGTTCAGCGCAATGATTGCAAATTCATCACCACCGGCTCGGAAAATTTCTGTTTCATCAAAAACCTTTTTAAGAACAATGGCGGCATTTTTAAGAAGAGAATCTCCCGCATTATGTCCTTCTGAATCATTAATTTCTTTAAGCCCATTCATGTCGGCAAAAAGAACTGCTACAGAAGCTTTACCTTGTATTTCGCCACGACTCAAAGTTTCTACATAGTTGTTCATTTCGTTACGATTCATTACACCTGTCAACAAATCCTTTGAACTTAAAATTCTAAGGCGATCCAAAAGCAGATAGTTTCCAAGCTCTGAACCAAGAATAAAGGTTGTTACTTCAAGAGTTTCTTTAATTTTTGAACTTCGTGAGCTGTCGTAATTAAGAGCCCACATATAACCCAAGAGTTGATTTCTGGATTTTAATGGGAATAGCACAACATTATAGGCTCCGGCTTGGGTCAATGATTTATACCATACCGGATTCTTTTCCTTTACAAACAGCATATCCTGATCATCTTTTGCAATAAGACAGTTGCTTCCTGCAATGGTTGCTGGCCACGAATCTACAACATCATAAAAGTCCGGATAAAGCTCATCATTCAAATAATGCTCCATTGGCAAAAGCTTTGACCCTTTTGAAAAAGCTTCCCCAAGAACAGAACACTTTCGATTCTGCTCATCCATAAGAAGAATACAGCAGTGTTCGGCATCACATAGCTCTCGGATATCTGTAATTATATCCTTCATGGTTGCTTTAAAATTATTTGTACCACGAAGTTGAATACAGGTTTCCAAAACAGAAGCAGCAATATCTTCTGAAATTCCAGACATGCGTTTTGAACTTGCCGAAAAATCAAGCTCCATTATATAAATGCAGTATGCAAGATTTTCATCATCAGATTGTAAGGGCAAAAAAGACATATTAAACCAAACGTCCATTCTGTCTGGATGTGCATAAGAATGAAGACATTTGTTATCTACCGCAGCCTGATAGCAATAGTTCTCAAAATTCAAATCTCGTGTAAGGTAATTTGTGTATTCTGCATTGGGTGTAAATTTGTTGGTTAACATCTTTACCATAGGAGCCGGATGTTCTATTGAATCTATATAAGCTTTATTTCCTGCAACAATCCTGAATTTTCTCTGGGCTCCTTCAACATTTTTTTCAACCGAAACAATACAAGCCATTGAAGAAAAGCCGTCTACTATTGTCTGATAATCCATAAAAACTTCTCCTTGAGTATACAATAATTATAAATGAGGATTATCAAAAAAGAAATGATTTTTGGAAGGAATTTATTCTTTTTTTATAAGGGCGGCGCGACGCTTTGCATCAACTTCAATCCATTCTTCAAGAGACAACGGCTTATAGTCGCTGAACATACAAAAGCAGTTTATCATCTGGCAGGGAATTGGGCCTGTTACGCCTTTAGCGTTTGTTACAACGGTACGCCTTGTGATTTCCTGAAATTCATTTACAAGTTTTTCATCTGGGCTGTTGTGAACGTGGCCATAGAGCATGTAGGTTTTGGGATTGTTGTTTGTGTCGCGCGTGTGCTGGTGGTTATAACAGAAAGTCGGATAATGACTTAAGATTATATTTTTTCCGTGGTCTTCAATTTCGGCATAGGGTTTAATCCATTCAAAGCGGTCAAAATCTACACCTTCTTTGTTGAGCCATTCCTTGTCGTGGTTTCCTTCTATGAGGCAGATTTTTCCATTGAGGCGGCGCAGAATTGCATTTACTTCGTGTGGTCGTTTGGTTCCAATAAAGTCACCAACAACAATTACAATGTCGCCGCCCTGCACCTTTGAGTTCCACTGACTTATCATATAACTGTTCATTGCCTCGGTAGACTCAAAGCCCCGCATGTCCATTCTAGTGTTGAGAAGACTGTGATAAAAATGTAAGTCGGAAATGTAAAGTCTCATTAATTTGCCATTGGCTTAATTTCTTTGTCGTAAACTGGCTTGAGCAAAAGGAGACAAACCAAAAGGGCAAGGAACTCTGCAATCGGGAAGGCCCACCAGATATTGTTTATCTTTCCTGTAAGCGACAAAAGCCATACCGCAGGCAAAAGGAAAATCAACTGGCGAACAAAACTAATAACCATTGACTGAATGCCCTTACCAAGCGCCTGGAACACAGAGCCAAGAACAATACTAAAAGCTGCAATCGGGAAGTGAACGGCAATAATTCTAAGTGCCGGAATACCAATCTTAAGCATTTCGTCTGAAGCGGCAAACAATTCCAAAAGCGGAGCCGGGAACAATTCAAACACAAGTACGCCAACTAACATAATTGCACAGGCCGCAAAGGAACTAATCAAAATTGTTTTTGTAACACGCTTGCGGTTGCGGGCACCATAGTTATAAGCAACAATTGGAACAGAACCATTATTTAAACCAAACACCGGCATGAATACAAAACTCTGAAGTTTAAAGTAAACACCGTAAACTGCAATTGCTGTTGTAGTAAAAGATCCAAGAATAATATTCAGGAAGTAAACCAAAATTGAACCGATTGACATTACGATAATTGAAGGAACACCAACTGCATAAATCTTTCCGATAATCTGTCCTTCTGGTTTAAGTCCCTTGAATGAAAGATGAATCTCTTTGTTCTTGCGCACATTCAAAATAAAGGAAACTGTCATAGCTGCAAACTGACCAAGAACTGTAGCAACAGCCGCACCCGCAATTCCCATTTTAGGAAATCCGAGCAAACCAAAAATCAAAATCGGGTCAAAAACCAGATTAAAAGCAGTACCTGTAAGCTGCGAAACCATTGAAAGTCCGGTCTTACCTGTAGAAATCAAAAGGCGTTCAAAGGTAATAGCACCAAAAACTCCGGCACAGGCAATAAGACAAATGCGCATGTAAGTAACGCCATATTCAATAATTTCGGGGTTATCAGTCTGACTTTCAAAATAAGGACGCGGAACAATAAAGCCCACAATCATAAAAATAATAATGCCGCAAATGGCAAGGAAAATACCATTGTTTGCAACCTTATCAACTTCGTCAAAATTCTTTTCGCCAAGACGGCGCGAAAGCAAAGAGTTAATACCAACAGCTGTTCCAAGTGCAACCGAGAACATAAGGTTCTGAACCGGAAAAGCCATAGAAACTGCAGTAAGTGCATTCTCCGAAATACGTGCAACAAAAATACTGTCTACAATATTGTAAAGCGACTGCACAAACATCGAAATCATCATTGGCAGCGACATCGACAGCAAAAGCTTGCCCAAAGGCATGTACCCCATTTTGTTTTCACCACGAGGGGCGTTCTGTTCTTTCATATCTGACATAATAGATGATTATAACTTAAAAAAAATTATTGTGGAAGTATAATAAAAAACTAATCTGTGCTAAGATGAACTTAACATATGAAAAACAAAACATCTTTTAAAGTTATAATTGCAGCCTTCGTAATCCTTCTTGTCTCGTGCGCAAGTACAGACTATGTTGAAAACGATTATGAAAAAAACGTAGCGTTGCTAAAAAACGCGGTGCCTTACACAACAGACACAACTCAAAACTTGCAAAAAGAATATCTTGTAGACCAGACCCGTGCTGAACAGATTCGTGAATACTTTAAAACAAACTCTTCGCTCGACCTTGATGCCATTGCTGCTTCACAAAAATCAACCTGGGAAAAGGCTCTGGATGTTGCAGTTTTTGTTGCAAAAAATATTCCGCACAACAACCAGAAAGAAATGCTCGTCGAACGTAATGCAATTACACTCTGGGAATATTCGCGCCGAAATAAAAACGGTTTTAACTGCCGCTGGCATGCAACAATTTTGAGCGAACTTTTGCTCAGCATAGGAATACGTAACAGTTTTGTAACCTGCCTGCCCTACGATAAAGATGACGGTGACTGTCATGTTGTAAATATAGTGTGGCTTCCGGAACTCAACAAATGGGCAATGCTCGACTGTGATTTTACAGAATATGTCACAAGCTCGGATGGCACGCCTCTTTCATTGCAGGAAATGCGCGAGTACATTCAGGCTGGCAAAGACTTCACAGTGAACATCCTCCCCGGCTTTGAAGATTCCTGGGTTGCAAAACCAAGCGGCAAGAAATACTTGCAAGCCTACTGGGCAAAAAATCTTTACTGGTTTACCCTTTATTCAGTTTATGCCTTTGACCTTGAAGGTACACTAAACCCAGACGGCACAAGAACATACAGCAACCTTTACACCTGCCTTGTCCCGCCAGATTACGACTGCACGTACTTGTATAAGGGAGATTACAGAACATCAAATGCTCAGGCGTTCTGGGCATATTAATCTAATTTATATACAAACAATTAATGAGGTATAAAAATGAAAGACGTAATTTCAATCATCCAAAAATCCGAAGCTGCTTATCTTGCAACAGTTGATAAAGATGGACGCCCAGAAATCAGAGCTTTGCTGAATCTTTGCAATCCAAAAAAATTCAAAAAACTCGAAGGCAAAACTCTTTTTGTTGAAGGCGAAACTTTAACAATGTATTTTACAACCAACACTTCTTCCCGAAAAGTTGAGCGCATAAGAAACAATCACAATGCCGCCATGTATTTTTGCGAGCCAGAAAAATTCAAAGGAATCTGCGCAACCGGAACAATTGAAGAAGTAACCGACCAGGCTCTTAAGGAAGACCTGTGGCAAACCGGCTGGCTCATGTACTATCACAAAGGAAAAACCGACCCTGATTATACCATTCTTAAATTTACTTCAACAAAAATCGAAGGCTGGTATAATTTAAATGTACATCGTTTTGGAAATGTAGATAAGTAATTTACCGGGGGTTTTAGGGAGGAAGGCTTTCACCCTCCTCTCCCACTTAGAAATCTTACAGTGCGTCATTAATCTTCTTTACTTTGTTTTTGTAGTACAAACTAAAGCAAACCCAGAAAATCAGATAGACTACTACAAACACTCCAAACCAGACGAGAGTGCTTCCAACTGTGTGCGGGAACCAGCCGCACAAAAAGCCTGCTATGTACATCACAATACTGGTAATTATAAAATGTGTGATGCTTTGGCGCAAAAGGCTCCATTCGTCCATTTCAAAAATTACTGTGGTTGAGGCAAAAGTTAGACCAATAATTCCGGTTAAGAAATACTGGATTATAACTGCGGCGATTTTTGTTCCGGCTAGTTCCAGTAAGCTTGCACTAACTGCATAGAAATTTCCGTCGCGCATAAAAAGCGATTCGATTATCAGGATTGTCTGCCCGATAAACACACCATAAATAAATCCCAAAACTGCTCTCTTGGCAATTGCTTTTTTTATTTCTTTCTTTGTCATAGTATTACTCCTTATAATAGATTTCCGGGTCAAGCCCGAAAATGACTCTTACTGTTTGTCATTGCCTTCATAGACACTTGTGTCATTGCCGTGCTTGACACGGCAATCTATTATCTGATTCTTAATCTTATTCATATATCTTCTTGAAACTATCGCAAATCTTTCATCGCCGTAAAGTACTTTTATGACACCAGAAAAAGACATATCAAATTTCTGGACTTTAGAAAGATTCACAATATCTGTATTCGAAATGCGGATGAAATCTGTCCAACTGCAGCGGTCTGCAAGCTCTTCAAATTCATACAAACGCATTTTCAAAAGTAACGGTTCTTTTTCTGTTTCACACTCCAGATAAACTTTCTTATCCAGACTGTAGATTCTAAGTATTTGTTGCGGCTTTACCTGAATACAGTAGTCGCCGTCCCAACCGCTCACAACTGCACTCTTTCCGCTTGCATCCATACTGCCAATTTTTTCGGCCAGCTGTTTTATTTCATCTGATTCGGCAGCAGCATGAATTACGCAATACGGTTTTTCGCACTGTTCAATTTTTATTTGTACCTGCACAAACTACTCCTTAAAAGCTCCAGACTTATCTAAAAGTCCTGTAACCTATTGTAAGACATGGCGCATGATTTGGAAAGCCTGAAATATTCATAGTTCCACCTCCTGCCAGAAATCGTTGAACTCCTCCAAACTCCACAACAAATGCACAGCCCTGCACAAACTGGAACTCAAAACCACCTCCAAATTTTGCACTCACAATAAAAGGTCTTGAACCAAACGTGTGATCATCCCAACTGAAAAAACCAAACGAACCTCCAATAAATCCATAACTGCGAACTATAAAACCAGGACAATTATATCTTCCTCCAATAAGAATTTTGTCTCCAATTTCTAATCCGCCAACTTCAATGGAGTTACCTGCTGCCTGCCCAAGTTCCAGACTACTGCCTTCACCCTGGACAAAAATACAATTGCGTAAAACAAAGTGTTTTTCTTCAGGCAAAAGGTTAATTCCAAATTCGCCGAAGCCACCGGTAAGATTATCTTCCCAAACCCAGAAGCCTCCGGAAGTTGTTCTGTAATTTACATTTGCACTTGAATGCTCAGCTGCTTTCTCTTGTGCAAAACCAGCACTGCAGAAACCTGCGACCAAAACTAAAGTGATAATTAATCTTTTCATGGTTCGAAGTATAATCCAGACGCTGCAAAAAAGAAGTTTTTATGCGATAAGTGGCAAAATATACTGATAAGTGGTATAAAATTTGACTTTTTGGTCGTTCCATTATTATATTCACTAGTATGAAGATACTAATTTTATCGTGCAACACAGGCGGCGGTCATAATTCGGCGGCCAAGGCTATTAAGGAAATTTTTGATGAAAAAGGACATACCTGTAACATAATGGATGTTCTTTCTTTTGGTGGACAAAAGGCCTCGGATCTTGTTTGCGATGCTTACATTGAAATGGTAAAAAAGGCACCGCAGTTGTTTGGAAAAATCTACAAAATGGGAAACAAGGTCGGTCAGTTCAATCAGGAAAACGGAGGTATTCGTTCCCCTGTTTATCTTGTAAACAAGCTTTATGCCGATGCACTTGAAGAATACATAAAGCAGAATAATTATGATGCCGTTGTTTGCGTACACATTTTTGCAGCAGAGGCAATGACAAATCTTAAAAAGCATGAGCGCATTAATATTCCGTTCTTTTTTGTCGCAACCGATTATTACTGTTCTCCAGTGCTTGAAGAAACAATGCCTGATAAAATTTTTATAGCTCATAAAGACAGTACATTTACTTATATAAATCACGGAATCAAGCCGGAGCTTTTGCTGGCGACAGGTATTCCGGTTGCAAAACGCTTTCTTACAAAACAGGATAAGTCACAAGCCCGCACGCAGTTAGGTCTGAATGCCAGCGATCAGGTATTTCTTCTTATGAGCGGAAGCATGGGCTTTGGCGATTTGATTGACACAACCCGTTACATTTTTGAAAACGGAAATGAAAACACAAGAGTTATTGCCATTACCGGCCACAACGAAGAGTTATACAAAAATCTTCAAGCCGAATTCAAAAATGAAACTCGCCTCATGCTTATTGGTTTTACCGACAAAGTTTCTGATTACATGGATGCAAGCGATGTTCTGCTGACAAAACCAGGCGGACTTTCAAGCACCGAAGCTCTTGCCAAAGGAATTGCTATTGTTCATACAGCTCCAATCCCTGGTTGCGAAAGTGAAAATGTCCAGTTCTTCACAGAGCATCATCTTTCTCTTTGCGCACACGATGCTTCCGATGCAGGCCGACTTGCTGTTGCTCTTATGAACGAACCGTTTATGCGTGAGCAGATTCTTGCAGCCCAGGACCATTTCAGATGCAAAGATTCGGCAAAGCAGATTGTGGAATTTATTGAAGGGCGATAACTTTTATCTGTCACTCTTAGTATTATTACAAACCCTGCACAACATCTGCAGATTCTCGTAAACAGTTTTACCGCCACGACTCCAAGGCACTATGTGATCGCCTTCCATTTCGGTAATATCAAAATGCTTGTGGCAATGCGGACACACACCACCCTGTTCCTCGTATTTTTTGCGCTTCATCTTGTCGTCAAACTCACGCAAGCTCAAATGACTAACTTTGCGGTCAAAAAGATAATAATAAATCCCCTTGTGATTCGTAACTTCTTCATTGTCAATTAAAGCCGTAATTTCTGCCTCAAGCTTATCGGGGTCGTAATCGTTGTCGTGATACTGGTTATAAAGCTGACCCCATTCCACACCCTTCATCTCTTTACGGTAAGTTGGAAACAGCGCCTTTATCCACGCAATCACAAATTGAAAATAAATCCAAAGCTCATTCGCATTCGTATCATTCTGATGCTGCCCCATGTAATTGCAAATCAATTTGTCGTCCTTGCCAACATACCAGCCAAGCACAGTTTCCAAAAGCTCCTGTCTGATTGGATTGCCATTCACATACTTATCGCCCAAAAGTTTAGCCGCACAGTTAGACTTAGAAAAAATCTTTTTAGCTTCACCAGTCCAGGCCCCTGCAAAAACCGCATTACGAATTTCCTGAGCAGTCAGCTTTTCACCGGCAATATTTATAGTCTTAAACCATTCAAGCTTTTCGCTGGCAGTTCCTTCACAAAAATAAACCTGAAGTTCGTAATTCAAAATTGCTTCTTTTTCGTCCGGCTGCAGATTTGTAAAATAACGCATATTGTGGGAAAAAACTCCATTCACATAACGGCAAATAGAAATAGTTCTCTGCTGCCCATCCAGAACTTCATACCGCCCGTCATTCCGCACAACCCAGTACATAGTATTCAAAGGAAAATTCTTAGTCACAGTATCCATAACCGCCTGCTGCTGAGCATCCGAATAACAAAACTCCCTCTGATACGGAGGCCGAATATCCAGCTGCCCATTGTACCCAGTCACCCCGCCTTCATCATTATCCGAATAATTTTCCACCAGCTCTCGAATAGTTATTGTGTGAAGTGTAATTTTCATTTTAATTCCTCCTAAAGAAGCTGCGGTCCCTGAGGCTCTCGAAGGGCCGTATTTAAATCCGGCGGCTCCCCTCACTACGTTCGGGTCGGGCTTTCCGGGGTTCCGTGCTAACCGCACTCCATTGCTGCGCAACGCTACGCGCCCCTACAATCCCTAGCCTGAGTAAGCTCGCACGCGGGCGGTTATTTTTTGCGTTTGATAAAAACTCTCGCGTATGTTGTTTTTCCATTAATAGCCGGTCTTGCATCACCTTCTTTTAATCTTGGGATTCCAACAATTGAAGGATCATACCCTGCTGATGATTCCATCCCTAATATTTCAAACTGTTCTGGATTATATTTATCTAAAAAAGTTATAGGAACTCCCATTATCCCATCATAATCTAATGGAATTTCAGCTGTTTTTGAAACTTCAATAGCATTATAATTATCATATTTTGGATATTCTGTTTCTGAATATGTTTTATACAAAACAAGATCCTCATGTCTCTTCGCAATATCAAGATTTGTAAACCAACAGATATTCCCTAGACTTCTCCACTTTTGTCCAGTTTCGTCCTGCCAGTATCTTGTTGCTCTTGGCTCATAATAATCAGGAACTTTGAAAGCCATATCGCCTGCTTTATATCCTAACCAAACTTTATTCTCTTTTAACAGTCTAAATATTTCTTTATAAGTTATTGCATTTTGATTTCCAATAATGAGAAATTTCTTATCATATCTATTCAAAACTTCAACATATTCTCTGAATAAACTGAACGGAGGATTCGTGACCACAACATCAGCTTGTTTTAGAAGTTCTATGCACTCTTCACTTCTAAAATCTCCATCACCTTTTAGTTCTTTTACTTCAACGGTTGAAAAATCAGTATTTGTCGGATCATTTGGGTTTCCATAATAATCAAGCCACACAGCTTTTTCACAATCATTTTGCGTAAACAAATCAATATCTTGATTTTTATAACAGGTAGAAATAAGACGATTTAAACCAAGCTCATCAAATTTTAAAGCAAAATACTTAAAAAAATTTGAAATCCGAGGATCATCACAATTACACAAAACCGTTTTGTCTTTAAAATGCTCCTTGTAATGACTTAATTCTTTTTCTATATCAGATATTTGAGTATAAAACTCATCCTCTTTTGCTTTATCAGCCCTGTGTAAACTTGAATTATTTCCCATAAATTACCCTAAGTAAAGAAATGTTTAGTCAAACAACTATTCTTTACATATGTAAATATTACACAAAAACTTTTCATTTGTAAACTTTTAATAGAAAACTAAACAATTATTCACAAAAATATAAATATGAGTAATTTCTGGCTCAGAGTTGATGAAGAATTGGAATATCTCGGAAAAACTAGAACTTATCTTGCAAAAAAATGCAATTTCAGTCTTACAAATTTTAATTTAGGAATCAAACGTGGCAGCACCCCATCCGCCGACACCGCAGTCAAAATCGCCTCTGTCCTTGGCGTAACCGTTGAATATCTGGTAACCGGATCCAACACCCCATCAAACAAAAACAAAGACCAGGAAGCCGAACAGCTCCGCCTTTACCGCAAACATTCCGAAATCATAAAAAAATGCGAGCACCTCTCCCCCGAAAAAGAAAAATTGCTCGCAACAATTGCAGATAATTTTGAAAAATAAAAAAAGCCACCTTCAAATGAGTTGCTTATAGTTTACACTATTTGTCAACATATATTGACTTCTCTAAAAATCATGCTATACTATCCACATGGCAATGAACAACACAATAAAGGCTCTTAGAGAGCAGAATAATTTTTCTCAAGCGGCGGTGGCTCAGTTTTTGGGCATTTCTAGGCAGATGTATATTAAGTATGAAAATGGACTTGTGGAACCACCGGTAAAAATTGTAGCTGAACTGGCACATTTTTATCATGTTACTTATGACTTTATAATTGATGATTCGATTTCAAATAAAAAAGCAGTTTATGAAATTCCAGAAGTGCAACCTCTTGAGGTACATGATCCCGCTGCTCAATATGCCTCTGAAAAGAAATATCAACCTCAATCATTATACTTAAAATCAATTGCCGAAATGCTGCCAAAGCTTATTTACAACGAACAACTTCTGGTTTTAGAAATGGTAGCCGAAATGGTTAGGAAATCGACCACCGAAAAATTGATGCCTGAAAAAAAGAAATCCCCTATTGAGCAATTATTAGAACTTAATGAAAAATATCATCTAAAATCTGATGGAACTAAATGGACACGGGAGGAGATATATGAAAGATAAATCAAAAGTTCAAACAAAAATTGCAGAAGATAAAGTTTTCTTTGATTCAAATATTCTGGTTTATTCTGTTGACGAAAGAGATACCAAAAAACAAAAAATTGCAATTAATCTCATAGATAAAGCTATTCATAGAAATATTGGAACAATTTCAACACAAAGTCTTCAGGAATTTTATGCTGTAACAACACAAAAACTTAAGCTTTCCAAAGAAGCTGCAAAAGAATATCTTGATTTCTTTTCAGAAAATCTTCCCGTCACACAAGTTTCCGTCCAGCATATTTTTAATGCAATAGATATCAGCATCAAAACCCAGTTTTCTTTCTGGGATTCTCTTATTGTTTCTGCGGCACATACTTCTGGTTGTGTAATTGTTTATTCCGAAGATATGAGTCATAACCAGTTAGTAAATGGAATTAAGATTATTAATCCTTTTGCTGCTTAAAGCTTAAAAACCCATTATGACAACCATATTGTTTTTCCTTTACAACCTCTAAAAATGCTGTAAAATTATTTATATGAAAAACCCGAATGATTTGATTAAGATTCCTGATTACAAAAAAATCCGCGTGATTATTGATACAGACGCTGCTTGCGAAGCAGATGACCCTTTTGCAATTGCTCAGGCTTTGATGAGTCCTAAATTGATTGTACGCGGAATTCTTGCTGAGCACTTTCGCGAGCCTGATTCAACTCAGCGCAGTTATGATGAAGTGAAGACTGTACTTGATGCTATGGATGTTGATGTTCCTGTTTTTATGGGACAGAAGGGACCGCTTGAAAGTGATGGTGAAATTTCGCCGGCTGCACAGTTTATTATTGATGAAGCAAAGGCTGGGATTGGTTCTGGTGTTGACGCTGGATCTGCCGCCGGGCCGCTTTATATTTTGTGCCAGGGAGCAATTACAAATGTTGCCATGGCTTTGCGTACCTGCCCTGAAATTAAGGATAAAATAATAATTGTGTGGATTGGTACCCACGGTATCCAGAATATAGGGAAGCCTGTTCCTTTCAGAGAGTTCAATGCAGGAAACGATGTTACTGCGGCAAATGAAGTTTTGCAAAGCGGGGCAAAAATCTGGCTTGTTCCATCTGATGTTTATACAACAATAAGCGTTACGCTTGCCGAACTTAAAGTAAAAGTCGAACCTTACGGAAAAATCGGTCACCATCTTTATCACAATATGATTGATTACAATTTGTCTGAGCGTGCCGGTTGGACTCAGGGAGAAAGCTGGTCGCTGGGGGACTCTCCTGCAATTGCTATTGCAATTAATCCTGGATGCGGAAAGTTTGTGGAAGCACCGGCGCCCTGGATTAATGACGAGACAGGTTCCGAAGTGCGTGAGGGTGCACCTGTGATTCGTGTCTACACCAGCGTTGATTCCCGCTTTATTCTGGAAGATTTTTTTGCAAAGCTAAAGTTGTTTTTTGGCGTCTGATTGTCATTGCCGGACTTGATCCGGCAATCTTTTTATCCAACATACTCCGCAACAATGCTCTGAACTGGACCCAGATAGCTTGGTCCAAACAAATTTAAATGATTCAAAAGCTGATATAAATTATAAAGGTCGCGGCGGTTTTCGTAGCCGGGCTGGAGCGGATGAACCTCGCGGAAAGCTTCGTAAAAGGATGGTGGGAAGCCACCGAATAGTTCTGTCATTGCAAGGTCGGCTTCGGCGTGTCCTATATAGCAGGCTGGATCTATAAGCATTGCTTTTCCATCTGGGCCGCACATTACGTTTCCGTTCCAAAGATCTCCATGAAGAAGGCTTGGTTTTTCCGGTTCTATAAGAAAGTCGTCAAGGTGGTCGAGCAGCTTTGTGTTTGCTTCACGGTCACGGGTTGAAAAGTATGAGTCAGCTGCTTTGAATTGTGGAGCAAGTCTGTTTTCACGGAAGAAGGAAACCCAGCTGTTGCAGGGTTTGTTTATTTGCGGGCGGGCGCCTACAAAATTATCCTGGAAAAAACCAAAAGTGTTTTGTTGAGATTTTGTGTCAAAAAAGGTTGTTGTGTCTGCGTTGTGCATAACTGCAAGATTGTGTCCAAGCTCTTCCCAATAGTCCGGGTGGCGTTTTCCACTTTCTATATATTTCAAAAGAAGGAAACTATAGCCCACATCTTCGCCATCGTCTGTACCAGTGCATAAGATTTCTGGAGTACATATGGATTTTGTTGAGGCGATTGCGGTAAGACCTGCGGCTTCGGCTGTAAAAAAGGCTGCATTTTGTTTTGCGTTTGCTTTCATGAAAATGCGTTTACCGTTGTTGAGAGTGAGAGCATAAGCCTTGTTTATGTCACCGCCTGAAACCCTGTCTGTCTGCGCAATTGCAACAGAAGTACCAAAAAGATCAACCAGGGCCTGCGCCAGCGAATTATAGTTTGGGGGAAGTGGAATGTTCATAATTCTATAATAAAAGGAAAAACATAAGTTGTCGATAGAAAATGTGTCATGTTCGGGCTTGACCCGGACATCTATTACAAAGAAAGATTGACGTGTCAAGCACGGCAATGACAGAGGTTTTATATCAAAATTATTTAAATATGACATTGCGATGTCATATGCCGACAATAGCAAATCCGTTAAAAAATGAGCCGCTAGGATCATTTTAGGATTTACGATTAAATGGCTCGCCGAGATTAATCGAGGCGTTATATGCTATACTAATCTTATGCAAATAGATCAACTTTTCGAACTGGTTTATGTTCTCATCGACAAAAAGCAGGTAACCGCAAAGGAAATAGCAGAACGCTTTGGGGTTTCTACCAGAACAATTTACCGCTGGGTAGATGCTCTTTCTGTTTCGGGAGTTCCTGTTTATACACAAAACGGTCGTGGCGGCGGAATTGCAATTTCGGAACAATATGCCCTTGATACAAAAGTTCTTTCCGAAGAAGAACGCCTTGCAATTGTTTCAAGTGTAAAAGCTTTGAACAGTTTAAGCGGAAATCCTGCTTCTGCCGTAAATGCAAACATCAAGGCTGCAGAAAAAATCTCTGGGCTTGTTGCTAAAGACACAGACTGGCTCGAAGTAGATTTTGCTCCCTGGAGTCCCGAAGGCAGCAGTGTACGGCAGGTATTTGGAACGCTGCGGGATTGTATTTTACAGAAAAAGCAGGTTGTTTTTGATTATTTTTCAGGCGATGGAACTATGGAGCGGCGGACAGTTCATCCATGGAAGCTGATTTACAAAGGACAAGCCTGGTATTTACAGGGCTGGTGTACCTTGCGTAAGGCAGAACGTTTTTTTAAGCTTACCCGAATACAAAATCTTGATATGACAGGTCGTGCTGCCAATATTACAAAAATCAATAAACCTGCTCATAAACAAAACTTCAATTATCACCCGGAACTTCTGACAATTAAAGCAAAAATATATCCACAGAAAATCTCTTATCTGCTTGATACCTTTATATGCTCCGAAGTTATTCCTCATAAGGATGGTAGCGTTACAGCGACCTTCTCTGTTCCTAAGGACGACTGGGTTTACGAATTACTTTTAAGCTTTGGCCCGCATATGAAAATAATTTCTCCTAAACTAGTACGTGAAAAAGTGGTCGCTCTCGCAAAAGGGGTTTTAACGGAATACAAATAAAAAATAATTTTAAATATGACATTTAGTTGTCATATTTAAAGTGTATAATAAAAGTACAAAATACATACGTCATTGCGAGCGCAGCGAAGCAATCCATACATATGAACGCATATTTATAACTGGATTGCCGCGCTTCGCTCGCAATGACGTAAAAGGACAAAATATGGCTTTTGATTTTAAGAAAGAGTACAAGGAATTTTATCTTCCGTCTGCAAAACCGCAGATTGTGACTGTTCCTCAAATGCAGTATGTCGCTGTGCGTGGAAAAGGTAATCCAAATATAGAAGACGGTGAATATAAACAGGCTGTCGGAATTCTGTATGCAGTTTCCTATACATTAAAGATGAGCAAAATGGGAGACCACGGAATTGACGGTTACTTTGACTATGTTGTTCCTCCATTGGAAGGATTGTGGTGGCAGGAAAAAAGTAATTCACCTTTTGATGGGATGGACTATTCTGATAAGGATTCTCTTTGCTGGATTTCTTTGATTCGCCTTCCTGATTTTGTTACACAAACCGATTTTGACTGGGCTGTGGCAGAAGCATCAAAAAAGAAAGGTCTTAATTGTTCAAAGGCTGAACTCCTAAAGATAACTGAAGGAGAATGTGTTCAAATCATGCATATTGGTTCTTATGATGATGAACCTGCTTCGGTAAAAATGATGGACGATTTCCTGACTGCCAACAATTTTGAAAATGATTTTTCTGAGACACGACTTCATCATGAAATTTATCTTTCTGACCCGCGAAAAACTTTACCAGAAAAACTTAAAACAGTAATACGACACCCGGTAAGAAAAATATGAAACGACCAGATTTTAACGATATAAAAACCTTTGAAGAATTCTCAAAATATTACTGGTATCGCGAAGAGCTTATAAAAATCTGCCGTGAACTTGGGCTAAAATCTGACGGTGGAAAAATTGAATTGAACAAAGTAATTGAAGCGTATTTCAGTGGAGAAAAGATATTACCTGAAAAAATAACCACATCCAATCATACTAGACAAGTTTCAGAATCTCTTTCCCTGTCCACCACCATCCTTGAATGCGGTTTTACCTTTGGCCCACGCTTCCGTGAATTCTTTGAAAACCAAACAGGCATCAAACCCTTTAAGTTCAATGTGGACATGGTTGCAACTGTCAAAAAAGTAAAAGAAACCGGGGACACAAACTTTACCCTTGGCGACCTGCTGGATATTTACTACGGTAAAAAAACTTATGCAAAATACGATAAGTCTGCATTACAATGGAATAAGTTCGTAAAGGATTTTTGTGCAGACCCGGCAATTGCTAACATCCCAAACAAGTTCAAAACTGCAGCAGTCTTGTGGAAACAGGTTCGGGAATCAACAATGGAGAAAGTTTATACAAGTAAATTACTTGAAACATTGGGCCCTTCGAGAGCCTCAGGGAACGCAAGAAAGGAGAAATAAAAAATGCCAAGACCAACAACTAAAGACGACCTGCTTAAGGCTGCACAGGAAAACTACGACAAACTCATTCAGATGATTGACGGAATGTCAGAAAAAGAACTGAATACACCGTTTGATTTTTCAAATGAGCCAAGTAAAAAAGAAGCCCACTGGAGCCGGGACAAAAATGTGCGCGATGTACTGATTCATCTTTATGAATGGCACCAGCTTATGTTAAATTTTCCTAAAAACAACAAAGGCATAACAGACAGTAAAATTGCTATCGCCTTTTTGCCTAGTGAATACAGCTGGAAAACTTATGGCGCAATGAATGTAATGTTCTGGAACCGTCATCAAAAAACTTCACTTGAAGAAGCAAAAAAATTGTTTGCAAAAAGTCATGCCGACGTAATGGCACTTATAAAAAAATATTCCAACGAAGAATTATTTATGCCAAAACATTTTCCATGGACCGGCAATGCTGCACTTGGTGCTTATTTTGTTAGTACAACTTCAAGTCATTACGACTGGGCCATGAAAAAGGTTAAAGCACATAAAAAGAACTGTAAAGGATAAATGGATTGCCACGGGGCTCTGCCCCTCGCAATGACGACACTATGCACTTTGTGAACGCTAAAACAATTCTTACTCCTCACAGCATGAACATCTACCGCGGCTGTTCACACGGTTGTATTTATTGCGATTCGCGAAGCAAGTGCTATCAGTTTACGCATGACTTTGAAGATATTGAAGTAAAGCAGAATGCCCCGGAACTGCTTGAAGAAGCTCTGCAGAAAAAACGTAAGCGATGTATGATTGGGACAGGCAGCATGTGTGACCCATACATTCCGCTTGAAAAAGAACTGGGGCTTATGCGCCGCTGCCTTGAAATAATTAACCGTTACAATTTTGGTGCAACTCTTATTACAAAATCAGACCTTGTACTGCGCGACCTGGACATTCTTACACGCATAAACAACAAAACAAAAGCCGTAGTCCAGATGACACTCACAACTGCAGACGACGAGCTTTGTAAAAAAATTGAACCCGGTGTCTGCCCAACCAGCCGCCGCTTTGAAGTTTTGTGTGCCTGTCGCGATGCTGGAATTCCGACTGTTATATGGTTCAGTCCGCTCCTGCCTTTTATAAATGATACTCAAGAAAACATTGACGGTATTATTGATTACTGTGTTCGTGCGGGTGTTCACGCAATTCTTTGTTTTGGAATAGGGCTCACTCTGCGCGAAGGCAACCGCGAATACTTTTACAAGGCACTGGACCAGAACTTTCTTACCCCACCAGGCGAGCCTTCACTCAAACAACGCTATATAAAAACCTTTGGCTACAATTATGTTGTTTCAAGTCCTCGTGAACATGAACTTATGATTTATTTAAAAGAACGCTGCCGGCAAAACAAAATCATGCTTGGTACCGACAGCGTTTTTAAATGGATTGAAGAGTTCCCGGAAAGGGAAAACCTGCAGCAGAGTTTATTTGATTAGCCGTAATGCCGAACTATCAATATCACAAACTTTCGAAAAACCTGTTGAACTCATTATAAAACGAAGTTCATCGTTTACTTCTTTAAGGAATTTTTTTACGCCAGGCACTCCCTCTTTTTCAAGCGACGACAACATAGAACGTCCAACTGCTGCTGCATCTGCACCAAGAGCCAGTGCTTTATAAACATCAGCACCGCTTGCAATTCCGCAATCTACAAAAATCTGAACATTGCGACCTTTCAATGCCTTTTTTATTTCGGGCAAAATCATCATTGGAGGAACTGCATAAGGAACTCGTCCGTGATGATGACTTACGATAATTGCCCGGGCTCCAGCGTCTGCACTCTTTACAGCATCTGCCACACTCAAAACTCCCTTTACAACAAACGGCAGTTTTGATGACGCAATATATGAAGCAAGCATGTCCTGAGTTTGGGCTGCCATTTCTTCGCCTACACAAATATCATAACCGGTCATTCCAAAAATGTGGTCAATGTCCATACCAATTCCAAATGCTCCGTTGTCTTCTGCAAACTTAAACTGGTCGAGTACCTTTGCGTTATCTGCATACGGCTTTACAATTCGCACGGTTTTTGCACCGGTTTCAACAATTCTTTTGAACTGGTCATTTTCCATCATACCAACAAAATTAAGAATATTGCTTTCTTTGGCAGCAATAGAATATTCTTCCAAACCTGTGAGCTCGCGTCCATCGTAATTTTTCAAGTGCGAAAAAGCGGGCGTGAGCACAGGACTGTCAAATTTTTCTCCCAAAAGTGTAGTAGCAGTATCTGCAACTACTGAGTCAATCAGCCGCTCCTGGATTAAAATTGAATCCATATAGCGGGCGGTAATTTCATTTGCGTCCGAGATTCTAGTATAAGGCATTGATCCTCCTTGAGAAATGTCATTGCCGTGCTTGACACGGCAATCTTTCTTCATAACAGATTATCGGGTCAAGCCCGATAATGACAGTTTCAAATAATCTAAATATTTTATATATTCCTCATCAGTGTTCAGGTGCTCTAAAATTACAGGCATGTCGGGGTTGAGCGCGTGCATTTTTTCTACGTAATGTCGAAGCGGAAACTCACCGTCACCAGGACCACACTCTTCAAGCCTCAAAGTGTAACGTTCGTCCAGATGAACATCTTTAATATGACAGCTTCTGATATATGGCCCAAGAAGTTCAGCACACTCATCTACAAAATCTTCGGCATTAAAATATCGCTGTGCAGAATTTATCATATTGATAATATCCATATGAACTGCAAAGCGATCGCGATCAACGGCTTCCATTAGTCGCAGATATTCCTGTGGTCCTGTCGGAATCATCCAGGGCATTGGCTCCAAAGTAAAATACGTATTACGCACATTTGCTCTGTCGATAATCTCATGAACCATCGCAACAGTTTTCTTCCAGGCCTCGTCCGTGAAGTTTTCTTTATATCCGCCATCCCAGCGTGGACCAAAAGCACCGGCAACATTTACGGCACAACGCGCACCCAGAAAATCAGCAAGCCGCAACTGATTCACACAGTAATCCATATTGCGTTGTCGCTCGTCAGCATCACCGGCAAGCGCATTTCTCCAGATTCCAACTTCGGCAATTGTAAGTCCTGCTTTTTCTGCAGCCTCTTTGTAAGCAATAATTTTCTGTTCGTCATCGTTGCAGCATAAAGGAAATACAACAGTTCCGCAGCCAAGTTTTATCTGGTTCGCAGCCCATTCTTCGGGAGAGTTATGTTTTAATGGGGAAGAAGTTCCTAATCTCATTAATATCCAATCTCCTTAAAAACTTTATCCATTAGTTCTGCATTTTTGATTGAAAACTCCGGTGTAATATGCGGTGTTGCGTTGCCCAAAATGCACTGATTTAACTGCTCAAGCTCCAGCGCGTAATTATGCGGAACAGAAATCCGGCGTTCAACAACTTTTTTGTCGCTCCAGGCATTTTCTACAATTCTATAGCTCACCTCGCCTTCCTGATTATATTCAACTTCAGAACGAATATTTCCCTTAGTACCATGAATATAAAGTCTGTCAAACCGTGAGTTTGTATTCTGCCCAAGAATCATTCCTATATTAAAGCTTGCACGCACACCGTTTTTAAAACGTACGATAGCCGCAGTATTAACATCAACTGCTTCGTCAGAAAACTCTGCAACAGCCTTTACAAAATCAGGCTCAGAATCAATCAAAGACAAAATCATTGTGGTACAGTAACAGCCAAGATCATAAAGCGCACCGCCGCCAAACTCCTTGTGCAATCTAAAATCCTCTTTATAGCCCTGAGTAATAAATGCAGACTCAATGTAATCAACCTGACCAATCACACCGCTGGCAATATCATCCTTTAAGCTTTGAACATACGGACTATGAAGGTAGGCATAAGCTTCCATAAGGTACACGCCGTTCGCCCTGGCAACTTCAAACATCACCTTGGCCTCGTTGGCATTTAGAGCGAGCGGCTTTTCGCAAAGAACATGCTTACCGTTCTGGAGCGCCGCCTTTACCCATTTTAGATGGAGATTATTTGGAAGCGGAATATAAACTGCCTGAACTTCCCTGTCTGTAATAAGTTCGTCGTAGCTGCCGTAAGCTTTTTCAAAACCATATTCATTCTTAAAAGCCTGCGCCTTTTCCAGACTGCGACCCGCAATTGCATAAAGTTCACAATGATCTGCTTTTTTCATTCCTGGAATTGTAGCATAACGTGCAATATTAGCAGTTCCCAAAATACCCCATTTAATTTTATCCATCAAAAGCTCCTTACAAAAAATCCCACAGAATAATTGTACCTCACAATGCCGGTTTTGCTTGTATAAAAATCATTGTTTGTTGTAAGAAAATATATGGCATTGGGCTAAAGCGTTGTGCTATAATTAAAATGATTTGAGGTGATTTTTGAAGCAGCTTTTAATTGTTGAAGATGACCAGACTCTAAATGAAGGCTTGTGCAAGGCTTTGCAGCAGGATGATAGAAAAATAATTTCCTGTGATTGCTTAAAGGCAGCGCGGGCACAGATCGCATTGGGAATTGTTGATTTTGTGCTGCTTGATATAAATCTTCCTGATGGCAGCGGACTTGATCTTCTTAAAGAAATCAAAAAACAAAAACCTGCGCTTCCTGTTGTGCTCTTGACTGCAAATGACACCGACCGCGATATTGTTCATGGCCTCGAAACCGGAGCTGATGATTACATTACAAAACCTTTTTCACTTTCTGTTTTGAGAGCGCGTGTAAATACCCAGCTTCGAAAAATTGAAGATGGTGCGGGTGGCAGTTCAAGCAAAGTTTTCACAGACGGCACCTATTCCTTTAATTTTGACAAAATGATTTTTATTCACAACGGCAAACAGGCAGAGCTTTCCAAAACAGAACAAAAACTTTTGTATTATCTTACACAAAATGCCCCGAATACAACCACCCGCGATTTTTTGATTGACCGCCTGTGGTCCGACGGTGAAGAATATGTTGATGAAAATGCACTTTCTGTTACAGTAAAACGACTACGCGATAAGCTTGAGCTTGGAAACAAAATCAGAACTGTATACGGAATTGGATATGCATGGGTAACCGGGGAAGCCTTAGGGGAGCCAAAATGAATATTTTAATAATTGTCGCGGCTGCCATTATTTTATCCGGTGCCATCACCCTTGTAATTTATAATCGCCTTAAACTCAAGCGAACTTTTGATTCCCTTGAAAAAATGCTCAATCAGGCAATCGAAGGAAACTTTACAGCAGGCAGCTTTGACGAAACAAGATTTTCGCGGCTTGAAGCAACTCTCGAAGAATATCTATCATCCGCTTCTATTTCTGCGCAGAATGTAAAAAACGAAAAAGATAAGCTCAAGGAATTAATTTCTGATATTTCGCATCAGACAAAAACACCAATTGCAAATCTTGTTCTCTACGGCGAGCTGCTGGAAGGCTCTGAACTCACCGCAGAACAAAAATCAAACGTAAAAGCAATCCAGACACAAACAGAAAAACTCCGATTTTTAATAGACAGCCTTGTAAAACTTTCGCGCCTTGAAAGCGGCATTATTCAACTGGATCGGAAAAATACACAAGTGTTCCCGATTTTGCAGAATGTTGTTGAACAAGTAAAAGAACGCGCCGCAGCAAAAGGCCTCCAGCTCACACTGAACGAAACCGCTGCCACAGCAACCATAGATTCAAAATGGACTCAGGAAGCAATCTTCAACATCGCCGACAACGCTGTAAAATACACAGACAAAGGAAGCATCTCTATAAGTGCCACCGAGTTTGATATGTTTGTGCGCGTTGATATTTCTGACACAGGAAAAGGCATTCCCGAAGAAGACCAGGCAAAAATCTTCGGACGTTTTTACCGAGGCTCTTCAACAAAATCAGAAGAAGGAGTTGGCATTGGCCTTCACCTTGCAAGAGAAATAATAAGTGGTCAGGGCGGGTACATCAAAGTAAAATCGACTTCTGCACAAAACGCCGTGCCTACAGAACCAGTCACAACTTTTTCAATATTCCTGCCAAGGTAAGGGGAAACACAGGACACACATATGAAAAAAAACGATAAAGAAAAAAAGGAAAAACTGTCTTTATGGCAGACGCTCAAAAATGATGTTTACGCGGTAAAACTTGCAGGTTCATTCAGCAAGCCTGCAATTATCGGTGCTTTCTTTTGTATGCTTATCAGCTATGCCGAATGGGTATTTTTTGACGGATATTTTCTAAGAGTTATTATTGAAGCCTTAGACAGAGGAGACGGTCTTAAATCAATTCTGAGCTTCATGGCAATAACTGCCGCAGTTCTACTTGTGCTTGAAATCTATGACCGCTACACTCAGCAGGTCACCTTTGTCATTGAAGGCACAAAGCTTCATAACGGCATATATAAAAAAATCTTTGCAAAGGCAAGAAATGTGGAGCTTAAGTGTTACGAAGATCCGGAGTTTTACAACAAATACACTATGGCTATTGACGGTTCGGCCGACAAGGTAATGGAAATTGTAAAAAGCTTTAATGGAGCAATTATAGGAACCGTTGCAACTGTCTGTGTTTTTAAGCTGATGTACGACATAGACAAGTTTTCCGTTCTCTTTATTATTTCCCCAATCATCGGAAATTTTGTATTCGGAAATTTAAAAAGCAAATATGAACTCAAGCGTTACCGCGAGTGGACTCCAAACAATAAAGTTCTTAATTATGTAAACCGCATGATGTACCTTCCAGATGGTGCAAAAGAAATAAGATTGAGCAAAGTTTTTGATATCCTTAAACGCCGTTATGGAGAAGCAACAGCCAATAATGTAAAGATTGCAGTTAAATACGCATTCCCTAATATGAGCCTTAGCGTTTTAAGAATTACCTTTACGTTTACCGTAATTTTTGAAGGCGTTCTTATTTATGCGTTTTATAAAAAACAGGTGGCCGGAACCATCACGCTTGCCCAGCTTACAATTATGACAAGCCTTATGGTCGCTGCTACGTGGATTCTTATAAACCTTTTTGATGATATTTCAAAGCTTATAAAAAACGGACTTTTTATAAATAACCTTCGCGGCTTTCTGGAGTATGAAGAAAAAATTCCTGAAAACCAGAAGGGCATCGTTCCACAGGGTTTTGAAACTTTGGAATTCAAAAATGTCTGCTTTTCTTACAAGGATGAACAGACTATTAAAAATCTTTCTTTTAAAATATACAAGGATGAATCTGTTGCTCTCGTAGGACATAACGGAGCAGGTAAAACTACAATCATAAAACTTCTTTTGCGGTTGTATGACCCGTCGTCCGGAGAAATATTATTAAACGGCATCAATATAAAAGAATATGATTTGCGTGCTTACCGAGACTTGTTTGCCACAACCTTCCAGGATTTTAAAATCTTTGGGATGACTGTTCGTGAAAATGTATTGATGGGAAGGCATTTTGAAAACGAAGAGGAAGTAGTTCGTTCAAGCCTTCGCAAAACAGGCATCCTGGAAAAAATTGAATCCCTGCCACAAGGCATTGATTCCATGATGACAAAGGAATTTTTTGAGGACGGTACAATCCTTTCTGGTGGTCAGAATCAAAAACTAGCCGCTGCAAGAACCTTTGCAAAACCTTCGCCTGTAAAAATCTTTGACGAGCCTTCAAGCGCCCTTGACCCTATTGCAGAATATGAGCTTTTCAAAAACATCATGAAGGAAGGAAAAGATCACACAATGCTTTTTATTTCGCACCGCCTGTCTTCTGTAAAAAACTGTGACCGCGTACTCATGCTGGAAGGTGGGCGCCTTATTGAAGAAGGCACGCACAAAGAGCTCATCGCACGTAAAGGCAGCTACTGCGAAATGTATAAGCGCCAGGCAATGAACTATCTTGCCATAGAAAACGAAGAGGAGGTGGTTCTATGAGAAAGAATCAAAAAGATTCACTTGACAAAAAGACCAAACAAAAAGCCTCCGTCGTTATGAAAAACAACTGGTATCTTCTTAAGCTCATGTTCAAAGCTTCCCCTGCCTTTGTAATTATTCCTGCCCTTGATGCAATCAGAGGACAGCTGTCTATATTTTTTGAGCATACAGTTGGAATTGGTTATGTTCTTGAAGCAGCCGAAAAAGGATATCCGTTTGAACGCGTTGCATTTGTAATTCTTATTCTGGCTTTGGCTATTACGCTTGGAATGCTCTTTACTGTATTTTCCGGCGATTACATTATGGCAAAAGAAGCGCCAAAGGTAAAAGAAAAAATCAAAATGGTGCTCTATGAAAAAGCATCCAAGGTAGATCTTGCCTGCTATGATGATCCGGAATTTTACAACTCACAGGTGCTTGCCCTTTCCGAAGTCGACAAGCAGATTGATAAGGTTGAAGGTCTGGTAATCAATGTATTGAGCGGATTATCAACCTTCATTTCTACAGGAATTTATTTTATTGTAAAAGATAAGCCTTCTATTCTTTTTGTAGTCGTTTCTTTTATTATGAGCTATTTCTTTAATCAGATGTTTGTAAAAGTAAACTACAAGGCAAGAATAGAACGAAATCCGAGTGAGCGCAAACGAACTTATATTGAACGTATTTTCTATCTTAATGATTACGCAAAAGAGCTTCGTATGAATCCGGATGTTGCAGACATTATGTACGACAGGTTTGATAAGGCTTCGGAAGAAATAATTGCGGTCGATAAAAAATATGCCCGCAGGCGTTTTGGCCTTGAGTTCCTGCGCAAATACGTTGCCAATTTATTCTTCAGCGACTCGCTTTATGTTGCGTATCTGGTTACGATGGTTGTCGTTACAAAGAGCATTTCAATAAGCACGCTTGCAATTCTTTACAGTTCTTTTGGACGACTCAAACACAGCATGAATGTATTTACCGAGACTTATCCTGCTGCGTGTGAATCCAGTCTTTATATTCAAAAGATAAGGGACTTTTTGAATACAGAACAAAAGATTGTTTCGGAAGACAAATTTGTTGCAACCAAGGCCGCCAAACGTCTCGACCTTAAAGATGTATCTTTTGCATATTCATCTAAAACTCCGAATGTTATAGAAAATATGAACCTGTTTATCAAGCCGGGGCAGAAGATTGCACTTGTAGGCTACAATGGCGCCGGAAAGACAACGCTGGTAAAACTTTTGATGAGGCTCTACGATCCTACAACAGGCACCATTATGGCAGACGGAACAGATATCCGTAAGTATGAGCTTGAATCCTACAGAGATTCTATTGGCGCTGTTTTCCAGGATTTTAATATTTTTGTAGGTTCGGTTCGTGAAAATGTTGTTCTTGCTCCAACGGAAAATGCGTCGGAAAATAAGATAATCCAGTCTCTTAAGGACAGTGGACTTTATGACCGTGCAATGCAGCTGGAAAACAAACTTGATTCAATGCTTACAACAGAGTTTGATGACAAGGGCTTAAACCTTTCGGGCGGTGAAGCGCAGAAGCTTGCAATCTCGCGAGTCTTTTATAAAGATGCAGGTCTGATGATTCTTGATGAACCTTCCAGCGCCTTAGACCCTATTGCCGAGTATCAGCTGAATCATGCCATGCTCAAAGCCACAGGTGACAAGACAGTAATATTTATTTCGCACCGATTGTCCACCACACGAATAGCCGATTATATTTTCATGCTTGAAGACGGCAAGATTGTAGAGCAGGGCAACCACGAAGAGCTGCTTGCCCTTCACGGAAAATACGAAGCCATGTGGAAAGCTCAGGCCGGTGCGTATATTGAAGTGTAAAAATTTTTCTGCTTGAAAGATTCTTGAAAGAATTGTGTGCTATGGTTAATCCATGCTCAGGAGGCACACAATGGAAATTTTGAAAACTGAAAATCTTAGGAAAACTTATGGAACCGGCGAGGCAAAGGTAGAAGCCTTGCGCGGGGTAGATCTTACTGTAAACAAAGGCGAATTTTTAAGTATAGTCGGAACTTCGGGCAGCGGAAAATCGACACTGCTTCATATGCTTGGAGGTCTGGACCGCCCTTCAGAAGGCAAAGTAATAATCGACGGTAAAGATATTTTTTCGCTTAAAGACGAAGAGCTTACAATTTTCAGACGAAGAAAAATAGGATTTGTTTTTCAGGCATTTAACCTTGTGCCGGTTATGTCGGTTTACGAAAACATTGTGCTTCCAATTGAGCTGGACGGCGAAAAACCTAACCAGGAATTAGTAAACGAAATAATAAACACTCTCGGCCTTTCAGAAAAACTCAAGGCATATCCTTCACAGCTTTCGGGAGGCCAGCAGCAGCGTGTTGCAATTGCAAGGGCTCTGGCTTCGGCACCGGCAATTATTCTTGCAGATGAACCAACCGGAAATCTTGATTCAAAAACAACTCAGGATGTAATGGGTCTTTTAAAAGTAACAAGTCAGAAGTTTGCACAGACAATTGTTATGATTACTCACAACGATGAAATTGCTCAGCTTGCAGATCGTTCAATCCGCATAGAAGATGGCATGATTGTAAGGGGATAAAAAATGCAGGTACACAATACACCAGTTATCAGAAAAACAGCGCAGAAATATATATTCAAAAATCGTGGAAAAAGTTTTGTGATTATTCTTTCGATTGCACTTTGTACTTTTTTGTTCACAACACTTTTTACAGTCGGCGGAAGCATTTTACGCATGCTCAAAGAGTCTACCCAGCGCCAGATTGGAACAACAGCAGCCGGCGCTTTCAAATATCTTAATCAGGAAGAATACGACAGACTTGACGCAGACCCAAAACTTAAGGAAGTTTCACACTGGATTTGTGTTGGCGAAGCTGCAAACAAGGAACTTTTAAAAGTTCGCACCGAAGTTCACTGGTCAGATGAAATAAGTGCAAAAAAAGGATTCTGCTATCCGGAGGCGGGAGCACTCCCTCAGACAGAAAATGAAGCAGCATTCAGTTCGCTTGTTCTGGAAGCTTTGAAAATTGATGTTGACCCTTCAAATTTCGAAGCGCTCCTTGGCAAAAAAATCTCGCTCATTGTTGAAATAAACGACCGCATCATTCAAAAAGATTTTACCATAAGCGGAGTTTTTACCGGTGACCGCGTTGCTATGTCGCAGGTTGTTCTTGTATCAAAAGCTTTTCAGGAAAAATATGCGCCGGTTCCAGTTCTCTCATATTATGGCAATCAGGCAGATTTTGGTTTTCAGATTGGTGGATTCATAAATGCCGACATTGATTTTTATAATCCCTTTGGAACAGAACGCCAGCTCGTTGCCGCAATCTTTAGAGACGGGCTTCCGGAAGATGTAGAAATTGGCGTAAGTAACGCTTCTGTTACCGGCACTATGGATGGCACTACTCTGCTGCTTGTAGTTTTCCTGCTCATTACAATTTTTCTTTCGGGATATCTGATTATAAACAACATTTATAGAATCAATGTTTATTCCGATATCCGTTCTTACGGACTTCTTAAAACAATCGGAATGAGCGGCCGGCAGCTTTCGTCGCTTGTAAGGTATCAGGCAGTTTATCTTTCTCTTCCTGGAATTTTAGCAGGCATTCTGGCAGGCACCCTTGTTGGCACACTTCTCATTCCAGTCATCGTAAAGATGCTTAATATTTCTACAACTGCAAAAGGCGTCATTCATATAAACGGCTTGGTTCTCTTGGTTTCTGCACTTTTTTCTTTTATGACAGTGATTGTTTCCTGCAGGCGTCCTGCCCGACTTGCCTCAAAGGTTTCACCAATTGAGGCAGTAAGATATACAGAGACTGCTCGTGGGAAGAAGATCCCGAAACGAATTCGGGATGACACGGCTTCAACACACTCCCACACCCGCTTTACAAATCTTTCTTTCGCCGGTAAAAATCTTTCACGCGACAAGAAAAAAGTTTTCTGGGTTGTTCTTTCCCTTTCACTTTCACTTGTAATTCTGAACACCGTTTACACCCTGCTTCATGGCTTTAGCGAAGACAAATATGTTTCTGCAAGCATTGCCACAGATTTTTCAGTAGCCGACGCCACACTTGATAATCCTTCTATACGCAATGATAACAGAAACACAACAGGCATTTCCAACGAACTTTTGAACGAACTGAACAATCTCCCGGGCGTTGAAGAAATCGGAAACATCTACTTAGAATCAACCTATCAGCATTTTACAGATGAAGATTTTCAAAAAATTGATGAACGACTTTTGAACAAGCCTTTCATGCAGACCCTTACTTCTTACGGTGACGATATACCCGTAAAAGATATGTACGAAGAATACCGTGCTTCTCCTGTTAATCTTTACGGAATGGACGACTTTGTTCTAAAAAATCTTCCTGTACGCCATGGCCAGATTGACCTTGAAAAATTCAAAACAGGAAACTACATCCTTGTAAACGAATACGACATGCGCCTGCCTTCAGGAGAATCACCAGTACAATATTTTCTGCCTGGCGAAAAAATCTCTGTAACAACAAACGAAGGAATCACAAAACAGTATGAAGTTATGGCTACAGTTGTGCTTCCATATGCCTTCCGCCTTCAGATTTATGACACACTCGACATGTTTTACATTCTTCCAACATCAGAGTTCAACAGCTTCTGCGGAGCCCGCTCACCAATGCGCTGCCTTTTTAATTCTACCGACGCCCAGGAACAGAATATTGAAAAATGGCTTGAAACCTACACCACAGAAACAGAGCCATTGCTCACTTATAAATCTCGCGATGTTTACAAGCAGGAGTTCAAGAGCCTTACAAGCATGCTCATATTAACAGGCGGCCTTCTTACAGGAATCCTTGCGCTCATAGGACTTTTGAATCTTATTAACACAATGACAACTTCAATCATTTCGCGCCGACTTGAGCTTGCCATGCTCGAAGCCGTAGGAATGACAAAACGCACTCAGATAAACGGAATGTGTATAGAAGGTGTTTTATACGCCACCCTTACAGGAATTGCGGGAATCATTTTGAGCGGCCTTTTTTCTGCCATACTCATAAGACCGCTCAGCCACGAAATGTGGTTTTTTGACTGGAGCTTCACACTGCTTCCTGTTTCTGTTGTATTCCCGATAATGATTGTACTTACACTTTTGCTACCGGTAGTAATTTATAAAAAAGTGATGAGTACTTCGGTCGTAGAAAGATTGCGTATTGCAGAGGTTTAATCGTTTACTATTGCACTCTTGAAACATCTTTCATTCTCCTTTATCTTTAATACTAGAATTTCAATTTATGTAATTTCTTAAGGAAGGATATTATGAAAGAATACATCAAGGGTGCAAACCCATATATGCCGCTTTGGGAGCATGTTCCGGACGGGGAACCACGCGTCTTTGAATATAATGGCGAAAAGCGGGTTTATCTTTATGGCTCGCATGATACACTTAAAACTGAATACTGCGGACCTGATCAAGTTGTGTGGAGCGCACCGGTTGATGATTTGACTAACTGGACTTGCCACGGAGTCTGCTACACTTCTACCGACGGTTCTATACTTTACGCTCCTGATGTTGTTCAAAAGGGTGACACCTTCTATATGTATGCAGCCGAAGCCCGCGGTTCACGCATTATGCTTGCAACAAGTAAGAATCCAGCCGGACCTTTTACAAATCCTGTTAAAACAGAGCTTGCCTTTGACCCGGGAATCTTAGTAGATGATGACGGTCGCGTTTATGCATTCTGGGGATTTTGTAAACAGTATTGTGCCGAACTCAACGACGACATGTGTACAATAAAAAAAGAAACCCTGCGCGAAAATGTAATCAAGCACAGTATAACTCCATGGTCACCAGATGACGGTATGGACGACGAAAACGATGCCTTTTTTGAAGCTTCTTCTCCACGTAAGCTTTTTGGAAAATATGTTTTCATTTATTCTAAACGCTACTACACACATCGCCCGCAGTATGGAGTTTACGAAGACTGTAACGGCTTCCTTTCTTATAAATACTGCGACACTCCGCTTGGTGACTACAAAATGGGTGGAGACATAAGCTTTAACGGTGGCGAAATTCTTCCGGGTCCTGACGGCAAAAATCAGATGACCTACCGCTGGGGAAATAACCACGGAAGCCTTATGGAAGTAAACGGCAAGTGGTATATTTTCTATCACCGACAGATCGGTACAGATGAGTATTCACGTCAGGCGATGCTTGAACCAGTTGATGTTGCAATGGATAAAAACGGCAAAATCTTTGTTGGAAAAATCACTTATAAGGACGGAGAACCAGTTGCAAGCGAACCTGTAGAAATGACTTCGCAGGGTGCCCACATAAACGGACTCGACGCCCGTAAGATTATTTCTGCCGGCTACGCTGTTCACATTTACGGTGGTAAAAAAGGCGGCTACAACGGTGGCAAGGGCGGCGCTTACATAAAACCTGTTTACGAAAAAGACGACAATATTTCTTCACCAATCGTAGATATCACAAACTCTCTTACAGTTGGCTTCCGCTATTTGCAGTTTGGCAACAACACACCTCGCACAGTTACTGCAAATATCACAGCTCTCGAAAATCTTACAGTAAATGTTTGTGTTGATGACTACAAAGGAAAGGTTATTGCTTCTTTCAAGCTAAACAAAGGCGAAAAAACTGCAACAACCAGCCTAACAAGTGGAGTTGTTGGAAAGCATGCAATATATTTTGAATTCCTTTCTGATTCTTCAAATGTAATTGCAGAGTTTGATAGTTTTACTTTTGACTGATAGGTTCGCCGTCAGGACTCACATCACCCCATTTTGAAAAATCGCAGTCTTCATAATGGGTGTGATAAAATTCGCTGTTTTTGAGTTTTGAAAAATTAAAACGATCTCCTACCCTGCATTTTACATCTCTTCTGTAAAAAGGTATACACCAGGTAATCATATCGTTACTATTAACATATTCCCTTATTCGCACGCACTTGTTTTTTAAACTATAAAAAGGATTAAACCAGCACTTAACATCACCATAAGTCGTCAGGTCATCAATCTGTGTTCCTTTAGGGGACCTTATAATATAATGACGCGCTATGATTTTTGCCATTGCACTTCCTAAACTCCAGCCTAATATCACAGCCTGATAATCAGGATATTGTTCAAGAAGAGCACAGTATCTATCTATTGGAATATTTTTTGCTGATTTATAAATTTTTGCATATCCGTAAGTGGTCCAGATAACTTTATTATCAAGCTTTAATGGCCACGGGAAAATTAAATAATTATTATGCCAGTCTTGATCACTATCAGTTTCTTCAAATTGAATTATAACTTTTTTTGCTTCATGGTCTACCATTATTTTGTAATCAAGATCTTCGCCGACTTCGTCATAATCGTAAGTATACTTAATTCCATAAAATAATTTTTGTTCCCTTGTGAGAGTTGCCATTTTTAAAGCACGTTGCTCTTCTACAGACAGTTCAGGCTGGGGTTCTTCAACAAGTTCTTCTACTTCTTCTGCAATAATCGATTCTGAATCAACAACTTCTGACTCCGTGACTTCTACAACAATTTCAACTTCTTCATCCTGTTCAAGTGCCAGTTCATCTAATTCTTGCTGAATAGTATTATCAGTTTCACTGACATTTGTATTAGTTGACTTACAGGAAATAAACCATAGACAAATAATTGCGAAGAAGAAAAAAAATTGTTTATATTTTGAGCCCCTTATCATCATAAGATAATTATATCACAATCCATTTTAGTTTGTATATTCTGTATGAACCGGCGAAACCAGCCTTGCAGATTCCTGATTTTTTATACCCATAAAGCTGATGCGGATTTCTTCTTTTTTGGTAAGTCTGTTCGGAAGTTCAAACTCAAGTGTATATTTTTCGTCGTTGCCTTTGTAGTTCAGTGTAACTGCGGCAATTTTTGTAAAGCTACTTGTTATGCAAATTGTCTTACCGTTGTCTTCTTTGAGGAAGGTACACACAAGATAATTTTTTTTGCCGGGTTTTACTTTGAACATATAACTGAACGAACCGCCTTTTTTCGCATAACGAGTGAGCTCATGTGGATCTGCAACAGAACCCGTTCCTTTTTCTTTCATGAATGGCCAGGTTGTTGCGTTACCTTCTGTCTGGGCTCCGTACCCTATACCAATTCCTTCTATGAAAATCGTGCGTTCGCCTTTTTTGTTTGTACTGAAAGCACCATGTTCAAGCGACTGTTCAACTTTGTTTGCAAAAATCCAGTAGATGCCGTAGCGTTGATTATTGATGAGATAGTATGGAGCAAAGATGAGGTCTGCGGTTCCTGTCGGGTCATCGCTCCATGACGCGTCGTTTAACTTGAACTTAAGACCGTCTGACCCACAAACCTTTTCAAAATGCCCGTTTATATTCTGCAAAAAGTCCTGTGGTTTTTCTTTTACAAGCAGCGTTTCTCCAGGCAGCAAAGGAAGATTACTTGTACCGCCATAGTTGCCTGTTAGTTCATAAACTTCTCCGCGGACAAGTTTGTTTCCTGCAACATCACACTGAACTCCAACCTGACGCAAAGTCATTTTATCATCACGGCCAAGCTCTGCTGCAAGGACAATCGGGCCATATTTAAATGCTACTGCTTTTTGCCCGTTATCTGGGAGTGGGAAAACCTGAATATTCATATTGAATTTTATGCTGATTTTATCTCCGTCCTGCCAGATGCGGTTTATTATTATATAACCAGAGTCAGTGTTGAAATCAGAGCCCTCATTTGCAGGATTTTCATTTATAAAAACGGCTGGATTTTGGTAGTTCCAATCGGGAACACGCACGGCTAAGCTGATTTTCTTATTATTTGCGCCTGCAGGAGCTTTTTCTACAACAAATTCTACTATATCATTCTGTGGAATATTAGTTGTCTGCCTCAATTCAAACTGATTTTCTTCCCACTTTACAGTTGAACTTATAAACTGATTTACAACCAGGGTATTACTGTCGTGGAAATAAATACTGTCGCCAAGCTTGGTAAAATTCTCAAGACCTGTTCCAGTACAGCACCAGAAGTAGTTTTTATCAACATCGGGATTACAATAAGTCTTAAAACACCCCGTTGCCATTGGCTGAAAGTAGAGTGTCATTCCAGTTTCGGCATTTACTGAAGCAAGGATTGCATTTATAAAAGTATTTTCATAGTAGTCTGCATACTGACGCTCCCCTGTTGCCATAAAAAGCATGCGGCTAAGTTTTAGCATGTTGTGGGTGTTGCAGGTTTCGCAGTTTGTGTTGCTGCGTTCCTTGTCCAAGACATTGTCTGCACCAAAATGCTCACATTCACTGTTGCCACCGGTTATGTAAGTGTGATTGTTCACAACGATTTTCCAGAAGGATTTAGCGTATTCGAGGTACGCTTCATCGTGCAGTGTCAAATACCTGTTCATCGCACCAACAAACTTTGGAATTGTTGTATTTGCATGCCTGTTATTCAAAATATTTGCAATCGGTCCTGCAGCCCTGACTTTTTCAAAAAGCGGGATTTCATCAAAACTGTGTGCTGCTGCTAAAATATGTTCGCAGGTAACTTCGTCATACCCGCAGGCCTTTGCACACTTATACAACTCATAAAGACAGTCATTCATTCCACCATATTCTGTTGCAAGAACGCGAGTCTGGATTTCTGAATCCCACTTACTTGTACGGTTATAAATCCATTCTGCAAAATTAACACCAACCTCAAGCGCCAGCCTGCTTCCACCAGATCTGTTAGCTTCAACTAACCCGTTCATAATTTTGTGAACTGTATACCACGGAACCCAGGTATCTGCAGGATTTCCTTCTTCAAGTCTGTCAAACTGTCGTTCCGGTTTACCTGGATCTTCCATTGTGGCACCAAAAATAAAACCTGTACCCAGCGCCTTCTGGCATTCTTCGAGCCCTTCGATTATGTAATCAAATCGTGCCTGCAAAGTTACACCATCACTACCCTTACACTCTCCATAACCGCGTGCAATTGCCTGAGCAGCAGCCGCAAGATAATGGCCAATTGTATGACCACCAATTCGAGTGTTTTCCCAACCGCTGTAGGAACTTGTTGCTTTTGTGTTAGGCAAGCCGGCGGTCACTCTAAAGTTATAAAGCAACTTGTCAGGGTTGAAGGTATTTAAAAAGTCTACATCCTTTTGAGTAACATCCAGTAAAAATGAGTCTTGAATTGTAACAGCAGCAGGCGCAAATTCCTGTAAGTTGCAGAAATTATTCTGCTTTATTTGCGGATAATATAATGGTTGTATTGGCATATAGTATTCCTTCTAATAAGAGATTCCCGTGTCAAGCACGGGAATGACAAAGTTATGTCATTATCTGACATGACCATTGTGTCATTGTCGGGCTTGACTGTAGTGTCATTGTCGGACTTGACTGTAGTGTCATTGTCGGACTTGACTGTAGTGTCATTGTCGGGCTTGACCCGACAATCTATTCTGCACCATCAACAAACGGCCCCGGAATCGGTGAATCCCCGCGTTTTTGCCCATAGAAATCAGTATCAAACGTTATCGGACTTCCATCCGGGTTTTCAAACTTTTCTTCGGGTTCAAAGGCCATACTCATATCGTCGGTGTGCATAAGTTTGCACTTTGGCATTCCTCCAGCCGCAGAACTCATCACTTTATACAAATTAGTCTTAAGCTTAAAGTCCCCGCCATCTTCTTCAACAACAAGTTCAACCTTCTCGCCTTCAATCACAATTGCATCCGGTTCCTTTTCTTTAGACATTGGTCTGGCACCATTCAAATAAACATTACCACCAGCCCAAACCGGAAGCTCAGAATAATACTTATCTGTAGTAACAGCACCCTGACCGCAATAGCCTTCAAACTGTGCATTCCACTGTTCAAAAGTCGGGAACTTTTCGTAAACAAAAGTACCAGCCAGAATGTTTCCGTCATCCCAGTCGTTGTTGTTGGCTATGTTGTTATCCATGCCCTTTTTGAGTGCAGGACGAAGCGGCTGTTGAACAAAGATATTATTATAAACTCTAGTATCCCCGTGCAGGATTGTCATAAAACCCGCAATCTCTGTCTGGTGCGGAACATGGTACGGTGTGTATCTTGGAGAAGGTCTTGTTGGTGCACCGTTGTTTGTTCCCTTTCCAATTGCAACAATTCCGCCATAAATAATATTGTGAATAAGTGCCACTCCCTGTGTTGCAAGTTTAAGTGCCCTGTCCGACAAGAAGATGTTATTATCAACTAACGTTGGCCCATGGCTAACTTCAACAAACAAATCCTCACCACAGCCAACCATACTTTCGTCATTCTGATTATATTCCTTTGGAACAACGTTATTATAAAAAAGATTCTGAGTTACACGAGTTCCCTGTGCCTGCCAGTCAAGCCACATTCCACGGGTACAATCATGAATCACATTGCGGCGGTAAATACAGTCAATTGCTGCATGCATTTTAATTCCGCCAATTTCGCAGCCGGCAAGATTCTGTTTGTTGTTTATGTGGTGAATATGGCAGTCTTCAACCAAAGAGAAAACTCCACCCAAATGTCCTACAATTCCTGTCTGACCGCAGTCGTGAATATTACAGCGACGGATTATATGAGAACCAATTCGTTCTTTTGTCCATCCTTCCCGTTGTGCCTGGCAGATACAATCACGTTCTGTCTGAGCTCCATCCTTGTATTTCCATTTAAGCCATTTATTATCATTTTCCGGCTGAAGATATTTTCCAAGAGAAATACCGCTGCACTTAGCTTCAAAAATCTCGCAGTCTTCAATAATCCACCCCTTTGACCAGTGCGGACCAATCATACCTTCCTGATAAGCTGTAGGAGGCGCCCACTGAGTTGCAGCCTTGGATACCTTAAAACCGCTCAAAGTGATATAACTACGGCCTTCTTCCTTTGGATAAAAACAGGCCTGTCGTACTGTTATTTCTACATCCTCATTATTCGGATCAAGCCCCTGAAAATTTGCATAAAAAACAGTTTCATCGGTAGCTTCATCCTGTTGGGTATACCATTTATACACAGAAAACTCGTGGTCCCAAGAAGGAATACTAACTGCACAAGCCACAACTTCGTCAATAGACTGCACTTCGTACATAGATTTACCGTTCAGAAAAACATCACCTGTGTGCGCAGTCATAAAAGCAATAAACCAGTCGCCGGCAACAAGCGTTTTATATGGATTATAACTTCCAAAAATCCTGTTTGAAACACGGGCAGTATAAACCTTACCAGACGCATCACCTTCAAACTTTTTCCAATCCTTAAGTTCTTCAGCACCAGTTATATGTGCACCAAGAGGAGTTTCAGACTTATAAACAATCCTCTTTTCCTGAGTTCCGCCGTTTTTGGGATTTACCCATTCTCTGTAAATACCTGGAGCAACAATTACCTCATCGCCTGCAACTGCAATATCTGCAGCCTCGCCTATAGTCTTAAAAGGATTTTCCTTAGACCCGTTTCCATGAACTTCGACATTTGTATTTACGTAATATGTCATAAAATATCCTCTTTTACTTCTGCAGGAGGCTGCTCCAGAACAGATGGATCCTGCAAAATAGACTGAAGCTTTCTACAAGCCAAAGCAAACTGAGCTCCATCGGCAATTCGTTCGTCCATTACAAGACCAATTGGAATAACCTTATCAAAAACAATTTCACCATGACGTCGTACAGCATCCTCGCGGGTATTACCCATAGCCATAAGCATAGAAGTAGTTCCAAAATTATAAACATGATGGAAAATATAATTAGTACCAATACTTGCAAGATTTGTAATAGTCATAGAACAGTGGAAAGGACTTGCATCAATAACAGCCTTAGGAAGTAATCCGTGCCAGTCCATCCAGCGAATAAGATTTACACCCACACGAGCCAGCCCCGGAATAGAAAGCAGCGTAGCCATAAGCTTATCGGTAGAATTAGTTTTACCAGCACCGCGGTTTCTTTCAATATATTCATCCAGAACTTCCTGAATCTGGTAAATAGTCATATCGGGTTTAAAGTACATTTTATTCATAGTACCTTCAGTTTCACCAGGCTTAAGAACAACCATACCAATAGTCAGTTCGTTTCGGGCATACAAAGTTTTATTAACAACAAAACGGTTCAAGAAAGGATACTCAGCCACAGTACGCACAAAAGCCGCAATAATAACAGCCAGATGACTAAATGTGTAGCCTTCATCCTTTTTTCTACGAATATATTTTCTAACCGGATCCTGCTGAACCGTAAGTTCTATCATGTTCATCGAGTCGCATCGTTCCACCATAATATGTGAAATGAGCTTATACATAGGGTCAATAGTTTTAATTTTTCGTCCGTCTTTACGCATAATTTTGTCCTGTTCCTATTAATAGTATTTTTTTATTATATCACCAGAATGTTTTTTTGTAAAAAAATTAATTTTTCGGCAAATTCCGGAAAAACCAGATCATATAAGGAATTGCCGTAAACGTACTAAGTAAATCAGCCACCGCCTGGCTTATTTCTACACCAAAAAGTCCGAAGAGCCTTGGCAAAATCAGAATTGCAGGAATAAAATACACTCCCTGCCTGTTCATAGAAAGGAAGGTCGCCTGTTTTATGTGGCGTGTAGACTGCATTAGCATATTGGTTCCTACAATAAGTGCGTGTAATGGTAAAAAGGCCGCCTGCCAGCGCAAGGCAACTGTTCCAACTGCAATAACTTCCGGGTCATTTCGGAAAACGCGGATTATTTGAGGAGCAAAAATCACTGTAACGGCAGCAAAAACCGCCATAACAGTTGCCCCGCTTGAAACAAGAAAAACATATGCCTTGCGTACCCTATCGTAGCGTTTAGCACCATAGTTGTAGCCGCTTACAGGAGAAAAGCCCTGACCTATTCCTATCATCATGCTTGCAATGAACATAACGATTTTTAAAACGATTGCCATGGCGGCAACAGCACTTACACCAAAACCTGCCGCAGTTCTGTTGAGCATAATTGAAGCAATGCTTGCAAGACCCTGTCTGGCTAAAGAAGGAAGCCCTGTAGAAGCAACTTTGCCCAGCACACGAATATCTTTAGAAATGTTTTTTACACTGATATGACAAATAGACTTACGCCTAAGATAAAACTGGAACAAGAGCCAGAAGCTTGTAAATTGAGTAAGAAGCGTACATAATGCTGCACCGCGAATACCAAGCCCTAAAGTAAATATAAAAATAGGATCCAAAATCAGGTTGAGAATGCCGCCTGTTGTAAGAGCAATCATGCTTAAAAAGGCTTTTCCTTCAGCACGCAGATCGTTATTTAAAACAAATGAAGCACACATAAAAGGTGCGCCCCAAAAAATAAAGCTGGCATAATCTTTTGCATAAGGAAGAACTGCAGCATCGGCACCAACAAAGCTCAAAACTACCTGTGCAAATAAGTTTCCAAAGCAGGTAATAAGAAGTCCAACTCCAAGAGCCGCAAAAAAGGCTGTAGAACTGATTATAGAAGCTTCTTCGTTACGTTTTTGTCCAAGACGAATGGAAACCAGGCTGCCCGAACCCATGCCAAGCGTAAAACCACACGCTTGAATAATAGACATTATAGGAAAAACTATACCAACCGCTGCACTAGCCTCTGTCCCAAGCTGCGAAACAAAAAAAGTGTCGGCCATGTTATACAGCGAAGTAACAAGCATGGAAATAATAGTCGGAATAGCAAGCTTCGTAATAAGCTTCCAAACCGGAGTATTTACCATTTTGTTATACTGCTCATCGGCATTTGCTTCAGGCATTTATCCTCTTCAAAAGAGCAGCTCCATTTTCATATAAAACTTTCTGCCTTTCTTCTTCATTCAAATCAAGTTTATTAAAGCGCGACATTTCGTCTTCGTGGTCCCACATTGGAAAGTCGGAACCAAACAAAAACTTATCTACACCGTGTTCTTTAAGCATTTTGTTTGCTTTTTCAAGCGGGCATTTCCAAAGGGTGCTGGAAGTATCAAAATAAACATTTTTACCAACAAGATACTTTATTGCGTTATCCCATTCTGTATAACCGCCAAAATGAGCTGCAATCACAATAAGATCGGGATGTTTTTTAAGAATATGAGCAATACGTGCAGGTCCCGAAAAATCATATCGGCAGTCTCCTGCATGAAATAAAACTGGAATATTAAGGGTTGCACATTTGTCGTAAACCGCATCCATTTTTGGCATATCACACTGAAACTGCTGAAAATCAGGATGTAGCTTTACGCCGCGAAGACCTGCTTTATACACCCTGTCCAATTCTGCATCAAAATTTTCATAATCAGGATGCATGGTTGCAAAACCTACAAACTGAGGAAATTTTTCGCAGGCACTTATAATAAAATTATTAATAGATTCAACCTGTTCGGGCTTTGTTGCAACAGAATGAACAATATACTTTTCTACACCAATTCTGCTTCCGCTTTTTATTAATTCTTCGGCCTTTCCGTGCCAGGCCATTGGTGCATCGCCATAAAAAGTTCCAACAGCGTGTGTTGCTTTTTCGGCAATTTTTTCCGGATATATATGTGCGTGAAAATCTATAATCATAATGGAAGTATTATAGCAAATTGCAGAATTTTATTCAAAAACACAAAACTTTTTTGATTTATCGCCTTTTGCTTTGTATAAAGCTAAATCGGCTTTTTTAAAAATCTCGGAATAATTGGTTTCCTGACCTTTATAAAGAGCAACACCAATGCTTATGCTGATTTTTTTATTTTCATCAGGCAAAGTAACATATTCTGCAGCACCGGCTATAACCTCGTCTGCAATGTTTTGAACAGCATCAAGATTATCAGTGTCTTTTATAAACAAAATAAATTCATCGCCGCCAAAACGTCCGGTAATTTCGTTGTTCACAAATTTTCTACCCAGGAAAATTCCAAACTGACTTATTACCCTGTCGCCAATATCGTGACCGTAGGTATCGTTTATAGCCTTAAAATGGTCAACATCAAGCATAAACATAATTCCCTTGTCAGTCATTGGATTTGCTAAAAATTCATTTATTTCGCGGGTAAGGGCACCTTTGTTTTTAAGGCCGGTCAAATCATCAATATCTTTCTGGATATTAATTTCACGGGTTAAAACAAATTCCTTAATGCGGATTGAATTGGCAATTATATTAAGAAAAATTCCAACTATTGTAAAAATTGTCGTGTTGATTAAATCTGTCATCCAGGTATCGTATTCTTTTATACCATGCATCCAGAGTACAAATACTGTCGAAGCTCCGCACAGTTCAAGTGCCATCCAAAATGGTTTATCTATCATGAACATTGGAGTTATCAGCAACAGAGCTATAAAGGTTGTAGCTGGAACCGTCCTGTTATTCTGACTGATAAAGCACCCGAACATAAACAACAGCGTAATTGATAAATAAATTATAAACTGAGGAACTATAGAGTCTTTTTTCATAATATAAAAAAACGGAATAGTAAGAGCAGAATATAACAAGCCGAATAAATAAACATACTGATTTATTACTAACAGATGATTAAGATGCGAAGTAACATACAGAGCAAAAAAGACAGCCGCCATAAAAATGTGCATTACACGCCATATTACAAAATTCGAAACATAGGCATCTTTTTTTAAGACATTATATTCGTCTTTTTCGAGACCACAGTAAAAAAAATAATTACGAATGATTTTTAAAACATTCATATTACGATTATACCACAGGTTTATATAATTCACTAGAAAAATGTTGGATTTTCATTATTGACCAAATAGCCATAAAATTTTAATATATTTATATGATTAAACAAGCCGAGGAACTTTCGGAATTTTTAGACTCTGATACTATCAATGCTCTTTCTGTTTTTTTAGACAATGATAAGGGCTATGAAAAATCTGCCGATTTAATTGCCATTGCTTTTGGTTCTGACGCAAATTTTTCAAAAATAAAAAAAGCCGGTATTGAAAAGCTCGTAAACAGTTTTAAAAACAATCTTACTCTTCTTATTCAAAAAACATGGGTTGAAAAATCTGATATTGCGCTCAAGGACCAGCTTCTTTACCAGTTAAACATTTTCTTAAGCAACGATTCCTGGAAAGATAATTACTCTTTATTCCTTCAGTTAATTAATCAGGCAGTATTTTTGATGTTTGGACAAAAGCCTGAATCTCCTGATTTTGCAGAATATACTCTTCGCATTGACCCTGAATTTGGAATTTTCTGGTGGTATGTTTCAAACCTGCCCCCCACAACAGAATGGTCAGAAGATAAATGCCGGTTAGCCATGATGCTTGGAATGTACTTCCTTGCAAATTACTAATAATTTGATTTT
>JAFZWX010000192.1 GCA_017617145.1 Treponema sp. | reverse complement strand
TTGGATATGATCTTAAACAACTTGCAAGACTTATAAAAGCCTAAAAGAAAAAAACGACCATCAAAAAAACTCAAAATCCTATTTAAAGTCAAAAAAGGCTGTCCTTTGTTGAAGTGTAAATTACTTGTAGGACAGCCCCATAATTCATTTAATGATGTTCATAATATCTATCCATAGATTTACTAACATCACCATCACCATTTTTTATAGCAAGTCCGATTATTTTCTCAACAGCTCCAACAAGTAAAGTAAGACCTCCTAAACTAGTCAAAGCTGGATTTCCTATTGTGGCACCGATTACTCCTGTAGATTTACCTAAATCCACGTAATAATCACCATAATAAATCATGGAATCGACTACAGGTGTTATATCAAGAGCCTTTTTTTCACCTGATTTATTTTTTTTACCACCATTAATCGTATATAATTCATCATTTGTCACAATGGAAAAATCATGTATCCTTATCTTTTGCTTCATTTTCATAACCTCTTTGTATAGAATTAATTCTTTTTTTATGATAGCATCTGATAAGATTGTATCCTTAATCAGATGCTTATCTACTAGGATTCAGCTCTTGTCCAGCTGAGTCCTTTTTAATGATGTTCATAATACCTATCCATAGCACCCTTTACATCACCTGAATCATTCTTGGCAATCCAAACCATAAGACTTCCTGCTGCTTGTTGTAAACAACCTAGAGTGGTCAATGCTGCTCCAGGAAGATCTCCTATTCCCTTATTAGTCACAGCTTTTATTACTGCACCAATAGAACCAGCATCATTTCCAACCTTCCTTTTTTCTTCTCCTTTGGAAATCCATTCATTGCCTTTCTTTTCCAAATAAGGATGAGCTGATGCACCTCCATTAATACAAAATTTTTCATTGTCAGATAATTCCGAGAATGAAACCAGAAATTTTGAAATAGTCATAATGACCTCCATTTTGACGGCATCTATCCGTCTATTGTATTTTTTACTTATCAACGATAAGTTTTTACCAAACATATGCATTTAAACAAAACAGTAAATTAATCAAAAAATGAAGAAAGATTATTATATAAATACAATAATCTTTTCTAAAAAAATATCTTAGACAATAAAAAAAGAAGAAAATAAGAGTCCTGAATACTAAATATGAAATGTTTAAGGAGCCATGTATTAATGCAATAACAAAACTGATTATAAAGAAATTTAACAAAATCCTTATACGTTTTTTTGAAAAATCAAGAAGATTGTAAATTATTTCATGGCATATAAAGGTTTCTGCAACTGGTCCAATAATTAAAGTACTCAATAAAACAATACAAACCTCTACATCATATATAATAAAAATAATTGTTGTTATAACAATTATAAAAAACACAATTATAAAAAACGGATTTAATAACAGCTTAATTCTATCTTGACGTTGCAAACATACGATAATAAAAAAAGTCGTTGGCGCAATATATAACAAATCCATTATAATTTTCAACCATAAAGAATAATCAGAATCATCTCTTATTAAAAAACACGCTCCATAAATCAGAATTGCAGTAATGCATGTAGATGATAGTTTATAACCCCATCTTTTATAAAACAAAGCGCCTAAGAAAACTATTATAAGATTTACAATTATAGACTGTAATAACATAAAAAGACCTCATTTATTTACGTAATATCGTTCCACATCTGAAAATACAAACCTTTATCATTAAGCAATTGTCTGTGATCCCCCTGCTCTACAATTTTTCCATCCTTCATGACAAAAATTCTGTCACAGCCAGTTACTGTTGTAAGCCTGTGTGCGATCAGTATTACAGAAATATTTTCTGTTTTAAGTTGCCTTATGACTCTATGTATTTCCATCTCGCTTACGGTATCCAGACTACTTGTTGCTTCATCAAGAATAATCAAGGACGGCTTCCCCAAGAGTGCACGGGCAAGCGCAATCCTCTGTTTTTCACCGCCGCTCAGGCCACCCCCATGTTCACCCAACACGGTTTCATATCTTTTTGGCAAGTTTTCTATAAATTCATGAGCACCAGCTTTCTTAGCTGCTTCTATAACAGCCTCTAGGGAAGCATCCGGATTATGAAGTGCAATGTTTTCCCGCACTGTTCCAGAAAATAGAAATATTTCCTGCGGAACATATCCTATTTTGCTGCGCAGATACGTTGTATCAATATCACGAATATCATTACCGTCAAGAAAAATCCTTCCCTGTTGAACTTCATAGAATTTCATGACCAATTTTATAAATGTAGTTTTTCCGGAGCCACTTGGTCCAACAAACGCATTCCAGGTACCTGGAGGAATATCAAGTGAAAAATGTTCATAGACAGGACGCCTGCTTCCATAAGCAAATGTAACATCCTCAAACCTGATATGTCCTTCGATTTTTTGTGGTTTTATATACTGGACTTTCTCATCTTTTTCTTTCTCAAGTTCCAGAATTTCACCTACTCGTTCTGCAGCAACAAGAGCTTCCTGAACCTGATTCTGAATATTTATAAGCCGGAAAAGCGGCCCTGTAAAATATCCAAGCAAAGAATTAAAGGTTATCAAAGTTCCAAAACTCATGGTGCCGTCTATAATTGCGGAACAGCCAATCCAATATATTAAGATTCCACTCACACCGTTTATTAATCCGCTTACAAGCCCCTGGGAAATACCATATCTGTTAAGAGTCCATCCAGTTGCTACGGCTGTCATTTTCTTCTTCTCATATTCATTATTAACTATTTCCTCTGCATTCAAAGCCTTTACGGTTGCAACTCCATTAAGCGATTCATACAAATATGACTGAACCTCAGCATTCTGGCTCATTGATTTTGAATAATAACTGCGATAAATCCTTGCATATATAACGGAAACTACCGAGGCAAGGACAACCGTAATGATAGAAATTCCAAACAGTTTGGAATTTATTGATAAAAGAATGGGGCCGCTTGCAACAAGCATAACCACATCCATAATACCACTAAGGGCAGCAGAAGAAAGTGTTTGCTTTATTTTATCCAGATCTCCCAACCGAGACAAAACTTCTCCAGATTTACGGCTTTCAAAAAATGATAGCGGCAAATTAAAAATATGGGCAAGATACGAAAAGTTAAGCTGTAAATCCGTTTTAAATGAAAAATGAGACAGAAGCACATCCCTAACTGTTTCAACAAGACACTGAATAACAGTAACCAGCAATACTCCTGCAGTAAGTGTATGCAGAGAAAAAGCAGCCTTTGAATATATTACTTCATCAAATACATATTTAAAATAAAATGAAGAAATTATACCAAACACAAGCAGCAGGACAGATGCAATAAATGAAAAGATCAAAGTTTTTGTATGTGGCAAGAAAACTGGAATAAACTTAAAAAGCAGATTTTCTTTTTTATCCGATTTTGTAAAATCAGTAGCAGGCTCAAAAAATATTGCATAGCCTGTCCACCACTTAAAAAACTGTTCGTATTTTAGACACTGCTTTTTATATAATGGATCAGGATCCCAGACTTCTATTTTTCTCTTTCCTATTTTTCGGACGACAACATAATGGTCTATCCAGTTGTCATCGTTTCGCTGGATGTGCATATGAGCTATGAAAGGAACGGGTAACTGAAATGTAATCGCTTCTCTATTTCCTTTTACAGCCGTTCCTTTTAATCCATATTTATTAGCAGCAATTAGCAGACCATTTATATTAGTTCCTACAATATCGGTTCCAGCATACCCACGAACTTCTGCAATATTCAGACGTTTTCCATAATAAGAGGCTATCATTGATATACAAGCAGCACCGCAATCGGTTATGTCTAGTTGCTGAAAATATTTCATATAAACTCTTTAATATAATTCAAAAGAGGCGGTAAGAATAATCCTAAAAAATTATATAGAACATGAAGAGATGTGTTTAACAGAATTGATTTATATTTTATATAACAATAAGTAAGAATTATCCCTAAGAAATAATGAGTTGGCATAGGCATTAAATGTGCAAAAGCGAATATCATCACATTTAATACAAATATATGTTTTGTTGGATTCTTATCACAATAGTCAAAGAATAGTTTTCGAAAAATAAATTCTTCAAAAATAGGGATAAAAAGGTATGAGAAATCTTGTAATGTGTTTCTCTTAGGTGATATTCCAAGTTTTCTGTAGATATAATCAGATAAATAGAACCAAGTAACTTGTAATATTATTAATAAAAAGACAATCAAAATTAAAAGCAATTTATCTTCTTTGATTTTTTTACATAATTCTATTTTCTCAACCCATTCTTGTTTTATTGAATACCAAATGCGGGATGAACTACTACATTTGTAACATATAAACCTATACATAAAGAAGTATAATACACAATCTGATAAAATAATAATAATATTGTAGACAAATTGTTTAATGAATGAATTAAATTCAGAATTTTCTAAAAAGAATACTATATATTTTAGAACAAGAATGTTTATTACACACATTAACAAGGCAAATAGAACTGGGATCAATAAAAAAAATTTAAAAATTTGTTTCATTATGAATAATCCTTTAATATGTTGTCTGAAAGTATAAAATTTTTGAAAAGCTTGAACAATTATATAAATTACTCAAGCTTTTTTGGCAATCAATTATTTACTACATTAATGTTGATGACTTGGATTATTCTTCTGAGAACTCCTAACTGTAACATAAGCAACAACTGCAGCTACAATCGCACCTTTAAGCCCTCCCGTAGCAGCACCTCCGGCTGCAGCCGCTAGTACAGCAGTAGTTGCTGCATTTGAATCTTTTTTACACTGTTCACAAATCATCATTGCGGCATATGGATTACATCCCCCACCACAACCACCATTAACACTCATCATTTCCTCTTCGGAAATTTCTTTAAACAAACCATTAATCATAATGATTCTCCTTTTGCAATCGTAGTTTTGTATTGATTGCATTTTGTAATATCTGTACAATAGGAGTGTACATTCTTAAGGCTACATTCCTTTTGTACAAGGCAGTTTGTATTGTAGGTACAGGCTGCCTTTTTATCCTTCAACGAAGGACTTTTTAACTTTTTAAAACTGTCGCAAATTCATTTAACTCTGCTCCGTTTTCCATAAGTTTTATTAACATATTAATTGATTCTGTTACCAGAAACATTCTTAATTCACATTCAATGTCATCTACCTCAAATTCAGAATTCTTAGAAATTATTGAATTATAATGACATGTTCCTCCACATAAGAACCTTGCCCAACAAGACTGACATTTTTTTCTGTCATTCACCGTAATCCGATGTAAGAAAGCCTTTGCATTCTTTTTTTCATTGATATTTCCTAAAAGATATTTTTTATTTCCAATTACATAAAGACATGGATACATATTACCCTGTGCATCTACAACAGCTTCCTGTCCCCAGGTACAACGACCTGACTGACGAATACGATTAAATAAAATTAAGAAAGTTTGCAATATAAAATCTTCTTTCAAAAGTTTTACAGAAGAAAAATCTTTTTTCATTATTTCTATGTATAGCTGTTCAAAAAGCTTTACATAGCTTTCTTTTACAATTTCAAGACTTTCTTTTGTGAGTGATACTTCGCATCCATTCCTAACAGGACAGATTTGAATTCCTTGGACACTAAGACTTTTTAAATAATTAAACAATTTGTCTGGATAGGGATAATTACTTGTAAGAACACATGAAATCTTTATGTTTATATTATTTTCTTGAAGTATTTTTATATTATCAATTACATCATTAAAAGAACCTTTGCCATTATAATACTTTCTGTTTGCATTATGGACTGTTTCAGGCCCGTCAAGACTAACCCAAAAAGGATCTATTGGCATCTTTTTTATTAACTCAATATAATCATCAGTCAAACGAGTTCCATTTGACATAAACCACAACCTCATTTTCTGATGCCCCTTATAATCCAGAATCCTTTTGTATAATTCTTTTATCTTTTCTTTATCAAGGAATGATTCAGCTGTCATGTCTATTGAAAATACAATTTCATTATTGTTTGTTTTATAATACTTATCTGCATAATCAATTATTTCAAAAGCTTTTTCTAATGACATTTCATTTTTATATTCTTTATCTCTATAGCAATAAGAACAATTCAAATTGCATTTAGAAGAAAGGTTAATAGTAAGATGTGTTTCTGTTAATTCTGAATAATTTATTTGTCCATTCCATTGATTCAGATAATCAAGAAATTCTTTGATTTTGTTTTCTTCTTCCTTTGTATAACTAATCACATTTTCTGATATAAAAAAATCATATATTTCCTTATTTAAAGGATAAAGATTTTGTGAGTAAACATCATAGAGATAATAATTTCGTTTTTCACTGTCAAATAGATTAAATCTATTCTGACTTTTCAATTGCTGTAATTTTTCTACCAAACTTTGCTTTTTCAATTTTTAGAAATCCTTTTATTTTTTCAAAGTCATTCCTTATCAAGAATTCATTTATCAATTTCTATTAAAGAATAAACCATTTATTTTCAAAAGCAATAGTCAAAATGCTGAATATTACGTACATCACAAGAATATGATGAATTACAGTTTTCAAAACAAATTATTAATAGTATCTATAACAACAATAAATACTTGTTGGGAATAAAAAAATTAGAAGTAGAATTACACGCGTAAGATGAAAGACTAATTTTGTAAAAGTAATAAACTTAAATTCCATAAGAAATGAAACGTTATTGACAAAACAATAGATGGATATAAAAAATAACAAGTAAATGATATTATTCCAAAAAACAAATATGATGCCCATCTCCAATTTTTCCAAAAGAATTGATGGTTAATTACAAAAAAAATAATAGATAATATAATAGCAAAAATAGAATACATTTTTTTTGATAGAAATTTATACACAACTTTTTTACAAATTAATTCTTCAAAAAAAGCTATAAGCAATATTATTAAAATATCTTCATACTTTTTTTGAAAATCAATTATGAGTATGTTCTTTCCGTAGAGTAGAATAGAACAAAGAAAAAATAACACAGCTACATAAACAAATATAGATAAAAAGAATCTAATTTTTTTAGTATGAATCTTATCTATAATTTTCTCAGGATAGAAAAGAATTACTAATATAGTTCCAAATAAACAAATAAAGGGATAAATATTAAAATTATAATTCTTAAAGAAAATAGAGACTATATATGTTTCAATTAATAATACTATTTCTAGAATAAATGTGACTAACAGTAAGTTTTTCCATTGCTTTATCAATTGATTAATCCTTTTTTAAATGTATCCAAGACAATAATAAATTATTCATCTTGGATACTTCCAAATAATTATTACCAACCATTACATTCTGGATAATATTTCCAAGAACAATATTTAACATAAGCTTGCATAGTTTCGACAATTATTTCTGCAATAGTTGGCTTACTACCCGGTACAGCTTTTGAATTGCCAGGACTTGGAGATCCACCTCCACAACCACCATTAACACTCATCATTTCCTCTTCGGAAATTTCTTTAAACAAACCATTAATCATAATGATTCTCCTTTTGCAATCACATCATTTTCTTGATTGCATTTTGTAATATCTGTACAATAGGAATGTATTCTTAAGGCTACATCCCTTTTGTACAAGACAGTTTGTATTGTAGGTACAAGCTGCCTTTTTATCCTTCAACGAAGGACTTACTAATTGGAATGGTAAAACCTCATTATCGAAAATGCAATATATAAATTTAAAATATTACACGAAACACAATCAGATGATTTTGAGACATGGTTATTATCCCTGAATCATTCAAGAGACAAGTGATAAAAATATTATCAACAATCAAATCGAATAAAATATTACACGAATCACATCCCAAAATAAAATCGATACATGTTATAATTAAACAAATTACTTTTTAAGAGGTACTATTATGAATATGACTAATCTAGCTTACATTGAAAATTTGATGGAAACAGAGCAGAACTCTACATTAACAAATAATTTAGAGATGCCAGAAAGTATTTGGAATTATCTTGTTACAGAAATGCGAAAAGTTTTTCGTTTTTCCCGAAAGGAAACAAAATGGTTTAAGAGCTGTAAAACCGCAAAATTGATTGCAACTATTCCATTTGCAGCGGGCTGTGATGAACCAGAACGAACTGCTATTGCACATCTTTGCATATACATGGCGGAAATACGAGGCTTTCAGAAATATTATGCACACTTACCTAGTGATGATGCTGATTTATTTAAAAGGCTCAATTTTATTTCTACATTTGAAGGAGGAAATCCAAATGTAATTGAACATGGCATGAACCTTCCGTATTAAATCATGTAAAAATCTAACCGAAATCTAACCGTAAATCATGTTAGAATTCTAACCGAAATTATTTAGGTTTGATGGACATTTTCAGGAGCTGTTCCTGGAGAATGTCCACATTCTTTTTCAGTTCAAGCAGA
>JAFZWX010000026.1 GCA_017617145.1 Treponema sp. | reverse complement strand
CTATAACACAAAGCGAGTCACGACTGTAAATCCGGGCGGGCTACCTCCAGTGGCATACAGGGAAAAGACAGCATCTGTAAAGACTGCTGCTTAAATAAATTTGGGGTGTTTAGGCACTGAACGAATATTGACTATTCCAACCATCTGAAGTATCATACAAAGTTACAGTAACTGAATTTGATGTAATTACAAATGATTGATCACAACCTGTACTGGTATACGGAGAACAAATCCATGTACCTTGAATAGATGCAATAGAAAATCCATTTCCACCACCATTTCCTCCAGCCCCTTTAGGACATCCAGCTAAACTTAATATAGCTGCCAGAATGCCAGCCATAAATAAACCTTTTTTTAAAAAACCTCTTTTTGTCATACGACCTCCTTTTAAATAAGCAGCAAAGAAAACATCTTTACTACCTGAGTATTTGTAAATACTCAGGTACAGTATATACTGTACGTTTTGTAGGAGGTTTTAGTATTATAAAAGATTATCCTATTCCAGAGACTTTTCGACTGTTTCTATATCCCTTGTGATGTTTTTAAGCCAGCCGCGTTTTTTGTAATGACGGATTATAAAAGGCATTTTTTCAAACTCATCAAGATAAAGAATAAAATAAACCCATAACGGCGGAAGTTTAAACACAAAGGCTGCAATAAGTCCAAGAGGAACAGAAACTGCCCACATGCTGATTGTGTCGCAGATAAAACCAAATCTTGAATCACCTCCTGCACGGAAGATTCCGCAGATTAAAACTGTGTTTACAGCCGCACCAATTGTGGCATAAGCATTTATAAATAAAATAATATTTCTGTAATGGGAAGCAGTTTCTGTAAGCTCTGCAACATAAGGCATAACCGGATAAAGACAAATTATAAACAATGCACCAATAACTCCGGAAAGAATAGTACTCTTTGCAAGCCGCGCCGCATTTCTCTCTGCCACTTCCATATGACCTTCACCGATATTTTTCCCGATTACAATCGCTCCACCATAAGCCATACCAAAACATACTACAAGCCCGAGCTGCCTTATTGTACTTACAACAGAATTTGCCGCAACAATATCTGAACCAAGATGCCCCAAAATGACTGAATAAGTTGCAAAAGCCGCTCCCCACACAAGTTCATTTCCAACTGCCGGCAATGAATACTTAAAGAAATCCTTTGTTAAAAGCTTATTCCTTCTGAAAACACAAAATACAGAAAATCTTACATCCTTCTGCATCCTTGCATAAACAAGACAGATTGTCATCTGAATACAACGCGAAATTGAAGTTGCAAGACCAACTCCCACAATCCCAAGTTTTGGAAAACCTAAAAGTCCGAAAATAAAAACTGCATTTAGACAAATATTCAGAATAAGCGCAGTTGATGAACTTACCGTTACAATTTTTACCCTTTCTATACTTTTAAATCCTGCTTCAAACATCTGAGAAAAAGAAAGACACACATAAGAAAAGCTTACTGCACGCAGATAACGACAGCCTTCTTCTATAAGTTCAGCATCATTTGTAAAAATAAGCATGAGAATCTTTGGATAAATTGCCGCAACAAGCGCCACAAAAATTTCAATTGAGCAGCAGATTCTTAGCCCTATACCAAAAAGTGTCTTTATTGAATCAATATCTTTTTTACCCCAGTACTGGGCGCTGAGCATTATGAGTCCCGAAGAAAGCCCTGTTGAAATCATAAAAAGAATAAAAGCAATATTTCCCGCCAGAGAAGAAGCCGCAATGGAAGTCTGTCCCAGATAACCGAGCATAATGATGTCTACTGTAGAAACAGCAGCCGAAATAAGATTCTGTAAAGCCATTGGTCCAACAATATGCTTAAGTGATTTATAAAAAGTCTTTGCTTCAGGATTCATCATTGTTCTAAGAATATATCATATGAAACAAAAAAAAACACTATAATAAAAAAACGAATTTTGTTATAATGAGTCAGTCTTTGAATTCGGAGCAACACACATGGATGATGTAAAAAATATAATGATTGTCGGAGTCGGTGGACAGGGAGCACTTCTAGCTTCTAAAACACTCGGACAGGTTTTGCTTGATGCAGGTTATGATGTAAAAGTGAGCGAAGTTCACGGAATGAGCCAGAGAGGCGGTTCTGTAGTAACTTATGTGCGTTATGGAAAAAAAGTCTATTCTCCTGTCATCGATAAAGGAGAAGCAGATTTTATAGTTTCCTTCGAAATGCTTGAAGCCGCACGATACACTCAGTTTCTGAAAAAAGACGGACAGATTGTAGTTAATACACAAGAAATAGATCCGATGCCGGTAATCACTGGAGCCGCAGAATACCCGAAGGATTTAAAAGAACAGATGAAAAGCAAAGGCATAAAGGTTGATGCGATTGACTGTCTGACTCTTGCTGAACAGGCCGGTTCTTCAAAATGTGTAAATATTGTTCTGATGGGAAGGCTTTCTAAATATATGGATTTTTCCGATGAAGCATGGCTTACTGCAATAGAAAAGCTTGTAAAACCTCAATTCCTAGAAATGAATAAAAAAGCGTTTGCACTGGGAAGAGCATAAAAAGAACGACAATGAAATTTTAAAAACCCCTTTACAAACGTTTCTTTATACAGTAATATAATGAATATGTTAAGAACATCTGGCTTCCTTAAGAGCCGCTTCTTTGTCTTTACATTCTTTTTCGCCTGAGGGCGAACTTCTCTTATCTTTTTTGTGCAATGAGCACCAGCGGCCGTGCACGGTAATCAATCAATTGCAATAAAATCTAAATACTGGAAAAGATTATCTGGTCAAGCCCGACAATAACAATAATGTCATTCCACGCATAATGCAAGAGTGTCATTACCACGCTTGACGCGGAAATCTTTAATGAGGTTATTATGAATTTAAAATACTATCAGAAAGAATATGAGTGCATGCCTCTTGAAGAGCTTCGTAATCTTCAGGGTGAACGACTGGCAAAAAATTTCCGCCATGTTTATGAAAACGTAGAATACTACAGAAAACGATGTGAGGAAGCCGGAATAACTCCGGATGATATCAAAGGTCTTGATGATCTGGACAAAATTCCTTTCACCTGCAAAGATGATCTTCGCCAGACATATCCTTATGGACTTTTCGCAGTACCGATGAGTCAGGTTGTCCGTATTCACGCATCGAGTGGAACCACAGGTAAACAGATTGTAGTAGGCTATACTCAGGAAGATCTTGAAATCTGGAACGACTGTACTGCACGTCAGCTTGTTGCTATCGGCTGTGATGAAAACGATATTGCTCAGAATGCTTACGGTTACGGTCTGTTTACAGGAGGATTTGGTGTTCACGGAGGTGCTACAAAGCTCGGTATTCAGGTTATCCCTATTTCAAGCGGAAACACCCAGCGGCAAATCACATTCATGCAGGATTTAAAATCAACAATTCTTTTCTGTACCCCATCTTACGCCGCATATCTTGGTGAAACCTTACATGAGATGGGACTTTCACCAGAGGATATTCATCTTAAAGCAGGTATTTTTGGTGCAGAACCATGGACCGAAGAAATGAGACGCGACATTGAAAAATCTCTTGGTCTTAAAGCATACGATATTTACGGACTTACAGAAGTAATGGGTCCTGGAGTTGCCTTTGAATGTTCCGAACAGAAAGGAATGCACGTAAACGAAGATCACTTTATAATAGAAACAATAGATCCTGAAACAGGAAAGCGGCTTCCTGACGGTGAAAAAGGAGAGCTTGTTTTTACTGCACTCACAAAACAGGCATTCCCGTTAATGAGATTCCGTACAAAGGATATCGGTGTATTAAACAGAGCCCCTTGTGCCTGCGGAAGAACCTTTGTACGCATGACAAAACCAATGGGCCGCACCGACGACATGCTCATCATCAGGGGAGTAAATGTATTCCCGAGTCAGGTAGAAACAGTTCTTCTTCAAAAAGGATATTCACCAAACTATCAGATTATTGTCGGTCGGGAAAACAACAACGATACATTCGAAATCCGCGTAGAAATGACTGCCGATAAATTCAGCGATGTTGTTGCCGAAATAAACAGACAGGAAAAGGATCTTGAAAATGCACTTTTATCTGTACTTCAGATCAAGGCTAAAGTTAAGCTTGTTGCACCAAAATCCATCGCAAGATCAGAAGGTAAAGCAAAAAGAGTTATTGATACAAGGAAATTACATGACTAAGAATAAGTTAGCTATAAGTAAATAGAAAAAAACTTATAGCTTATAGCTGATACATAATACAAAAGGAGAAAACTATGACAGTTAATCAAATTTCAATTTTTCTGGAAAACAGACCCGAAACTCTTTCTGAACTTACAGATGTGCTTGCAAAAAACAGCATCAATATGCGCGCAATTTCTCTTGCCGATACCAGTGATTTTGGAATTGCAAGAATCATTACGGATGATTTTGAAAAAGCCTGTACAATCCTCAAGGAAAATGATTATATAGTAAAAACAACAGGTGTAATCGCGATTCAGATTCCGGATGAAGCAGGAAGCCTCAATAAAATCTTAAAGCTTCTTGCCCAGAACGGACGAAACGTAGAATACATGTACGGCTTCACAGGAAAAAAGACAAATTCAGCCTGCATGATTTTAAGAACGACAGATATTCCGAAAACAATAGAAATACTGAATTCTGCCGGCATTCATTTAATCAACCAGGAAGAATTGAAGGACATTTAATTTATTTAAGTGTTTTTTCTTATTTCTGATGAATTATCAGTAAAACGTTTTACTATATTAACAAAATGATATATAATTAACGAAGAATGAAGAGAACTATATTTTTCATTTTATTTTTTGTTACACTCGTTTTATTGATAAGCAGTGCCACTAAAAAATCAAAAAATTCAAAAGCCCGGGAGTTACCACAAATGGCAGATATTACAAAATTACAGAAATTGCTTGCAGAAAAAGCAATCAAATTACCATGCGAAAACAATCCGATTGCAATTCATAAAATGACTGCAGATCCATGTGTCCTTATTTATAACGATACGATTTATATTTATGGTACAAATGATGCACAGCAGGCAGAATTTACAAACGGAAAAGAAGCAAATGCTTACAACAAAATCAACACTCTGAATGTTTTCTGCTCGAAAGATATGGTAAACTGGCAGGATTGCGGTGAAATTACCGTTGCTGGAAAAAACAATCCTGACGGTGCTGCCAAATGGGCATCAAATTCCTGGGCACCTGCAATTGCATCAAAAAAAATCAACGGTAAAGATAAATTCTTCCTTTATTTTGCGGACAGCGCAAACGGCATCGGTGTTCTTACTGCAGACAATCCTCTCGGACCATTCAAAGATCCTCTCGGCAAAGGTCTCATCACAAGGGATAATCCTCAGACAAAGGGCATTCACTGGCTTTTCGATCCGGCTGTTTTTATTGATGACGACGGAACCGGTTATTTATATTGCGGTGGCGGTGTACAAGACGATCCTGCACATCCTCGTTCTGCAAGATGCGTTAAGCTTGGTGATGACATGATTTCTTTAGCATCTGACTTAATTGAAATTGACGCCCCATGGCTTTTCGAAGATTCAGGAATAAACAAAATCAACGGAAAATATTATTATTCGTACTGTTCAAACTGGGCAGACAGAACCGGCGTAAAGGATCCACAGATGTCTCCTATTGCGGTAATTGCATACATGACCTCTGACAAGCCTCTCGGACCATTCAAATATCAGGGATATATCTGGGAAAATCCGGGTGCTTTCTTCGGCTGTTCGGGTAACAATCATCACTGGATATTCCAGTTCAAGAATAAATGGTATATTGCATATCACGCTCAGACAACGGAAAAACTCATAGGCTTTGAACAGGGCGGTTACAGGAATCTCTTTATAAATGAATTAAAGCTTGAAAAAGACGGAAGCTTCAAGCCTCAGAGGGGAACTAAAGAAGGCGTTGAACCTGTAGCGGCATTCAATCCATATCAAACAGTAAATGCTACTACCTGCTGCTCGTCTGCAAACATCGCCTTTACCGCTAAACATACAATTCTGAATACAAAGGATGATGCATGGCTTTTAGTAAAAAATGCAGATTTAAGCAAAGGTCTTGAAACCCTTACTGCAACTGCAGCCGATAACAGCAAAGGAACCATCAGATTTATGATTGATAACTGGGCAAACGGTACAGAAATTGCATCTGTCAGCATTGACGGTAAAAAATCAAAGGCTTCAATAAAAGATGTAAAGCTCAACGGAATACACAATCTATACCTTGTTATAAGCGGTTCTGTAGAACTGATTGACTGGAAGTTTAACTGACATCGATACAGCGGGGCATGTCAAAGCTACCACTTTTCAAGAATACAATGAGCAGTTGAATGCCTTGCCCTGAACTGAACGAAACATCCGCACAAAGCACAGGTCATTTCAGAAATCAATTTCGGACACTCTGCACAAAGCTTAAGTCTTCGTTCATATTCATCTTTTCCGCAATAATCAGAAATTTCTTCCTGAGACGCCATCTCTTCTACAAGCTCAGGGGTCATCTGCATGTTTGCAAGATCCTGTTTATTGCGGCATACGGGACAAGGTTCACTCATGCTTATTTTAAAGATATGCTTACAACGCTTCGTTCAGGCAATGTAATTTCGACAATATTTCCATTTACCGAAACTGCACAATCCTTTTCAACTACTTCATCAGGATTATCGAAAGTATTCATGCTGTTCATCTTTTTGCCGCACAGACATTTTGCTTCGGCTGATGAAATCTTTTCAAAACCATCCATCTTAACACAAACCTTACGGCTGTTTTTCAAATCTGCATTTGTAAGTGTGATTGTATAACTTCCATCCTTTTTAGAAGCAGAAGAAGTTACGGCATTTACCCTTGCATTTTCAGGACCAATCTGCTGAGTTGAAACAAAGCTTTCGAGGAAATCCGCATCCATATGATTTTTGTACATGTGGAAAACATACCAGGTAGGAGTTTTAATCATTTTGTTTCCTTCTGTCAGAACCGGTGACTGAAGTACGTTTACAGCCTGTGCAATATTTGCGATTCTTACACGATCACTGTGATTGTTGAAAATATTCAGGGTAATACCTGCAACAAGTGCATCACGGACGGTATTCTGCTGATAGAGGAATCCGGGATTTGTTCCTTTTTCAACTGCGTGCCAGGTTCCCCATTCATCGACAACAAGAGCAATCCTTTTTTCAGGATCATATTTATCCATAATCTTTCCGTGAGTTTCTACAAGATGATTCATCCACGATGCCTTGTTAAGACAAAGATACCATCTGTCTTCATCGAATTCTGCAGCAGGAGTTCGTTCTGCCCAACCCGGTTCAACTGTATAATAATGAAGCGAAATACCATCCATAAACTGATGTGCATTTTTCATTACTACATCAGTCCAGTTAAAATCACCGGCATTAGGTCCGCAAGCTATCTTAAAAATCTTATTATCACCATACTGGCGTACATAAGTCTGATATCTTCTATATAAATCTGCATAATATTCAGGACGCATGTTTCCGCCGCATCCCCAGTTTTCATTTCCTACACAGAACAACGGAAGCTTCCATGGCTCTTTATGTCCGTTTTCTTCACGAAGCTTACTCATCGGTGATTCACCATCAAAAGTGATATATTCTACCCATTCAGACATTTCCTGAACAGTTCCTGAACCGACATTACCGTTTACATAAGGCTTACATCCAAGTGTTTCGCACAATCCGAAAAACTCATGGGTACCGAAGCTGTTGTCTTCTACTACTCCGCCCCAGTGAGTATTAATCATTTTTTTGCGTTTTTCATAAGGACCTATTCCATCCTTCCAGTGATATTCATCGGCAAAACATCCGCCCGGCCATCTTAAGTTCGGAATATCAATTTCTTTAAATGCTTCTACAACATCCTTTCTGTATCCGTTAATATTCGGGATTTTCGAATCTTTTCCAACCCAGAATCCATCGTAAATACAACGTCCCAGATGTTCACTGAAATGACCATATATATCACGACTGATTTTATTTCCTTCTTTATTACAGTTTACAACAACAAAATCCATTAATTTTCCTCCAGAACGTTTTTAGTTAAACGTTTTACTAAACATCATTATAGCAGATTTTATCAGCAAGGCAAGTGTTTTTTTTGAACGAAAATAGTTATTTATGGAATAAATCTATTTTAACCTTTACAGGAAAGTTTTTCTGCAATATACTTTGTCTACAACGATTTCGTACAGACAGAAAATCACATTTATTTTATGAGGTAATTTATGAAGTTCGGACACTTTGATGACGCCAACCGCGAGTATGTTATTGAAACACCGCGCACACCATATCCATGGATTAACTATCTTGGAACACAGGGATTTTTCTCTTTAATTTCCAATACTGCCGGAGGCTACAGCTTCTATAAGGACGCACGCCTTCGCCGCATTACACGTTACCGTTACAACAACGTACCTATTGATATGGGCGGACGTTATTTTTACATCAACGACAACGGTACCATCTGGAATCCGGGCTGGTCTCCTGTAAAGACAGAACTTGATTCTTACGAATGCCGCCACGGTATGGGCTATACAATCATTACCAGTAAAAAGAACGGCCTTAAAGCTGAAGTTACTTTCTTTGTTCCTCAGGATTACAACGGCGAAGTTCAGCAGGTTGTTCTTACTAACGAAAGTGGTGCCGATAAAACCTTTAAATTCTGGTCATTTGCTGAATGGTGTCTTTGGGATGCCCAGGATGACTGCACAAACTTCCAGCGTAACTTTTCTACCGGCCGTGTAGAAATCAAAGATTCTGTAATTTATCATAAAACTGAATACCGCGACCGCCGCAATCACTATGCATTCTATTCTGTAAACGACAAGATTGACGGTTATGATACAGACCGCGATACATTCATAGGACTTTATAACGGCTTCCACAATCCTCAGGCTGTTCTTGACGGAAAGTGCGGTAACTCTCTTGCAGACGGATGGTCTCCTATTGCATCACACTACAAGGAAATTACACTCAAGGCAGGCGAATCAAAGACTCTGGTTTTTGTACTTGGTTATGTAGAAATGCCTGTTGAACAGAAGTTTGAAGCAGACGGCAAGACAATCAACAAAAAAACTGCTCTTGCAATGATTGAAAAATACAATACACCGGAAAAGTTTGCTGCCGGTATGAAAGAGCTCCGCGCTTACTGGGATAAGCTTCTTGGTATTTTGAACGTAAACACACCGGAAGACAAAGTAAACCGCATGGTAAACATCTGGAACCAGTATCAGTGTATGGTTACCTTTAACCTTTCACGTTCTGCTTCTTACTTTGAATCAGGTATCGGACGAGGTATGGGCTTCCGCGATTCTAACCAGGATATTCTTGGCTTTGTTCACCAGATTCCAGACCGTGCCCGCGAACGCCTTATCGACATTGCATCAACTCAGCTCGAAGACGGCGGATGTTACCATCAGTACCAGCCGCTTACAAAGAAGGGTAACGCAGACATCGGCGGTGACTTCTCTGATGACCCTCTGTGGATGATCCTTTCTGTATCAGCTTACATCAAGGAAACAGGCGACTGGTCAATTCTGGACGCAAAGGTTCCTTACGACAACGATGAGTCTAAGGCTAAGTCTATGCTCGACCACCTTACAGTAAGCTTCTACCACATTGTAAATAATCTTGGACCACACGGACTTCCACTTGCAATGCGCGCAGACTGGAACGACTGTATCAACCTTTCATGCTTCTCTGACACACCGGGCGAAAGCTTCCAGACATATACAAACCCTAAATTCAAGGCAGAAGGCGGATATTCTAAGGTTGCAGAATCTGTATTCGTTGCCGCTTTGTTCACATACGTTGGACCAAACTTTGTAGGAATCTTGAACCACTTGGGTAAGAAAGACGAAGCAGCTAAGGCTCAGGCAGAAATCGACAAGATGAAGAAAGTTATGATGGAATCTGCCTGGGACGGAAACTGGTTCATGCGT
>JAFZWX010000191.1 GCA_017617145.1 Treponema sp. | reverse complement strand
TGTTTACGGCCAGATGATTGGCGGTAAAGATGCAGGTTCAGACATCGGTCAGACAGGCAAGAACTTTGGTCAGGGTAAAAACTCATGGCTTACAGGAACTGCTGCCTGGAACATGGTTGCAATAAGCCAGTACATTCTTGGAATTCAGCCAGACTTTGACGGTCTTAAAGTTGACCCTTCAATTCCAGCTGCCTGGGATGGCTTTACAGCAACACGTCTCTTCCGCGGTGCTAAATACAACATCACAATCAAAAACCCAAGCCACGTTTGCAAGGGCGTAAAGTCAATGCTCGTAGACGGCAAAGCAGTTGAAGGCTGTGTTGTTCCATATGTAGAAGGAAAGAAGGAATTTAATGTAGAAATTACATTAGGTTAAAAAAAGATTCCCCGGTCAAGCCGGGGAATGACACAGTTTGTCATTGTCGCGTTTACACTTGTCATTGTCGCGTTTACACTTGTCATTGTCGGGCTTGACCCGACAATCTATCTTACCACTCCATTCCATCCATAGTCTTAATAGATCCATCCGGATTAAATGTCAACTCACGGAACTTAACATTTCTCTTCTGATTTACACCATTTGAACGTTCGCAGTCGTGGTAGAACAAATACCATTTTCCGTTGAACTCAAGAATTGAGTGGTGTGTTGTCCATCCAAGGACTGGAGTAAGAATCTTTCCGCCAAAGGTGTATGGACCGTAAACATTCTTGCTTGTTGCCCAGTTCAAAAAGTGGGTTGTTCCTGTTGAATATGTAAAGTAATAAGTGTCACCTTTCTTAAAGAGCCATGGGTCTTCAAAATAGCGGCGGTCTTCATCTTTTCCAATTAAAGGTTTGCCGTTTTCATCAACAATTACAAGGTCGCGTGGCTCTTCTGCAAGCTCTGTCATGTTTTCTTTCATCAAAGCAATTTTTGGTGTGCAGGCTTCTTCTTCGCGTGGTTCCTTGTTGTCGGCACTCCATTTGTTGTTGCGGTACTGGTCAAGTTGTCCGCCCCAGAGTCCGCCGAAGGTCAAATAATAATTTCCGTCTGTATCAGGGAAACAGCATGGGTCAATACTGTAGGTTCCCTGTATGTAGTCGTCTTCCGGTTTGAATGGGCCTTCTGGTTTGTCGCCAACAGCTACACCAACTCTGAACATTCCTGTTTTGTCGCGGGCAGGGAAGAAGAAATAATATTTTCCATTTCGTTCAACACAATCCGGAGCCCAAAGCTGCTTGCTTGCCCATTTAACATCATCAAGTGTAAAAACACAACCACAGTCGCGTGGATATGTTTCGGTGTCTTTCATTTCGTAGACATGATAGTCTTTCATATCATACTGATCGCCGTTATCGTTGCTTTCAACATCAATGTCTTCATCATGTGAAGGATAGATATAGATTTTTCCATTAAAAACATGTGCAGAAGGGTCTGCTGTATAAAGATCGTTTACAAGAGGTCTTCTTTCAATCATAAATTACTCCTAAGGAAGGCCACCTGGCCTTTGATTAATATTACATTTTCTTATTTTATAGTATTTTTTCAATTTATCAATAAAGGATTTTCCCTATAAATTAAAAATTCGCTTGAACAGACAGGTTTTTGCAGAATCATAATATAATCATAGATTTTTTTACTTGAAATAACCTCACGGTTTTTGTAAATTTAAACTATATGAATCTGCTTGATTTTGAGTATCTTGAAAATAATCTGGATACCCACGGCCTGTATGGAAGTGACATTTGCATAGCGAATCTTTTTTTGCTGCAGGAAAAATATAATACATGGCTTAAAATCCAAAACAATACTTTGTTCCGCTATTATTATGGTGATGAAAATCGTACCGGTTATGGATTTCCTGTTCCTTTAAGAAAAGAGTCGGATTCAAAGGATTCGCAGAACCTCAATTCCAGCTGGTTAAAATCTGCTCTTGAATTTATTTTTGCGGATGCTAAAAAACAACAGCGTGAACTTTCATTTTGTCTTATTACACGGGATCAGAAAGATTTGATTGATGAATGTCTTTTAAAATATTTTAATAAACGAGTTGCGTGGAAAACAAATCGAGAGGATTGCGATTATATTTATCTTCAAAAAAATCTTGCAGAGTTATCTGGTTCCAATTATCAGAAAAAACGAAATCATGTGTCGCGCTTTAATCGTATTTATGGTGATGACTGGGAGTTTAAGTCTTTTCCACAAAATGATGTATCTGCCGACATTCTTTCTATTTCGCAAAAATGGTACAACGAAAAAAATGGAGATGAAAAACCTGTACTTAAGCTTGAACTACAGAGTATAGAACTTGCCCTAAAAAATGCAGAGCTTCTTAGGTTTACAGGAGGCGTTCTTTATGTAAAAGGAGAACCTGCTGCTATGACGCTTGCTTCGCCAATTTCGGATTCTGTACTTGATGTGATTTATGAAAAAGCAATTGAAGAATATGAGAAGAATGGAGTTTATGCTGTAATAAATCAACAGTTTTCAAAACGGAATGGAAGTTATTTGTATCTTAACCGCGAAGAAGATATGGGAGTAGAAGGACTTCGTAAAGCAAAACTATCTTATAAGCCAACACTTATACTTGAAAAATTTTATGGCTTAGTGGAGTAATTGTTGTGTTATCATCGATACTAAAAAAAAGTGATTGTGCTTCCTGCAAATTTTGCTGCTCTTTTCGTCGTCAGAGTTTATGGGAAACTCCGGTTTTTACAAAAGATTCAGCGGAACAATTAAAGTCAATTTTTCCGGATGTTAAATTTCGTTCAGTTGGAAACAGCAGCATGACAGTAGAACTTTCGGATTGCTATACAACTGATAATCCTGAAGAAGAAGCCCCTTGTCCATTTCTTGATACATCAAAAGGCTGTATTTTGCCGCTTGAATTAAAACCTTTTGATTGCAGTATCTGGCCTTTTCGTGCCGTTTATATAAAGCAAAAAGAAATTGCAGTTGCTCTTACTCCAACTTGTCCTGCCGTAAATAAAGTTGCACGAGAAAAAATAAGATTACTTTTGGAATCGGGGCTTGGTCAGAAAATAATTGATTACGCTAAAGAACATCCTGATATTATTAAAGAAAGCACCGATTTTTTGTCTGATATTGTTTATAGCAGGTAAAATCTTCCGATAATTATTTTATGATTAAGATTATCACTAAACGGACTTTATCCGTCTTTACTATATTTCTTTTTTGTTCTCTGATTTTTGCAAAAGGGAAGGGTGATATTGAAATTTCAAGTGAGCCGGTTACCTCTGAGAGCATAGAGGATGGAGCAGAGTTGCTGGAATTTTCAGAAGATGCAGAAGCGTTATCTGATGATATTGCAGAAAAAGAACCGGTTCAGTTATATACACTTCGGCCTGTAGAAGGAAAGCCTGTTGCATTTGCAGAAACCTGGGGTTATGTGAGTCAGGGACGCGAGGATGAATATGATCCAAGCCTTCCAATTACTGATGTCTGTTATTTTTCGGCGGAAATAAATTGTTATGGCGAGCTTTCGGCTATACCTGTTCGTTCTAAATTGAAAACTGGGAAAGCACGCTGCCATCTTGTTATTACATGTGACAGTCGTTCTCTTACTCATTTTGTGATTGATCCTGAATACGGTGTTCGAAAGACTTTGTTAAAATCGATTGTAAAAGCAGCCGCTGCTTATGATGGAGTTCAGATAGATTTTGAACTTGTTCCAACCCGCGACCGTAAGCATTTTTTGACATTTCTTGCCGACTTGCGATATATGTTAGGACAGGCTAAATGGTTTACAGTTTGTGTGCCGGCTCGTTTTAAGCGTCTTACAGAAGATGTATATCCATATTCCGATATTGCAAATTACAGCGATCGTGTTTTTGTTATGGCATACGATGAACACTGGTCTAGTAGCGTTCCAGGACCGGTTGCTTCTGTTGACTGGTGCCAGAAGGTTTTGGAGTATGCACAAAAAGCAATTCCCGAAAAAAAACTCATTATGGGCATACCTTTTTACGGGCGTTTTTGGGCAGAACAGGCAACCTCGGGTGCTTATTATTTTTCGCGTCTGAACAGAATGATGATTGCAAACGGTGTTGAAGAAATCACTTATGAAAAGGATATTCCAAAGGTGCAGTACACAACACAGGTAGACGTAACAGGATATTTTAATGATGCCTGGTCCGATGTTGCTCTGTTGAGAATGTATCAGGAAGCAGGTGTAAAGAAAATAGGCTTTTGGCGAGTTGGCCAGGAAGATCCCGAATTCTGGAACTGGTTGGAAATTAAAAAATAAAAAGGTATAATCATTATGATGCAAAGTACAAATAAAAAAGCCGAAAACGTTCGTGACGTAATCCGCTATTTGCAAAAGTTTAAGAATGCTCTCATCGTCATTTACTTAGATGACAAAACAATTGGTTCTTCTTTGTTCAGTTCGCATATCCGCGATATTGCTCTTTTGCATAAAGCAGGACTTAAGGTTGTAATTATTCCTGGTGCTCGTACTCGAATTGACGAAGTTCTTTCTTCTGCAAAACTCAACTGGACTTATAAAGACAATATCCGCATTACAAATGATGAGGCAATGCCTTTTATAAAAATGGCCGCTTTTGATGTAAGTAACACTGTTATGACAAATCTTGCCGCAAATAATATTACTGCCGTAATTGGTAACTGGGTTCGTTCGCGTGCAAAAGGTGTGATTAATGGTTTTGATTTTGGTGCAGCTGGAGAAATTGACAAACTTGATACAGTCTCTCTGCGTACAGTTCTGGATGACGGCTTTATTCCTATTTTTCCTTGTATTGGCTGGAGCTCTGTTGGTAAACCATATAATATTTCTTCTGCAGTTCTTGCTCAGCAGGTTGCAGTTGAACTAAAAGCAGACAAGCTCTTTTTTGTAATGGGTGAGCCTAATCCAATTTTAAAGGATGGGGAAATTGTTCCTGCAATGAATATTGAAGAAGTTGATTCTTATGTTACCAGTCATGCCGATAACGAACAGACAAAAAATCTTCTTGAGCTTTGTAAAAGTGCCTGTCAGAATGGAGTTAATCGTTCGCATCTTCTTGATGGAAATCTGGATGGCGTACTGCTTACAGAAATCTTCAGTGATCTTGGTTCGGGCACAATGATTTATACAAATAACTATGGAAAAATCCGCTCAATGGAACAGACAGATATTCCGAGTGTTCTTGCTGTAATGCGTCCATTTGTTGCAAACGGAAAACTGCTCCCTCGTACAGAAGGTGATGTTGCAGCCCGCCTTGAAGATTTTTATGTTTACGATTTTGACGGCGGAGTTCGAGCGTGTGCCGCTCTTCATAAATATGATGACGGACAGTTTGAAATTGCCGCTGTGGCAGTTGATGAAGCATACAATCATATGGGAATCGGACCAAAGCTTGTAGAAGGGCTTGTTGCAAAAGCTAAGTCTTGTGAAGCAAAATCTATTTTTATAATGACGACTCAGGCAAGCGACTGGTTTGAAAAAATAGGATTTTCAGAAGATAAGATTGAAAGCATTCCTGAAGAGCGTCGTGCTAAGTGGTCGCCGGAAAGAGGATCTAAGGTTTATAGATTGCCGTGTCAAGCACGGCAATGACACTGTCATTATCGGGCTTGACCCGATAATCTCTTAACACCATTCCTTAAGTGCTGCAGTCAATTTCTTTGCAGCCTTTTTATGAGTAACAGGCGATGGATGCCAGTCTGCTCCAATTCCGTCTTCTTCCTTTTGTAAGTCAAACCTCACAGTCTTTACAGGTACGCTTGGGAAATCCTTTGAAAAAAGTCTGCATGCTTCACTCACCGATTTACAAAGTTCCTGTCCCATTATACCTAAACAGCAGCAGATTTTTGCATCTGGGCTTCTGCGATGAACTGCTTCTATTAACTGACGAAGGCCTGCTACGTAGGCAAGTCGTCTTTCTTCAAGACCACGTACCCAGCTTATATCGTTTGTTCCAAGATTTATTACAACAATATCTGGAGGAAATTTTGAAGAATCCCAAATCTCTGGTTCAAGCTTGAGTCTGAGTTGTCCGCGCTTGTCTGTATAAGGCCAGCAGGCAGGCATGAGCCAGCTTGTTTCTGGAAGAAATATTGTTGCCGGGTCTACGTAGTTTGAAGTAATGCCAATACCACTCCAGGAGCAAAGCTGGAATTCTGCACCAAGTGCACGTGCTGTTAAAAATGCGTAGGCCTTGTCCGGACGTTCCTGTGTCGTGGTAAACGTGTCTTTTTCCCAAATACCTTCAAGCCCGTATCCACAGGTTATGCTGTCGCCGATAAATTCAATCTTAGGAGATGCCGCCGCAAGTTTGCTTTGCAAACTTGGTAAGGTCGCGGAGCGACCGACTCCCTGAGCTTGTCGAAGGGCCGCATATGCAGGCACTCCTTTTATATCCAGCCTTTTTAGTCCTGCATATCCAAACGCACATTCGCTCAACTTAAGCACTTTAATAACAACCGTTTTTTCAACAGGACTTTCAAAAAGTACACATTCATTTTCCTGTTTTGTAAGTTCTATACGCACTGGTTCAACGCCTTCGGGAGGAAAGTTTTCCCAGAAGCCGGTACCCTTATATTTTGAAGTATCTGTAATTTCTGTAACATAAATTCCAATTACACCGCGTTCAGTTTTTTTCTGTTTGTTTGGATCACTCAAAATTGTGGCAACTGCTTTTTTACCTGTCATACAGAATTCAAAGCCGCTGCACGAATAATTAAAATAACGAATACCTTCGTGTTCAAAGTTTCGTCCATACCATTTTAGTTTAGTCAAATTTATATTCATCATCGGCTCCTACAACAGGTTCATATTCTATTCGGAGTTCTGGCAGCGAGTTAATTTGTGCATAGTAATTGTTTATCCATTCCCCGTCTGGTAGCGTGCGCAGGGTTGCTCCGTTAATACTTAAATCTGAAAGCCCGTCCTTTCCAAGAGGATGGTTTTTTCCATCAGCAGGCGGTGCAAAAATACGCAGCTTCATTATGCAAGGTTTTGAAATTTTGTTTTCGAAAAAGTAACTCATAAGATCAATGCATTTTACTCCAGGAGCTTTGTAGAACCACCAGCCGCCAAACTCCATCATTAAGTTAGCTTGAACTAACTCATCTTTAAAGTACAGTTCTGCAAAGTGAGGGTCTTTTTCTACCGGTACATTAATTTCAATACCTTCGGCGTCTTCTGAGTTTGACCAGCGCAGTTTTACAGGGAACTCAATGCTTCCGGCTTCTTCAAACTTTTTACTGAAGAACGGCTTGTGCAGGCTTTCTCTATAGCTTTTTAAAATAGGCTGTTCAATTCCAACTTCGCTGTTGTTAGGATCTGTTACTTCAAGTCCAAGTCGTCCGTCATCGCGGAATTGATACAGTGTAAATGCATCGAGCCATTTGTCTGGATCTGCTTCCAACCGGTCCATAAAATCCTGCAGTTTTTTTGCCTGGTCGTAGGGACCATTTACATCCCCGTCCGCATTCATTTCGCTCAAAACCATAGGTTTGTTTTGTCCGGTAATTTCACGTAGTCTTAGAACAGATTTTTTAAATTTCTGATATGTTTTTTCTGTATCAAAATTTCCAAAGGAAGTTCCAGGTTTTTTTGCAATATCATAAGGCCAGCCCCAGTGAAGCGAAAGATAATTATCCCCTGACCAGATATCAGCTGCTTTATGTGCTTCTAAAAAAATATCTTCCATTTCAATTTTACCGGTTGAGTCGTCAAACAAGCCGGCACATAAAATCATTTTTACATTTGGAGCATGCTCATGCATAACGCGGCATACCATAACAAAGAAGTCTGCAATCTGCTGGTAAGAAGCGCGCTTTGTATAACAGAACCAGCTTCCTGTACATTCATGATTTACTCTAAGAAGAACTCGTCCATAAGGGCGAAGGTCTTTTGCAAGCTCCAGAATATCGGCTTCTTTTAATGAAGGATCAATTGTAAGAGTCAGGACAACATCCATCCCGTGACGGCGAATATCATTCATAAAATTAAAAGGTTCATTATCAAGAAGTCCTTCGCGTCCACCACGATAAGGAAAATAATCTTCGTAAGGATAATCCCATGCGCCTGTTGCTACTTTGTCCGTTTTTATTTTACTTGCACGAACAGGCCATTCCTTGTCATTTGGATAATAAGTGTACATAAGACTTATTCCACGATGTATGGAATGGAGCTTGTGTAAAATATAATCCTGATTAACATAAAAACCACGTTCGCTGCCGTCTCCCAAATCAAGAGCACAGCAACCCTTTTTCATAATAACTTTGTTCATTTAGCGTCTGCTCTGTTGTTTTTTACAAGTTTTTTGATTGCTTTAAAAGATTCAGGACTGATGTCGTGTTCAATTTTGCAGGCATCTGCAGTGGCAATAACTTTTTTTACACCAAGCTGCTCAAAAAATTCTGTAAGAATTGTATGGCGCTCGTAAATTGTTTTTGCAATATCAAGGCCTTTTGCAAGAAGTGTAACAGTCTGATCTTCTGCAATAGAAAGGTATCCTTCTTTTTCAAGATTATGAAGAGTAACGCTAACAGATGGGCGGGAAAAATTAAGTGCTTTTGCTACATCAATAGAGCGCACGGTTCCTTCCTTTGACAAAACAAGAATAGTTTCCAAATACATTTCTGCAGATTCTCTAATAACCATTTTTTTACCTCTAATCTGTTATACTTTAAACTGGTCAATTTCGTAGCCAATTTTTTGAATAGACAAGTGTACCTTTGCAGACAAATCAGAAAGGGTAGCACTTGTTGTATTCATGCTCTTGGCGCCAATAGACATTTCGTTCATGCTGTCTTTAATAACAGTTGTAGTGTCCTGAAGGTTTGTAATTTCTTTAAGAATAAGTTTGTTTCCTTCCTTCATTTCAAGACCGGCATTTTTAACTTCTGCCGTGCTGTCATTCATGAGTTTCAGGGAATCGAGAATCTGCTTTGAACCAACCTGCTGCTCTTCCATTGCTCCGCTAATCTGATGAACAAGTTCGTCTGTATTATTAATAAGTTCCGAAACCTGTTTAAAGCTTTCTTTACTTCTTGCAGAAGCTTCAACAACTCTATTAATTGTTTCAGAAATTAAACTAAGTTCTTCACCAATTTTATTTGACTGTTCTGTTGAAGTTTCGGAAAGCTTACGAATTTCATCTGCAACAACCGCAAAGCCTTTTCCAGAATCTCCGGCGTGGGCTGCTTCAATTGCTGCGTTCATGGCAAGAAGATTTGTCTGTTCGGCAATTGCAGAAATTGCAGCGTTTGCTTCCTGAAGTGCTATTGACTGTTCAGAAACATCAATAATCTGTCGGTCAACAAACATCTGCTGGTCAATACCTTCTGCCGAACTTTTTTCAAGCTGACCAAAAGATTCTGCCATTTTTTCTACAGAACTGTTTACGGCATTTATATTTCCAATCATCTGTTCTACAGCAGTACTTGCATTTGAAACTCCATTAGCCTGATTTTGAATCATCATTTCAAGGCTGTTTATGTTTTCTGCAATTTCCTGTACTGCAGCCGAAGTTTGCGAAACTGCATTTGACTGATTCTGAACTTGAGAGCCAATGCTTTCTATGTTTGAAAGAATTTCTGTAATTACACTTGCGGCTTCCTGAACGCTTTCTGTCAACGCTTCTTCTACAGGTTTTAAATCATTTTTGGAAGTTTGAATTTCATAAACAATACTCTGCAGTTTTTGAACGAACATGTTAAAGCCTTTTACCAGACTTCCAATTTCATCTTTAGTTTTTATTTCAAGTCGGTTTGTAAGGTCGGCATTTCCTGTTGCAATTTCGTTTACAGTTTCATCTACCTGCTTAATTGGTTTTACAAGAGTTCTTGCAAATAAAACAGAAATGAGTGCTGCTACAACAATTGTAATTACAGCCATAACAAGAATAATCTGAAGAACCATCTGAATATGAATAAGCTCTCGTTTTTCGCCTATTGTTACAAAGTACCAGTCGTTTTTGTCATTAATTTTTGTTGACATAAAGTAATACTGTTTACTGGAATTTATATCAAATACATTATCTTTTGATTTATTTTTATATTGGGAAACATCAGGAAAATCGTTGAATACATTTGCAGCATTAATTTTATTAATATCGGGATTTGTAAGATAGTCTCCATTTGCATTTATAATAAAAGAATGTCCATGCTCTGTAATTTTTATAGCTTCAATTTTTTCTGAAAGCTCGGTAAGGTGAATGTCAATTCCGGCAACTCCAAGCAATTCTCCGGTTCTTGAATGAATACCATAAACAACAGAACTAACAAGGTCTTTTGTATCTTCATCAATGTATGGCTCTGTGATTTCTGTGGTTGAAGAATTTTTTCCGGCAATATACCAGTCTCTTGTTTCTTTGTCATAATCTTCTTCGGGAATCCAGCCGTCACTTGAATAAGCAGTTCCTCCTTCCCAGCCAGGAAGAGGATCCATAAAGTAAAGACATGCCAGTGTATGATTATTGTCTATGAGTTTTTGAAAATCGCTTTCTACATTTTCGCGGTTAAAATCGGTTGAGTTAATATAAGGTTCAACGCTTCGCACAATATCCGAAGCTTCTCCAAAAAAGAGATCAATTGAATCCTTTGCAATTGTAAGCTGTGCTTCAGAATTTTTTGCAATGTAAGTCTGCAGCTGTTTCATTTGCGACATAAAAACAGGAACTGCAATAACAATAATTGAAAAGAAAACAATGGAAATATAACTGATGATTAATTTAGATTTGATTTTCACAAGCATCTCCTTGACGATTATCTGCTTTAATTGTAAATTACTTTGTTTAAAAAATCTACTTTAAAAAAACTACATTAAAAATCTACTTTAAAAAATCTACAATTGACCATATCAATTTAAAACATTATTATAGTAATACTTAACTCGAAAAAAATTTTTTTTAATATGGAGTAAAATCAATGGCAACAAAGGAAACAACAAAACAGGCAGCAAAGCCTGCAGCAGCTAAACCTGCAGCAAAAACAGCAGCAGCAAAACCTGCTAAAAAGTATGTTTACTTTTTTGGTAACGGCGACGCAGACGGTGATGAGTCAATGCGCGCTGAACTCGGTGGTAAAGGTGCTAACCTTGCTCAGATGGCAAAGAAACCTTTAAGTCTTCCAGTTCCACCTGGATTCACAATCAC
>JAFZWX010000190.1 GCA_017617145.1 Treponema sp. | reverse complement strand
TTTCAAGGCTTTTAGATAAATACAGGGCAGAGCTTGCACAGGCTTTGCTTGGAGGCGCAGAATGATAGAAGGAAAAATTACAAGAATTTCCGGACCTATTGTTTATGCACAAGGTCTTGACGGCTGCGGCCTTTACGATGTAGTTGATGTTGGCGAAAAACGTCTTATCGGCGAAATTATCAGGCAGAATAAAGGAAACGCTACAATTCAGGTTTACGAGGAAGATACCGGTATGCACCTTGGCGAAAAGGTTGTATGTCTTCAGCGTCCACTATCGCTGCGCCTTGGACCTGGTCTTGTAGGTAACATTTACGACGGTATTCAGCGTCCTTTAAAATCACTTTTTAACGGCGAAGATAAAGAATCGGAAATTGACGACAGCGCCTTTTTAATTCCGGGTCAGCGCACCGAACCTCTTGATGAAAAAAGAGTATGGCATTTTGATGCGGCAGAAGGTATTGGCGAAGGTATAAAAATCCATCCTGGTATGGTGCTTGGAACAGTACAGGAAACTCCTTCTATTTTGCATAAAATTATGGTGCCGCCTGAAATCCGTGGAAAAACGCTCACCAGCTTTAAGGGCAGCGGCGATTACACAATAGAAGACCTTATTGCAACCACAGATCTTGATGAAGAAATAAAGCTTGCACATTACTGGGCTGTACGAAAGCCCCGCCCATATAAATTAAAGCTTAATGTTTCAGAGCCTCTTATTACAGGCCAGCGCGTAATTGATGTTTTCTTCCCGCTTAGTAAGGGTGGAACTGCAGCAATTCCTGGTGGCTTTGGAACTGGTAAAACTATGACCCAGCATGCAGTTGCCAAATGGTGCGATGCAGACCTTATTGTTTACATTGGCTGCGGCGAGCGCGGAAACGAAATGACCGAGGTACTTACAGAGTTCCCTGAACTTATTGACCCAAGAACCGGTCGTTCAATTATGGAGCGAACAATTCTTATTGCAAATACTTCGAATATGCCTGTTGCAGCTCGTGAAGTTTCGCTTTATTCAGGAATTACACTTGCAGAATATTACCGCGATATGGGAATGGATGTTGCAATTATGGCAGACTCAACCAGTCGCTGGGCAGAAGCACTTCGTGAGCTTAGCGGTCGTATGGAAGAAATGCCTGCAGAAGAAGGTTTCCCGGCATACTTACCAACTCGTCTTGCTTCTTTTTATGAACGAGCAGGTCGTGTAGATGCACTTTGCGGCGAGCAGGGTTCTGTAAGTGTAATTGGTGCAGTTTCTCCTCCGGGCGGTGACTTTAGTGAACCTGTTACCCAGCATACAAAACGATTTATCCGCTGCTTCTGGGCGCTTGACCGTGAACTTGCAAATGCACGTCATTATCCTGCAATCGGTTGGATAGATTCCTATTCTGAATATGCAGAAGAAGTACGCGACTGGTGGGAAGTAAGGAATCCGCTTTGGTGGCAGTTGCGTTTACAGGCACTCGAGCTTTTAAAATCAGAGCAGAAGCTTGAACAGATTGTTCGTCTGATTGGACCTGATGCACTTCCGCCGGCACAACGACTTGTTCTTAAAGTTGCCGAAATGATTAAGAATGGATTTTTACAGCAGAACGCTTTTGACGACATAGATAAATATTGTTCCATTGAAAAACAAATCCTTATTCTTGATTTGATTATGGAATATTACCGTCGTGCAGATGCTGTTGTTAAGCATGGTGCGCTTTTGAACAGGGTAGTCAGTCTTCCTGTTTGCGACGAGCTTGTACGAATTAAAATGCAGTATCCGAACGACCAGATAGATAAAATAGAAGAAATAAGGGGAAGACTTGACCAGCAGCTGGGCGAACTGGAAAGGGCATATTCTTCCCGTTTGCGTGGATAGGGGGCGGCAATGAAAGGTGTAGAATATAGAGGCGTAACTTCTGTAGACGGACCAATTGTTGTCCTTAAAAGTACAGAAAATGTTTTTTACAATGAGACAGTGTGCCTTCGCGACAGAAACGGTAACAAGCGTACCGGTAAGGTTGTAGACATAAGTGAGCAGGCAGTTGTAGTTCAGATTTTTGGTTCAACAACAGGCCTTGACCTTGATGAAGCATCGTTTGAATTTTTAGACGAGCCGCTTGAACTTAGAGTAGGAGAAGGACTCCTTGGACGTGTATTCAACGGACTTGGTGAACCGATTGACGGCTACCCACAAATCATATCTTCTGAAAAACGAAACGTAAACGGAAACCCTATTAATCCTTATGCGCGTGTTTATCCAAGAGACTTTATACAAACCGGTATTTCTGCAATTGACGGAATGAACTCGCTTGTGCGCGGTCAAAAGCTCCCGATTTTCAGTGGTAACGGACTTCCTCATAACAAGCTTGCGGCTCAGATTATCAGGCAGGCAAAGCTCCGCAACAGTGACGAAAAATTCGTTATGGTTTTTGCGGGCATGGGAATTAAATATGACGTTGCACAGTTCTTTGTAAAGACCTTTGAAGAGTCTGGTGTACTTTCAAATGTAGTAATGTTCCAGAGCCTTGCAGATGCTCCTTCTATTGAACGAATCATCACTCCGCGCTGTGCACTTACTGCTGCAGAATATCTTGCTTTTGAAAAAGGCATGCATGTACTTGTAGTTCTTACCGATATGACAAACTACTGCGAAGCCCTGCGTGAAATTTCAACAACTCGTGGAGAAGTTCCGGGACGTAAAGGATATCCGGGATATTTGTATTCAGACCTTGCAGAACTTTATGAACGTGCAGGAAAAATCAAAGGTTCAAAGGGTTCTATTACTCAGATCCCAATTCTTACAATGCCAAATGATGATATTTCGCATCCTATTCCGGATTTGACCGGCTATATTACAGAAGGTCAGATTGTACTTGGCCGCGAGCTTTTCCAGAAGGGTTTGTATCCGCCGGTTTCATCGCTTTCGAGCCTTAGCCGACTTATGAAGGACGGTATTGGTCCAGATATGACCCGCGAAGACCATGCTGCAGTTTCGTCACAACTTTTTGCTTCGTATTCAAAGGTAAAGACAATCCGTAATCTTGCCGCAATCATTGGTGAAGAAGAGCTTGGCGACTTAGACCGTCAGTACCTGCGCTTTGGTGAACGCTTTGAGCAGGAGTTCCTTACTCAGGGCGAATTTGAAGACCGCACAATTGAGCAGACACTTGATATTGGATGGAATATTTTGAGCGAACTTCCAGTAGAAGAACTAACACGAATTAAACCGGAGTTGATTGAAAAATGGCACAAATAACCGTTGCGCCAACAAAATCAAACCTTCTCATTACAAAAGAGCAGCTTGCAGTAAGCACAAACGGCTACGAGCTTCTTGAAGAAAAACGCGAAATTCTTG
>JAFZWX010000189.1 GCA_017617145.1 Treponema sp. | reverse complement strand
AGCTGCAGAAATTGGTGCAGACCGCGAGCTTGCTAAACGTGCCGCAATTCTTCACGATATTGGTAAGGGTGCCGAAAACGACAGCGACCAGAACCACGCAGAGGTAGGGGCTGAAATGGCCCGCAAGATGGGTGAAAATGCCGCTGTTATTAACGCAATTGCCGCACACCATAACGACGTAGAAGCAACAAGTATTGAAGCAATAATAGTTCAGATTGCAGATGCAATTTCTGCTTCAAGACCAGGTGCCCGCCGCGAAACAATTGACAATTACGTTAAACGACTCGAAAACCTTGAAGCAATTGCCGAAGGCTTTAATGGAGTTGAAAAGGCATATGCAATTCAGGCAGGACGTGAACTGCGCATTCTTGTTAATAATGAAAAAGTTCCAGACGGAGAAGTTAAGGAGCTTGCAAGAAGCATTGCTAAACAGATTGAATCTGATTTGCGCTATCCTGGACGAATAAGACTGACAATGATTCGGGAAACTAGAATCATAGAATATGCACGATAGTTTGGTAAAATAACATTCTGTAAAAGGCATATAAAAAATACCTGCTGCGGAGTGAAAATTGGCTGAGGACAACTTCCTTCTGTTGGCGAAGACAATTTCCACGGGAGTGGCAGGTATTTTTTTATATGAATACATTTTTTAGAATCTTATTCCACCATAAATACAAAGTATATGATCTGTGTTGTAGTTTCCGCGTGGAACACAGCGATAGTAACCGCCAACAACGGGTTTTACCTTATAACTTTTAGTTTGCATAAAATCATATTGGATGGAAAGCCTGAAGCCATTGCCCCAGGATTTTGTATTATTGTGTTTTTTAAGAACTGATGTTGTTATTGTGTTTCCGTCTTCATCAAGATCTTCAGTTGGTTCTTCTACCAGTTCAGTAAAGAAATCTGTTCTGTTTCCAAGTACATAGGAAATTGAAAAGTTTAATCCGGATTTATTTGGGAAAACTTTTATTCCTGTAAAAAAAGCATAGTCAAGCGTATTAAAATAGCTTGGTTTGTCCCACAAAAAATCACTGAAGGCTTCGGTTCCGAACATGATTTTCAGCGGATCTGAAATATTTAAGTTTGTGTCGAAAGTTAATCCTAAAACAATCCTTTTATAGTTTGACTGACCTAAAAGTGCTTTTCGTAAATCATCGGCACTGGAATCATAAATAGAAATTCCAGTCCCAAGGGATGCCTCTGTCGTGAAAAAACTATCCTCTCCGGCAAATACGTGGAATGACATTGTTATTGCGAGTATTATTAGAAGAAATAGTTTTTTCATAATAAAAAATCTCCAGAAATAAGATTTCATTGTCTTGAAATAACTTGAACGCGAGAGAGATTCCTCTTCGTCCATCTCTCTCGCGGGCAAGTTATTTCAGGACTATAAGTGTTTTTTTTGTATTTTTAATTTTGAAGAACCAATAATGCGCCAAGAACAATCAAATGATATGCAAAGTTATAGAGCCAATTCAAAAAGTTGTTCTGCTTGAAAAGTCCATGGTTTCCCAAAAAATCAATAAGCACAATTGCAATAATCCAGACAATAATGATAATAAGTGTAAGGATTTTTCCAAGTGAACCGATTTTGTCGCCAATAAAAAGCTCCAGAATGAGGAATACACCTGCAATCAATTCAATAATACCAAATACTATGCAAAGAATCCTTTCAAAATCCCTGGCTCCAATAAGGTATTTAATTGCTGCAATTCCTTCATCGCCGCCGCCCTGCAAAGCCCAGATTCCTGCTACTGTAAGCATTGCTCCAACTGCAATCTGCAGAAGAAGTTTTCCCAATGAAAAGTTAGATGCTTTTCCCATTTTGTCCTCCGTGTCATTGTCGGGCTTGACCCGGCAATCTTTATTTATAAACAACCGTAAAGGTCTGAAAAACCACTTTAATATCTGGTGTAAACTCAAAACCGAGTACTGCACCTTCATCTTCTAAATATCCTTTCTTTTTTTCGCGCCACTGTTCAAGATTCTCATCTTCGCCTTCCTGTTTTGCCATTTCCCAGGTTACTTCATTAAATGGAAGAATATTTACACTCTGAAGTTCAATTACACATACTGGATTATTTGCACGATCAACTACTATATAAAGTTCACCGCTAACAGGAAGAGGTTCTCCGTCTATTGCAAAGGTTGCATAGCTTGAAAAAAATGCAGTTTTTTGTCCGCCAAGAACAAGGGCATTCATTTCGTCACTTACAAAACCTTTTGCTTCAAAAAATAAATCTCCGGCGCACTTAGTTTCAGAAGATAATCCTTTTGCGCTTAAAAACTTGTTCCAATATTCGTCAAGTAGTGTCATGTTTTCCTGCCTACTGCTTTTTACATAGCTTGATTATGAATGCAGTTATGAACAAAACGCTTGGAATTACTGCACATAAAAGAGGAATTAGCGGAAAGCCTGCAATTGTTACTGCGTTTATGTCAAAAATGCCAAGTTCTTCCATAAGTTCAATAACAAGAGCGGCATAGCTGAACAAAAAACCTGCAACAAGGAACATCCACGAAGCATCGCGTGTTTTTGACATTACAAAAATTGCTAAGAAAGCGGCAATTCCACCAAGAATGAGCTTTATTATAAAAAGGACAATTTCATGATTCATTTTATCCCTCAAACGGATTATTTTTAAGCTTTGTAAAAACGCCCTTGTCTGCTCCAAAAGGAACAATTGAAGGCTCGTTGTACGACGGATTTATTACAATTTCACAGTCAAGACAGTGTTTTACAAATTCCTCATATTTATTTTCGGAAATTTTAGGGTATAAATAAGGACCTTTTCGCTCCCAATACTTTGTAAGAATTGTATCGTAAATAAACCAGTCTTTTTCCTGCCGCAGTCCAAGCTCAGCAATAAGATTGTAAATAGAGCGGGTAAGGGCAGTTTGAAGTGAGAATGGTGGTTCGACAAGCTCACCAACCATCGCAGTTCTGGAAGGCATAGCCAAAATAAAAATCTCTTCTCCCCAAGGAAACGGCGGAACGATTATAACTGCATCCGCTTTTGAAAGATCTTCTTGTTCTTTATTCCACGGTCTGTAAGAAACAATATTTTTTGCCCCAACGCCAACTGCAGCCTTTACAGCATCAGACTTTGTATTATAGAAAAAAGTACAACATTCTTTTCCAACAAGTTTTGAAACAGCTTTGTCAATTCGAGGTTTATCTTCACAAATAAAAGAACCGGTCAGCCCCTTGTTCATCATATTCTTAAAAAAAGTCCCGGCATTTCCAGAATCCCACCCAAGAATAGCCTTGCCGTTTTCCAAAAACATATCTGTTAGCCGTTGATTTTTATGTGTATATAAAAAGCATCTCCGAGCTCTCGTAACAAACCCGTATCGTGCGTAAAGTTCCTGGTACAACTGTTCTTTAGTCATAACTGTATTATAGCATGAGTTGAAATTATTGTAAAACTGGTATACATAGATAAAAATAGCTTCCGGTCCTGGCTGCAAATTGCAAAACCGGCGGTTCACCGCCTACATGCTGAAGTGCCTTGTAATTATATACTTGGCCGCCTTGCGGCCGCACTTCAGAATGTTTTTGAATTTGCAGCCACTCCCTCTCGCTATTTTTATAATGTCTACATATGATTTCAGCATAATACAGTTTAGCACAAATTTTACCACAAAAAAATACAGATTTGCCCCACAAATTCCAACTAAAATTCCAGTGAAAATAAGAAAATACCAAGAATTTGTAGAATATCGGTGAATTTTTCTTGCGTACTTATTCTATAATGCCTAAGTAAAGGGGTCGTTGACCTTATATAAAAAAAAATTAGGAGTTTTTAAAATGAAAAAAATTCTTGCAATTCTTTTGGCAGTTGCAACAATCTCAACTGCAGCTTTCTCAGCTACAAAATCAAAAGGAAAAGTAGGTATCTCTATGCCTACAAAAGACTTGCAGCGCTGGAACCAGGATGGTAACAACATGTATGGTGACTTCGTAAAGGCCGGCTATACAGTAGACCTTCAGTATGCTGCTAATGATATCGCAACACAGATATCACAGATTGAAAACATGATTACAGGAAAATGTAAAGTACTCGTAATCGCTGCTATCGATGGTTCTTCTCTTTCTAACGTTCTTGCAACAGCTAAGAAAAAGAAGATTCAGGTTATTGCATATGACCGTCTTATCATGGACACAGATGCAGTTTCTTACTATGCAACATTCGATAACTACAAAGTAGGTACTCTCCAGGGTGACTACCTTGTTGAAAAACTCGGACTTAAGACACGTACAGCTGATGATCCAGTTTACATGGAATTCTTCACAGGTGACCCAGGTGACAACAACATCAACTTCTTCTTCGGAGGAGCTATGGATGTTCTTACACCTTACCTCAAGTCTGGTGTAATTGTATGTCCTTCTGGACAGACAGAAAAGATGAAGTGTGCTATTGAAGGTTGGGATACAGGAAAAGCTCAGGCAAGAATGGAAAACCTTATTACATCTAACAAGTATGGTCCAAAGGGTGCTAAGCTCGACGCTGTATACTGCTCTAACGACTCTACAGCTAACGGTGTAACAAACGCTCTTCTTTCTGCTGGATACACAGCTGACAACTTCCCAGTAATCACTGGACAGGACTGCGATATCGTATCTATGAAGAACATGCTCAAGGGATATCAGTCAATGTCTATCTTCAAGGATACACGTACACTTGCTGCACAGGTAGTTAAGATGGTTGAAGCTATCATGGACGGAAAGACTGTTCCTGTAAATGATACAAAGACATACAACAACAACGTAAAAGTTGTTCCATCATACCTTTGTGATCCAGTATTCGGTGACCTCAGCAACTACAAATCATTGTTGATCGATTCAGGATACTACAAGGAATCAGAACTCAAATAGTTTGAGTTAGATTCTTGACTCAGGGGGCGGCCTTAATCGCCGCCCCTTTTTTTAATGTTGAATAATTTTTGATAATTAATTAATAAAAGAGGGGTTCCAATGGCTAAGACATTATTGGAAATGAAAAATATCACCAAGGTTTTTCCCGGTGTAAAAGCGCTCGACAACGTTAATCTGACAGTAGAAGATGGTGAGATTCACGCAATCTGTGGCGAAAACGGTGCAGGAAAATCAACTTTGATGAATGTTCTAAGCGGTATTTATCCATACGGAACATACGACGGTGACATTGTTTATGACGGAGAAATCTGTAAGTTCCAGACAATCCGCGACAGTGAAGCAAAAGGTATTGTAATTATTCACCAGGAACTTGCACTTGTTCCACTTCTTACAATTGGTGAAAATATGTTCCTTGGAAATGAAAGAGGAACAAAAGCAAAAATCAACTGGTCCGAAACCTTTGATAAAGCCGATGAGCTTTTAAGAACAGTAGGACTTAAAGATTCGTCAAAAACACTTATTAAGGATATTGGTGTTGGTAAACAGCAGCTTGT
>JAFZWX010000188.1 GCA_017617145.1 Treponema sp. | reverse complement strand
TCTGCTTGAACTGAAAAAGAATGTGGACATTCTCCAGGAACAGCTCCTGAAAATGTCCATCAAACCTAAATAATTTCGGTTAGAATTCTAACATGATTTACGGTTAGATTTCGGTTAGATTTTTACATGATTTAATACGGTGTAGATTGCGTTGTTGTAGATTGCGTTGCACGTACGCGTGTTCGCAGATTATTTACCAATTAAGGAAACGTCCTGTCCAAACCACTTTGTTGCAATTTTGCTTATTGTTCCGTCGGCGGCCATCAGAAGCAGGATTCTTTCTACAGCATCACGAAGTTCCGGTTCATTTTTTCTAAAGCAGACACAATACTCTTCACTTGAAAGAGGTGTTTTAATTACATCAAATGGTTCACCAGTTTTAGTTGCAATAAAATATGCAAAGCAACTGTCCATTACCATTGCATCAATAGCTCCAACCTTCAAATCATCAAGACACGATTTATTGTCTTTATATTCAATTATATCGCCAAGATTATTTTTGAATGTAGAGTTTTCGTTTATTGCATCTGAAGAAGAAGAAGCGCTTCGTAAACCAATTACCCTTCCCTGTAAATCATCAAAGCTTTTTACAGCACCATCTTTTCGTACAATGAGGACCTGTTCATTTGCAAGATAAGGAAATGTTAATGAATGAGCTTTTTTTCTTGGTTCAGTAATAGTATAACCACTCCAGACACAATCAATTGTTCCGTTTTCAAGTTCGTTATCCTTGTCGTCCCAATCAATCGGAAGCGGCTTTAATTCTACACCAAGTCTTTTGGCAACTTCTGCTGCAAGTTCAATATCATAACCTACAAGTTCGTCATTTTCATCTGTATATGCCAGAGGTGGAAAAGAAACATCATAACCAATTACAAAAACACCTCGTGACTTTAAGGCTTCAACTGCGTCTTTTGGAGCGGCTGTCGAACCGCCAGATTTATTCTTATTGCAGGCAGAAAAACTCAGAATTAAAACAAAAGATACTAAAATAAATCCAAATGCACTCTTTTTCATATCAGGATACCCCTATGCTTATTTATTTGCAGCAATAAAAGCAGAAAGCTGTTCAATCTGTTTTTCAACTGCAAGTGGCGACGGGCCACCAGTTGTTTTTCTTATTTCTACACACTTTTGAGGTGTTATAAGTTCATAAATATCTTTCTTAAAAAGCGGTGATGCCTTCTGGTATTCGGTAAAATCAAGTTCCTCAAGACGACAATTTTTTTCTATGGCTATACGAACAAGACCAGCAGAAACACCGTGTGCCGTACGGAACGGAAGACCTTTGCGAACAAGATAATCGGCTATATCTGTTGCATTAAGATAACCACCATCACACGCAGCAGCCATTGTTTTTTTATTCCAGCGTGCTGTTTTTACCATTTGAGTAAAGATTTTTACACTTGAAAGTACTGTATCGTAGGCTTCAAAAAAACTTGATTTATCTTCCTGCATATCGCGATCGTAAGAAAGAGGGAGTCCTTTCATCATTGTAAAGAGTGCTACCATGTTTCCGTAAACACGACCAGTTTTTCCACGGATAAGTTCTGCAAAATCGGGATTTTTTTTCTGCGGCATTATTGAACTTCCGGTACTCCACTTTTCACTTAAATCTACAAAACTGAATTCTGTTGTAGACCAAAGTACTATTTCTTCACAGGCACGAGAAAGATGCATTTGAAGAAGTGAAAGGTCTGAAGAAACTTCCAGATAATAATCGCGGTCGCTTACTGTATCGAGAGAGTTTGGAGTTACACCTGCAAAACCGAGCAGCTTTGCTTCATATTCACGGTCTAGAGGAAGGCCGCTTGTAGCAAGAGCACCAGAACCTATTGGTGAAATATTTACACGTTTAAAGGCATCGCTTATCCGTTCAAAATCTCGTGTGAACATCCAAGCCCAGGCGCAAACATGATGTGCAAGTGTTACAGGCTGTGCGTGTTGCATGTGTGTAAAGCCAGGCATAATTGTTTCTTTGTTTTTCTGAGCGATTGAAACAAGAGTTTTTATAAGAGTTATAAGCTCTTTTTTAAGTTCTGTAATCTGAGTTTTAAGATAGAGACGTTCATCAAGTGCAATCTGGTCATTACGACTGCGACCAGTATGAACTTTTTTTCCAGGTTCGCCAATTCTGTCGGTAAGGGTTGCTTCTATAAAGGAATGAATATCTTCGGCAGAAAGATCAACTGTGAATGGGTTACCGTTTTTATCTTTACCAGAAAGAAGGTCGCCCTTTATAGAAAGAAGTCCTTCTTTTATTGCTTTTTCTTCTGTTTTTGAAATGAGTTTTTGTTTAGCAAGCATTTTGGCATGAGCAATACTGCCTTCTATATCGACTATTGCCATGCGCATATCGTCATTTATTGAAGTTTCAAATTCTACTGCAGCCGCATCTGGACCTTCAGCAAAGCGTCCGTGCCATAAAGCTGCATGATTATCGTTTGTGATTGTTCCGTGTGAAGACATATAAAATATTATAAATCATAACGGAGACTTTTTCAATTGAAAGATTGTCGGGTCAAGCCCGACAATGACACAACAATTCTTGTCATTCCCGGGTCAAGCCCACAATGACACAACAATCCTTGTCATTCCCGGGCTTGACCCGGGAATCTCATAAAAAAAGGCGGGTGCCTTTTATGACACTCGCCTTTTACAAAACTACCTGATGTTTACAAATTATTTGTTTACATCATCCAAAGCAGCCTGGAGTTCGTTTCTCATACGATCGTAAGCTTCCTGTGGTGTTTCGCTTGGATCGCTTGAACAAGTTGTCCAAGAAAGCTGTGACCAGTTGAAGTTAGGAACAAGCCAAGCATCCCAAGACTTAGAGTTGTCCATCATGTACTGCATTGTTTCATCAACAGCACGTGTATCGCGGAATGAACCGTAGTATGATTCCTTCCAAGAATCTTCATCTTCGTATCCTGGTACATCGTCAGTCCAGAAGTCATAGATCTTCATGATCTTGTTAACTTTGTCCTGTGTATAGTAAGCAGGAATGATGAGCATGTTGTCCTGGTTCATAGTAAAGTATTTTCCGTCTCCGTTAGGTCCGAGTGGGAAACATACCATACCCCAGTCATCGTTCATGTTAGCAAGCAAACCATTTGGCTGTGCATCGTATTCCTGATCGTTGTAGAATGCAGTGAATCCGTTGATGAAGTCAGACTTGAACTGATCCCAGTTAGCACCAGCTTCCTGTGGTCTGTTGTAGTTGTCGAAAATGTGCTGTGACCAGTTCCAAGCTTCCATTGTCTTGTCGCTTGTATCGAGGTAGAGCTTTCCGTTTGAATCACGTCCAGTAATCTGTCCACCGTTAGAGTAGATAGCTGGAGCAGCGAATTCTGAGTTGAATCCAGAAAGAGCATACTGATCGATGATACCATCGTTATCTGTATCTTTTGTCAAAGCTTTACACATTTCTTCGAATTTTTCCCATGTCCATTTTCCTTCCTTCTGGAGATTGTATGGTTCATCTGGGTCAAAACCATTTTCCTGAAGAACGCGCTTGTTGAAGAAGATACACTGACGTGGTTCTGGTTTTCCTACAGCAAATGTATAGCCTGGGAGAACTGAACAAACAGCCTTGTTCCACTTTGACTTTGTCCAATCGATATCTGGACACTTAGAAACATCTGCCCAAAGACCGTTAGCAGCACCGCTCAATGCTGAACGAGAGTCGATGATGAAAATACGAGCATCATCACCACCTGTAATACAGTAGTTAGCTACTTCTGCAGGGTGATCACCCCATCCTGCCTGAAGGTCTTTCTGCTGACACTTGAAGTTGTATGTTTCTTCAAGATACTTGCGGTAGTTAAGCTGATCTTCAGCTGCTTTTGAAGCTGGAGCTGCATCTGGGTTTGTCCACCAGTCGTAAACAGCAACTTCCATTCCGCCAAAGTCATAAGCTTTCTTTGTTGCAGGGTCTTTAACAACCTTTAATTTTGAATAGTCACCGTTTGCAGCGGCTTTTTTTGCTGCAGCAGATGATCCGCCTTTTTTGTCACAAGCAGCAAATGCGAGTACACACAATGCTGACAAAGCAACGATTGTAATTTTTTTCATAAAAAAAACTCCTTTTATTTTTATAAAACTAGTATACCACCAGTTTTTTAATTTGTAAAATAAAAAATAGGAAAAATCCCCTATCTAATTACATCTTTACACCTGTACTTGCAAGGCTTTCTACGAACAGACGCTGGCAGAATACATACAGAACAATAACCGGGAAAACACCAAGAATCATTGCTGTAGAAAGAACAGCGTTTGCATAACCAATAGGTGCAATAACTGTACCGGAACCACCTTGCAGACTGTTCAAGTAAATACCAAACTTATCTACTACTGTAGTAAGTGATATTGCAAGCATTTGAACTTTACCTAAGAAAAGATTTGAATAGAAGCTGTCGGTCCACTGCCATACAAAAGAAAACAAGAAACAAGATGTAATGATTGGTTTGGCACCAGGAATCATAATTCTAAAGAATGTCTTCAAAGGTCCGCATCCGTCTACGTAAGCAGCTTCTTCAAGTTCAAACGGGAAACCCATAAAGAACTGACGAATCATAAAAATGTACAAACCGTTTTTAAGTCCCTGTCCGGTAAGACAAAGCAGAATATAAGGTATAATGTTTCCACGCAGGTTTATTGTTTTTCCAAAGAAATTGAAGTAACGGAAATGCAGGAACAAGGAGGTAGAAATTGTCTGTGGAGGAATAACGATTACAAGAATTACACAGAAGAACCAGAACTTTTTAAGAGGGAACTGGAATCGTGAAAAACCATAACCAATTACACTACAGGTACATACTTCAATTATTGAAACAAGCAGAGAAACCCAGATTGTATTAAACAGAGTTGTTTTGTAATTTAAAAGAATTGCAGCAATTTTCCAGTTATTTAAAGAAAAATGCTTTGGTACAAGAATAATTGTTGTATCATACAAATCTTTTTCGGCCATAAAACTTACAGAAAACTTATTCAAAATCGGCTGAATAATCATAAAGCACATTCCAAACAATAGAATGCCTCTGAAAATAGCGATGGCATATTTTTTGATTGTTTCGGTAAGAAGAATACCATCAGAAGCTTCGTTGCGTTCCCAGAAGGTTGCACGTTTTGCGGCTGCTGAATTATTCAATGCTGTAGGAGTTAAATCCTTTTTATTTTTCTTAGTCATAATTATATACCACCTTTGAAAGAATCAGCGATGAGATTCCAATTAATAACATACACACAACAAAGTAAACCCAGGCCATTGCAGAACTGAATCCATATTGCAGGGCAAGTACGTTGTCGTTGATTTTTGTCATAACCGCATTATCTGATTTCATGAAAAAGTCAACGATTGTATAAACCCAGCATACAGGAAGCAGTGGACTTATCATTGGAACTGTAATTTTACAAAGACTTTCCCAGGCTGTACAACCTTCCATCTGAGCAGCTTCGAACATACTTGGAGAAATATTCTGAAGACCAGAAAGGAAGATAATAATCTGAATACCAGAAGCCATTGCAACATCATAAATGGAATCAATAATTTCAAATACCTTTGCAAACATTCTTGAACTTATACCGCCTAAACCCTGGGCATCGGGAACAAGAATTCGCTCAAGAACTACTGTAATTGAGTTTGCACTACCCGCTTCTTCAATTGTATCTTTAAGCTGCGCCATGAGTGAGTTATTGTTTTCAAGACCAACAAGTACACCAGAAGAAAGAATTACAGCAAGGAAGAAGATAGAACGAGCTAAAGTTCTTCCCTTGAAATTCTGATTAAGAAGTAAAGCTACGAAGAAGCTGAATACTACTGTTGCTATAGAACGGAAGAACATACTTCCTATTCCTTCTACAAGCAGACGATTGAATTCAGCATCAATCAAAAATGCTTTCTTAAAGTTTGCAAAATTATTGTATGCAAGTTCAAAGCCTTTGGTAGAAATCGTTACATCCGAAAGAGACATTTTGAATGACTGACCAAGCGGCTTTAGCATAAAAAATATAAAACCGATTATAAAAGGCAAAATAAACAGATATCCGTATACGGCGCGTCTGCCCATAAGCCCTACTTTTCTTTTTCTCATATTAGTCCTCCACCTTCAAAATTCTGTAATCTCTTTCGGGAATATTTTTTCCTGTAGGTGTTCTGTAACTCTGATATCCAAAGTTTACATATACAACGTAACCGTTTTCGAAGGTTGTTTTTGAAACCTGTTCAGTTACATATTCATGATCAACAATAAGGCTGTTGGCTACTACACCAAGCTCCTTGTTGTATCTTTCATAAGAATCCTGGAACTGTTCCTTCCATGAATCAAAATGACTTGAATAGTACTCTGTATAGAAGGTTTCCTGCAGCTTCATAGAAGAAGCTTCCATGAAAGTGTAATACAAACCGGCAGCAGTTTCGGCAGATTCAAGAATAATCTGGTCTTTTTCGTAACCAAGATTTATTGGAGAGCCAGTGTAATTCTTATAACCATGAAGTGCAATCTGGTAGAAAGGAACTGTCTGGTCAATGATTGCATATGCATTTCCGTGAAGATCCATGTTTGTAATGAAATCTACATAAGGTAATGCATAATCACTACCGGCATTTATCATAATACCAAGTCCCTTATCATTTGCTTCTTTCATTTTATCAATTTGTGCCTGTTTTGCAGCAGCACGAGTTGTAAGATGTCTGTCATTAAAGTCGGAAGAAAGCAGTTTTCCGTTGTCTTTATAAGAAATACCGTCTATACCAAGTTTTACAGCCTTCTTTGAGAATATATCTGCACCTTCGTCACGAAGCTCCTGCTTAAGAAGATAGTATGAATCTCTGTTAGCATCTTTTCCGTACCACAGGTCAGAATATTCATATAATTTACAAAGCTCATCACTTACAAAGCGGGCTGCATCTCTGTAACTGAAGAAGCCACCAAACAAACCTGTTCTGTACTGAGTTTGAACAGCACCGTCAAGATAAATTTTTGCCGAAGTATCAGAAACAGATTTGAGCATTTTCTTAAAGCCGGAAGAACCTCCAAGCTGACTTACAAAACGAACTTTGTTCATCATTTTGGAACGAACACCGCCGTTTATAAAGCCCGAAAGCTTGTAGTTTACATCTTTAAAGCCCATATCTTCAATTTCATTAATGATTTCACCGGCTTCTTTATAAGTTGTAAGTGCATAAGGTTTTGTTTTTGGCATACCCATAACCTGCTGTTTCTTTTCGATTGCACCAACAATTTCTACTGCAAGCGGAACTGTTTTATTTGTAGTTTTCTTTGCACCGGCAAAAAGAATATCTCTGTAAGTTTTTGCCATTTCTACATACGAAGGACTATCTACAAATGTAAATGTCTGAACAATATGTTCACCCTTTGGAAGATTGTTTTCAAAGCTGAACTGTGCATTTGTTGTACGTGTTGTTACTTCGTACTGTTCACTGTGGAGCATACGGAAATCGGCACGAGCATAGTTGTAGCTTCCAAGTTTTCCTGCAATTTCTGCTGTAACACCACCATATTCGGCACCCTGCTCTATTATAGAAATAAAGCTTGAATCGCCGTTTGAAATACCAAACAAAGGATAAGAAGCACGGGTTTCGGTAATAACAGCTTTACGGTCCATTGCATAGTCCCAGCCGTAGAAGTCGGCATAGTAACCGTTCTGCTTTGTTTTACCGTTATTGAAGTTTATAATACTTCCGCCGCCTTCTGGAATAAGGATGTAACCTGTATCTTCTTTTCCACCGGCTCCAAAATATGGAAGTGTAGAAAGAAGAATAATAGGATACTTAAGTCGGTAAGAAATATCATCAAGCGGAATGTCAATCATAAAGCCCTTATCTGTAAGCTTATAGATAACACTAAGATTAAAGGCCGGAACTTCCTTGATGTTTGATTCCTTGTACAATTCCTTGTTCTTAAGATAGTCTTCATAAGTAAAGCCCTGCTTACCAAACACCTCTTCCATCTGTTCCTTTAAGAAGGTCTGGATGTTTTCCCATACAAGGTAAAGAGGCTCATCTTCCATCTTAGGATACTTTGTAAGCATAGATTCAAGCTCATCGCCTTTAAAACTGTTTACAGTATATTTATGGTAAGCACGTTCCATGGCACGAACTTCACTCTTTGGAAGACCTTCCTGCCATTTTTCGAGCTCTGACTGGTAAAGAATAAGCGGGAATATATATTCACGGTCCATCTGACCTACAGTGTAATCTACCCTTACTTCATTGCCTTTTTGTGAAACTGTGTAGAAGTTTCGCTGAACACTGTTTGTATACAAATCATAAGTATCTTCACTTCCGTTTTCGGTTGAATACTTAATGAGCATTGTAGACATCATATTGTTCTTTTCTTTTGCAAGAGCCATTGGGTCGCTCTTTGCCTGAGGCGGATTTGAATACCAGATTTTTCCTGTATCCTTTTGAGTAATAGTAAACTGTGTAGTTTTAGGATCAAGTTCGAATTTAATCTTTGAATTTTCAAGTACATATGATTCCGGCTGTTTTTCGGCATCATATTCATAGTACTCAAACTGAGGCTGAACGGCTTTTCCAACCTGAACGAGTCTTATAACTATATAGGTCAAAAATCCAAGGACTGCAATTGTAAAACCAAAGCCAACCCAGAATTTAGGTGTTGGTTTGTGAAATTCAAATTTCTTGGTCTTCATTGGTTTTGGAGGTCCAATGTACCAGTCCGGATATTTTGATTTCTTTGCTTTTTTAGCCTTCTTTTCTTTAGGAGCCTTTGGTTCTTTTGGAGCTTTAGGTTCCTTAGCAGGCTTTTCCTTTTTCTGTTTTGGTTCTTTCACCTTTTTTTCCTTTATATCAGGTGTTTCCTGTACCGGAGCCTGATTGATTTCTTTGTCTTCGTTTTCTTCCATAATCAATCCTCCTTTGTCAGTTCAACCTGAATATAACTTCTCGTCCAAGAGAAACAAAATAAGCAATACCCTGCGAGATCATACTAAAGAACAAAAGTACAATAAAAATGAATACAAGCATTCCAAAAATAGTGAAGATTGTAAACAGCAGAGTTTTTCCAAAACCATATTGATGAATCATCATCATTGCCATGAAAATAAGGATTCCGCACCATACAAGCGAAATATTATTGAAGATAGCATAGAAAGCAACTTCATCACGAGTAACAAAATTACTAATAATGATGATTGGAATTTGAATAAGAGGATATGGTGCTAAAGCATAAGCCGAGCCCATGTAAATATCGCCAAGGTGTCCTTTTCCGTCGAACAAGGTTGTAAGCGCCCAGTTACAGATACAGAAAATTCCAAGCGGAAGAAGAATTGTTGCAAACTCTTCAAAGATATTTACATATTCCCAGTGAACGTTCATTACAACAAAGCTTGTAAAACGTAAACGCCAGATTTGGGTTAAAAGCGTTAATATCACAATAAAGTTTGCTGCAGCATAGGAGCCTCGTTTTGCATGAATCAAATCCCAGAATCCGTCTGCAGGATGTACCATAACATAAAGAGCATATTTGAGTGTATCAAAAAATCTCGTATATGTTGATTTAAGGGTTAGTTTTTTTAATCGTCTTGTTATATAACTCATAGTGTACTAATCTCCCATTTAATTCGTTTTACCCATCTTATAATGAGAGGAATAAGAATAATTGCAACAACAACAATTGCAAGCCAGGCAAAGTTAGCTTCTATCCATTCCTTGCGGTAGTATTTGAATGCCTTGGAATAGTCCAGTCGGTCGCGCTTGAGCTTAAAGTATTCCATTGCTTCCTTGTACTTTTTCTGACGCAGGTACGATTTTCCTAAACCAATATATGCAAGGTCGTAGTTACCGTTTAAGGCAAGAACCTTTGACCAGGTATCGGCAGAATCATCGTAGGCACCTACAGCGAACTGTTCTGTTGCCCTGTAAATAAGGTTACCGTAATCTGTAGGAGTAAAGATTGTAATTGTAGCGTTTGTTGAGTCTACAACAAAAAGGTCTTTACCAATGTGTTCAAGAGAAGCAGGCTTACGGAAGAACCCGTCGATATTTCCTCGTCCACCAAAGGCAAACAAAAGGTAACCCTGATTGTTATAGGCAAAAATACGTCCGCGTGTTTCATCAAGTGCAAGATATACTTCGTTATCAAGAACTGTAACATCTACAAACTTTGAAGAACCCTGAATACCGGCTGCATTGCTCCATTCAAGATCGCCGATTGGCGGTTCGTAACCGTTGTTTATAAGAATATCTGTTCCAAGAGCATTAAGACGGCGTAAAGGCTTAGCTTTTCCTGAGTGAAGATCACCTTCTTCAAAAGACTTTGTTACTGCATAAATAAAGCCTTCTTTGTCCATATAACAGTTTGAATATTCTGTTGGAACGAACAAAATCATTCGGGCTTTCTGGGCTTCGGTAGCAAACTTTTTCCAAAGACGGTCAGCAGCGTTTACAATTACTTTTGTAGCACCATAGTAGCCTTTGAATTCTCCGTCGTATTCGTACTTAATAAAACCTTTATTTACGTTCTTTGAAAGAATATAAACACGGCCTTTAGAGTCGGCAACAACTTTGTTTGGAAGGAAGGCCTTATCTTTTTCGTATGTAGGGTCATCCGGCTCTGTAAGAACATCAATAACGTTCAAATCCTTGTCTGTTTTAAGTACGCGTCCGTTGTCTGTGTCGGCAATGAATGTTGTACCGTCTTCGCAGATAAAAATATCCTGAGGAGCCTTGAAGTAATTATCTTCAATAAGCGGACTTGGATTTACATGATCAATTACTCTGAGCGGAACAAGAGTTTTGTTTTCGGTGTATTCAAATTCAATAATGCGGTTATTGTCGGTATCGCAAAGATAAATTGATTTTCCATATGCAAACAAAGAAGTAGGATTTTTAAGAGGAGTATCAAGCTTAAGATCGTTTGCATAGAAAACATTTGAAACACGATATGCATCAGGAGATTTTTCAATTTCATCCCAGTAATTGTAGATGTAGGTGTCTCCTCGTGCAAAAAGGCCGGCACATAATGCAAAAAGGCCTGCAAATAATATTATTTTACGTCTGTCCATAGCACTAGTCCTTAAGTCCTGAAGATGCCATTGTTTCCATAATCTGACTCTGAGAGAAGATAAAGAATACAATTGGCACAATCATTGTAAATACTATAACAGCGTTCTGCTGTCCCATACGGGCAATAACGTTTTGACCAAGCTGAGTAAGTGCATAACTGAGCATCTTTTTATTTTCTGTATAGATAGTCTGTGTCTGCGGGTTATTCCACAAGCCCTGAATAGAGAAAATGGAAATTGTAAGCCAGGCAGGTCTAACGTTAGGCATTACGAGCTTCCAGAAAATTGTAAGCTCATGTGCGCCGTCTATTTTTGCAGCTTCAATAAGCGACATTGGGAAACCGTCAATAAACTGCTTCATAAGGAAGAGTCCCAAAGAACCTCCAATAGCAGGAAGAATAATTGACCAGTAAGTGTCTACCATGTGAAGCTTACACATAATCAAATAGTTTGGAATACCAGTTACATAACCGGTGAACATCAAGGCAACTACTGCAATGCGGAAGAAAAGATTTCCACCAGGGAAGTTGTACTTAGCGAGAACATAAGCAGCCATTGAAGCAAGAATTACGTGTCCTACAGTTCCTACAACTGTAACAAAAAGTGTATTCCAGATATATCTTGTAAGTGGTACCCAACCCTGACTCAAGGTTACAAACAAATCAGAAAAATTATCAAAGGTCGGATGAATTGCAAAGAAGCTAGGCGGTCTTTTTAAAACTTCATCAAGTGGTTTGAGAGAGTTTGAAATAGCAAATACAAGAGGAGTAATCATTAAAATAGAACACAAACCAAGGAAGATATATACACCAATATCGCCGCCAAGAGAACGGTTAGGCTTTCTGCGGTATTTGTAGTGATGTATTGTCATGTCTTTATACATTCGTTTAGAATTCATATACATCCTCCCCTATTAGTGTCCAACTCTTGCGAGTAAGCCCTGAATGAACTTATTACACAAAATCATTGTAAGGAACAATACTGTTGCAATTGCACTAGCATATCCAAACTCAAAGCGTGTAAAACCATAGTCGAACAAGTGTGTTACGATTGTTCGCGCACAATAATCTACAGAAGGATATCCTGCAAGCATCATAGGAATTGAACAAACGCTGAAGGCACTTGTAATTGACATAACAGCTCCGAACAAAAGCATTGGCTTCATATTAGGAAGTGTAATGAACCAGAGCTCCTGCCAGCGGTTACGAATACCATCAATGTAGCCTGCTTCGTACTGAGACTTATCAATACCCTTAAGACCAGCAACGAACGAAAGGAAGCCTGTACCAAGTGAAGTCCACAAAATTACAGGAATTACAACCTTAAGAACATTGTGCGGATTTGTAAGGAACAGAATAGGCTGCTGAACAATATTCCAGTGAATAAGCTTTGCATTAATCCAACCGTTTGCATCGTCTGCAAAGAAGAACTTGAATACGCTGAAGGCCTGTCCCGAAATTGAAGGAACATAGAAGAAGAATACTACAAGCGTGCGAATCCAGTTAGGAAGCTCGTTGATGAGCCATGCAAAAATAAAAGCCATTATATATCCAACCGGTCCAATGATTATGGCAATGACAAAAGTATTTCTTACGGCAATTGTAAAAACTTCGTCTTCAAGGAACAGGTTTATATAATTTCTTATACCAATAAAGTCCGGCTTTTCAAGAATATTATAGTTTGTAAAACTAAAATAAATTGAAGTAAGCATCGGAAGAACATAAAAGGTTATGAACAGAACTGCGTACGGAAGCAGGAACAAATAGCAGAAGCTGTGTTTGCGTGCACTTCGAACGAGGTCTGTAGCCATAAGCTTTCTTCTAGCAATATATTTATTTAATTTTTCACCCATAGTTTTCTCCTAATCCCTTGCTATAGGAAGACCAAATTCTTCACGCTTTCTTGTAAGCTCTTCGTTGATTTTTCTAGTGTAATCAATAAGAGTTTCGCGAGGATCATCCTGTTCATTAACAACCTTACGGGCAGCATTTACAATATGGCGAGGTGTAAAGTAACTACCAGGTACTTCAGGAATACCAACTGTTTCATCAAGAGATTTTTCAAGAACTTCAATCTGCTCTGAATTCCATGAAAGCTGTTTAAGAGCTTCGGTATTTGCAGTAGCATAGCGGGCAGAAGCACCAAGAAGAGCTTCCATTTCACGTCCGTATCGAACCTGTGTATCTGCAGAAACCCACCACTTCATAAATTGCCATGCATCCTGCTGAACGGTTTCATTATGCATAACCTTTTTCCAGGTTTTCTGGTCAATACCAGGAATTGCACCATCTTCAATGCTTTTTCCACTGAATGATGAGTATGTAAGATCTGGCAAAGCAGAAAGATCAAGGTCATCAAGGTTTATACCGTTTTTAATCATCATACAGCAAACACCACCTGCTGCATTTGAACGGTCAAGTTCTCCCTGAGGATTGATTGTTCCCGGAAGATAAGTGAAATCCCAAAGGTTTCGGATTTCTGGAGCACCAACTACGATTGTATTATAGGTAGTATAGTTTGCAATACCAACAGGCATTTCACCGGTACGGAATCGGCTCATAAAGTCGTAAATAAGTGGAATACCATAATTGTTATACAGGCTTGTATATGTCTTGAATGCACTGATACCGGCTTCGGAATCTACAATTGATTTGTCGCCGTTATTGTTGTAAAGACGTCCGTCCTCCTGATAAATCATAGAGTAAAGAACTGACATATCAAGATTGTTTACATCTGGATAAGGAACACCAACTGTAAGGTTGTTTGCCTGCAACGTTGGAAGCATAGCAATAAAATCTTCCCAGGTCTGAGGAATTTCAAGTCCTAACTGTTCAAGAATATCCTTTCGGTAGAACATAAGGTTAAAGGTTTCCTGTTCTGGAAGAGCATAAAGTCCACCGTCATATTTATATGGCTCATAGGCACTAGGCTTAAACCAGGTAAGAACTTCTTCACTGCCTTCAAAACGCATAAGGTTTACGTTGGCATTACGAAGAGCATAGTCTACCGGTTGAGATGTATAGGTAGAAATTACAACATCCGGGCCTTTTCCGGCAACTACAGCAGGAAGAAGTGCATCAGGGTTAATAAGTTTTACATTGATTTTTATACCGGTTTGCGGTGTAAAGGTATCATCAATCATATTCTTAAGAACCTGACTCTGGTCACGACCAGTAACAATCCATACTTGTACTACATGGTCTTCATTTTCATCATAAATACTTCCAAGTGCAGATGAATCGTAAAGGAAGGAGTTTATAAATGAAGCAATTTCATGTCTTGCATCTTTAAAGAAGTTTGTTTCATCTTTTTTGATTTTATCATCGGCTCCCTGAACCACAATGTAGTCAACATCGAGCTTTGTTTCTGTAAGCGAAAGCATTGAAGAAGCAAGAGACATTGTATTATCTTTGAAGTTCTGGAAGTTCTTTGTAATGCGGTCCGGATGCTTGTAGAATTTTTCAAGCTGAACGGCAAGGTTTTCTGCAGGAGAAATCTGATTTGATTTCTGTCCTGTAACAGCAATAAACTCATCTACAATCTTATACAGACGGCGGCTTTCTTCAAGCATTGCCTGAACTTCATCAGGGAATACTTTATGAATTTCATAGTCACGGTCTGCGTCAGGGCTGGTACCGGTAAGAACAAGAATTGTACGATAAATAAGGTTCAATCGGTAAACAGAATCTTCAAGTTCACTGATAATCGGACCTACTTCACCAAGAGTTGCTTCAAGTCTTATTGTGTGCTTTCCCTTTGAAAGATAGAACTTATATGGTGTATTTGTATCATCTGAAAGTGTTTTATACTGCCAGTCTTTATTATATTTAAAACCTACAGCTTTAAGAACATCTACAGGTATTTCTTCATCAATATAAACTGAACGGTAAGCAACATAACCACGCTGGAAGAACTGACGTCCTTTTATGGAAATTGTATACCAGCCGTTTTCAGGAACTTCAATTTCCCATTCAATCCACTGACCAGGAGATTTCCAGGAATCGCCGCCAACATAGTTCAAAACAGTTTTCTTTGTACTATATGGCTCTGTTACAGCAGAAGAACGGTCATAGCGTGCAAAAAGAGAAGGATCAGAACGAACAAGAGAGTTTTCACCCTGAACCTTTACAGTGATATTTTTTGCAGTATTGTTTTCTGGTTTAACAGGCTGTTTAGCAACATACTGCTCATAAGTGTTGTATGTTTTTAATGGAACAAGTTCAAGTGTGCTGATTGCAACAGGTTCACTAATTGCCTGCAGAGCAATTGTATTTGTACCTTTAGTAAAATAGAAACGATAAGGATCAACTTCATAACCCAAATCGCTTTTAAAACGAATCTGCTGATAAGCAAAGGTTTCGGCTTGGGTTGGACGAATCATGTTTCCACGGTTATCGTATTTGATTTCGCCGCCATCTTTCCAAAGTCTTGAAAATGAGAGTGTATCGGCGCCTCTAAAAGGCATTTCTCCGTTAATATAAAGGATACGCTCTATATCTACGTTTCTTGAAGGCGGGCAGATATATTCCATGGAAAGATTATAGAAGCCTGCCTCAGGAACCTCTACAGTCCAGAGAACGTAAGAACGCTCTTCTGTAAGTACAACATCTTTTCCCTGATAATTAGAAACTACACTCGTACCGGTCGATTTTTCAGCATCATATTCAAAAATATTTACAGGAACTGTAATATCTGGTGTTTTTGCATTTTTGTGTTCGGCCTGATATTCTGCATAAGTTTTACCCGCCGAAACAGCTCCTTGTGATGTTGACAAATCATAACCATCGTACTTTTCGCTTAGTTTCTTTTCGGGAACCAGCCGGGTACATACGAAAAACAAAATGATTACGCCTATGGCAATCAGAATGTTTCGTAAGGTTTTATTGATTTTTAGTTTTGCCATAATATTAAATAATAACACAACTTTAATAAATTTGATAGAAGAAAAAATATAAATTTTTACGGAATTTAGTGGATTTTTTTCTTAAAATGTAAAAATATTTTAGGTAATATTAGGTAAAAAAATAAGTGCCATTCAAAAGAAAAAAAGCCTGGCGTGCGGGCCCCAGTGACGATGAAAAATAAGGCCTCCCCCAAATCCTTCGTTCACCGTATTGGCAAAGCCAATACGAGCTCGCTGATTTGGGACCCCCTCATTTTTCATCTACGTCCCACACGCCAGACTTTTTTTGATGTCTTTTTATAGGGCTTTTTGTACTATTTACTATTCCCTATTTACTATTCCCTATTTACTATTCCCTATTTACTATTCCCTATACCCTCTTTTTATTATTTCTTAAAGTATTCGTCGAACTCAGAATCAGTGTGCGGTACATCTTCGCCGGATTTTTCGGTGGCTTTGGATGACGATTTTGATTTGCCGGTTTCTTCGCCGTTTACGTTGGCACTTTTGAGGTTGTCGATGTTATCGTTGTTCAAGTCGTCTGTATCGGCCGGCGGCATTATGAGGGCTGCGGCGATGTAAATAATAATACCAGAACCCCAGATGCACGAAAGAATAACAACAAGAATACGAACGATAGTTGGATCTATATTAAAATAGCTTGCAACACCACCACAAACACCACATATAATCTTATTATTTGATTTCTTAAGCTTTTTCATATCTTCTTCTCCTATGTTTTATTTCATTATGATATTTACGCTGCCCATTCCGCAATTAACAGAAAAATGATTTGCTTTGCGGTCAGAAGCATAAACCTGGCATACGCCGCTTCGTTTTTCATCATTGAACTTAAAGTCGCCAAGTCCAACTTTTGCATCGTAAGAATAATCTGCTGCATTGCCTGTAAGTGAAAGTTTAATTGCTCCCATTCCGCAGTCAATGTTGCTTACGCCTTTAACAGAGCCTTCAATATTCAGATTACCCATTCCGCAGCGCATATTAATATTGTTTCCTTCAATCTTTTTAAGAACAAAGTTACCCGCTCCTACATCAATAATTCCTTTTTCGAAAGAAACAGAAATATCTTTTGTTACAAAGTTGCCGGCTCCAATTGCTGCCTTAAAGCGTTCAAGGTGAGCTCCTTCCGGAACAGAAATAAGGATTCTTGGTACAATTCTTCCAGGACGGTCATTATGATTAAAGAAATTAAAGCCCGAAAGCTTGTTAAGATTCTTTACTACAAGAGTCTTTTCTCCGTCAATTCGGCACATAAGATTGTCTTTGGCAATTCCGCGTGTTTCTACACTGAATTTTTTGCCTGGAATCATAACTACTTCTGCTGCACCAAAGCTGAATTCAACATTCTTTACATCTGAGTTTTTGAATTCATAATAAAGTGCTTCGTAGCGGCCGGAAGCTCCTGATGCATTTTCTTCTTTGTCATCATTTTCTTTGGCATTAGAATCTTTTACAAGTGTATTTGAAAAACGCTCGCGGATAACTTTAGCAACTTCTTCTGGTGTTCCAAGTTCTTCCATTACCTTTGCATCATCACCTGCATCATCAAAATAATCTGAATAATACTGAAGTGCTTCGTTCTGTTCATCAACTGTTAATGACTGTATGTTGTTTTTAAGTGCAGTCATGTATTCATCTCTTGTCATATACTCACCTCTCTTTTATTTTTCCTGCCCCATTAGTATCTTATCAACATTACTCTTATAAGATAACCATTCGGAACGGTATTTATCAAGTAAAATCATTCCATTGGAAGTAATTTTGTAATAACGTCTGTTCCTTCCCTGAAATTCCATATCATAAGTTTCCAAAAATCCGTCTTTCTGAAGGCGCCTGAGCACCGGATAAAGCGTACTTTCAGAAACGTCCATAACCTGCCGGACATCCTGCGTGATTTTATACCCATAAGTTCCTTCAAGGCTTACCACCGAAAGAACCACGGCGTCCAGCAGCGCAGAACCCGTATTAAAGACCATTACTACCTCCTGACATTGAATCTTGTTGTGAAAATCTTTTCTGCCCGCGAGCGAACAGGACGAAAAGGGAGTTCGCTCGCGTACAGAAAAGATTTTCACAGAACTTTCATGTATATGGTAATAATCTTTATCATTACCTACGTATAATATTATACCTTGTATAATATATTGTCAAGCATAATATTGTTTTTTTTAAACTTGTATGCCTCTTAAAAATAGTTTAATATTATATTTATGAATATTTACACATGGATATTTTCTGGGCTGCTGGCGGTGGCTTTGGTGATTTATATAATTGGTTTGATACAAAGAATTATCCCTATGGAAAAAGCTGCATATTCAGTTTTTATGCCCTTTTTAGCAAGCATAATACTTTCTTTACTCACAGGGTTCTTGCCAGACTCACATCATATTATTTTTATTTCAGCTCTTGCATTTACTGCAGCAACAATATTTATGCTTACAACTTTGAGAAAGAATAAGTTTTTTAAGTTTGCTCAACACTTTTTCTTTTTAATAACTGAAGTCTTCTGGTTTTTACTGTTTGTTTCTGTTTACAGAATTTTTAAAATTTCAAATATATTCTTTATACTTTCTGCAATTATCTTTATTGCAGGTTTTGTAGTAATGTGTGTTTTTATAAAAAAACAGTCATTTACAAAATATACAGCCGCAATAATTCAATATACTTTTGCAGCTATTTTTTGTACTACCGCACTGATTTGCCTTATTTATGAAAAAAGAATTTTTGGTATTTTAATTTTCATCGGAACTCTGATAAACCTTTGTAATGTAATATTTGAAACATTTCAAAGAACAAGGCCTTTTAATATAAGAGAAAAAACAGAAAGAGTTATTATAACAATTCTTGAAGTTACCACGCAGGCACTTTTAGGAGCTGGGGCAATATTGATGCAGATATAGAATTAATATGGCCGAAAAGTTTCTGGCAGCGCGCAAACTTCCTTTTCGTTCTGTTTGCGTGATGACAGAAACTTTTCGGCCTTTTTGATGCAATATTGATTAATACAAATCATCCCAGAGATACAAGTTGCCTTTTGCAAGACGACCTGTCTTAATAGCTGAGTCTAATTTTTCAAGGCTCTTTACGGTGCCTACTGCAAAACCTTCGCGGCTTCGGGCAGTGTGAGTCAGTTCAATTGTATCGGCAGTTCCGTCAAAGAATACCTTGTGAGTTCCAGGAACATTTCCAACTCGGGTTGAACTTACATGAAGCTGATTTGCAGCCGGACGTTCGTGAAAGGCATCGGTTACAATTTCGTTTTTATTTTTATAGGCTAGCTGTACACGGCGGGCAATTTCCAAAGCGGTACCACTTGGGCTGTCGGCCTTCTGGTTGTGGTGCATTTCCCAGGTTGCAACATCGTAGTCATCATATTCAGACATAATCTTTGCTGCTTCTTCTACAATCTTATAGAACATGTTTACGCCGATTGAAAAGTTTCCGGCAGTCATAATTGTTCCGCCAACTTTTTTTGCAAACTCGCGGATTTCTTCGTGCTTATCGTTCCAGCCTGTAGTTCCAACAACAAGAGGAAGTCCAAGTGGCAGGAGTGCTTTAATATTATTCATAACTGCAATAGGATGAGTAAACTCAATAATACCTTCGGCACCACTTGATTTTACTGCACGGGCTACTGCTTCACCGTCACCCTGCTCTACTTTTACCATTGCGTCTTGGGCAGCAACATCTATAGTAACAACAACTTCATGACCGGCACGCTTAGCACACTGCTCGATCATGTGTCCCATCTTTCCGTATCCTACTAATGCAATCTTCATTTTAAAACCTCCGGTTTTAGTGAATAGTAAAATAGTTAATAGTAAATAGTCAGCAGGGCGTTGCGGGGCGGCGTTTGAGCTCCGCAGAGGGGGTAGGACGCAACGAAGTGCGGCCGAGGGGGAGACTTCCCCCCACCTACTATTCCCTATTTACTATTCCCTATTTACTATTCCCTATTTACTATTCCCTAACTAAAATATGCCTGATGAAGAATCTGAACTGTGCGGTCGGCTTCTTCCTCATTTACAATAATGCTTATATTAACTTTGCTGGCGCCTTGCGAAATCATCTGGACGTTTATTCCTTCGTCGGCAAGGGCTTCAAATCCGCCTGCAAGAATTGCACTTGAATGAGCGGCATCACAGATGATTGTAACAATTGCCTTACCTTTTCGGACAGTAACCTCACCTGCTTTTTCCAAATCTTCAACAAGACCGTCAAGCTTATCTTTAGAATTAACAGTAAGCGAAACAGAAACTTCTGAGGTTGCAATAACATCAATGCTTATGTTCCACTTTAAGAAGTTATTGAAAATGTGTGCAAGAAAACCTGCAGCGCCAAGCATTCGTGAACTTACAATATCAATAAGAGTAATTCCTTTTACACTTGTAATTGCACAAACTGGAGGAACTTTTTCTGTATGCTGTTCAACAATAATAGAACCAAGACTCTGAATGTTGTAGGAATTTTTTACACGTACAGGAGTTCCGGTTTTTCGAACAGGAAGCATACTGCGCGGATGAAGAACCTGTGCTCCAAACATTGCAAGTTCCTGTGCTTCTTCGTAAGTAACTTCAGGAACAGGCTTTGCATCTTTTACAACACGAGGGTCGGCAGTCAAGATACCGTCAACATCTTTCCAGGTTTGAACTTCTTCTGCCTGCATTGCGGCTCCAATCATAGTTGCAGTAAGATCTGAACCACCGCGGCCTAAGGTTGTAATATTGCCTTTTGCATCCTTTGCAATAAAGCCTGTTACAATCGGAATATCATCATAGGCACCGTTTTTGTAGCCGTTTAAATACTGAGGAATATTTGTCCAGGTTTCATCAAGAAGTTCAGCAGACATATAATTGCTGTCGCTTACAAATCCAACATTCCAGGCATCGTGGAACTTTGCAGGAATGCCCTGACTATTCAAGTAAGCAGCCATCATTCGAACAGACATGCGTTCACCAAAAGAAACAAGATAGTCGCGCGAACGTTTGCTCACTTCTTTAAGCATAGAAATACCGGTAAGCAGTTTTTTAAGTTCATCAAGCAGCGCTTCGATTGTATCAATATTTATACCAAGCTCTGCCGCAGTTTCTTCGTGAAGCTTTGCAACTCCGGCAACATCAACAGTGCCTTCTACAGCTTTGTCGGCTGCCTCTAAAAGATGGTCAGTTGTATCTCCCATAGCCGAAAGTACAACAACAGGTCTGCGATACTGATATGCCTTGATTATTGATGCAACATGCTTAATGCGTTCTGCGTTTGCCACGCTGGAACCGCCGAATTTCATTACTATCATATTTAAGTTCCTTTTTTGATTGTTGAGTAATTATAGTGAAATTAGTTGCGCTTGGGAATACGTAGATAAATTAAGTTTTTTAACAGGATTATTAATTTTTTTCAGGATTTTTTGTAAGAAGTCCAATTTTTTTTTAATACTATATATAGGAAATTCACTTTTCCGCCGGGGCGGTATGCCCTGAGCAATTTATTACACTAGGAGACTTTTCCTATGGAAGAAGTTTTTGAAGCAAAAGAAGAAGAAAATTTCGGTCCGCAGTATCCGGCCGAACTTTATACAAAAAGACCTAATGATACAGCGCTGTTAAGTCCGCTTTATGATTCTACGTTCAAGGGAATCTTTACACAGGAAACCGAAGAATCAGACCTTGCACTCAAGAGTTTCATTTCTGCGGTGTTTGGACGTGCGATAAAGACCGTCAAGCTCAAATCTAATGAACCTCATAAAGAAACACGAAAACAAAAAAGCATGCTTTTCGATATGAGTATTGAGTTCGATGATGGCGAACTTGCAGATATCGAATTACAGGCAAGAAATGAAGATTACGATTATG
>JAFZWX010000187.1 GCA_017617145.1 Treponema sp. | reverse complement strand
TTAGCAAGCTTCAAAATCTTTACACGGCGATTCTTTCTTTTTGTTCCGTCTATCGCTCTTGACATAGTCTTCTCCTATTAACCATAAGGAAGCATCTGCTTTCTGATTCTCTTTGCGTCTGCTTCATCTACATAACCTGCTGCACGCAAGTTTCTCTTTCTTTTAGGAGAACGCTTTGTCAAAATATGACGAAGGTTCTGCTTCTTGTGCTTAACTTTGCCAGTACCAGTAAGAGAGTATCTCTTGGCAGCTGACTTTTTAGTCTTCATTTTAGGCATTTTTAAACCCCTTATTTTGCGGCTTTTGCTGAGATTGTCATTGACATGTTTCTGCCATCCATTGCGGCAGGCTTATCAATGTTGTACGCCGAGGTAAGTCGCTTTAACACCTCATTCAGAACGTCATAGCCGAGTTCTGTGTGGGCAAGTTCACGTCCGCGGAAACGGATTGTAACCTTAACCTTATCACCCTCGTCAAGAAATTCCTGTATATGTTTGGCCTTAGTATCCAGATCTCCGGAGCCGATTTTTGGCTGCATGCGGATTTCCTTCAGCTTTAATACTTTCTGGTTCTTCTTGGAATCACGGAGCTTTTTTTCCTGTTCGAACTTGTATTTGCCATAATCAAGTATTTTACAAACCGGTGGGTTAGCATTAGGTGAAACTTCAACAAGGTCAAGGTCTCTGTCTTTTGCCATGTTAAGGGCTTCCTGTGTTGCAACAATGCCCAGCTGATTTCCCTCGTCATCGATAAGACGAACCTCGCGGACACGAATCATTTCATTAATTCTTTGTCCATTGTTTTTGTTGTTTGTGTTATTCACGTATGCCAATTTTCCTCCTGGTGCCTTAAAACACTCTTGTTTGTAGACACTCTTTTAAACATATAGCGTGTATCTTCTTATTATATGGTTTTTGAGTAAAAGTGTCTATAGTTTTTAATTTATACATATCTTTTCTAATTTGTCATTAAACAATTTGTGTGATATAATTTTAAAATATCCAAAATTTCACGGGAGTTAAAAAATGACTTTTGACAGAAAAAAATATAAATCTTTTGCTTTAATGCAGTTAAAGGGCAGATGGAAGCCTGCAGTTTTTGCAACAATAATTTCTTTAGTTATTCTTACACTCTTTTCTTTAACGCAGACTCAAAGTTCTTCATATACGTTTTCACAATTGCTTACTGCATCAGTTGATGACCTTTTGAATTCCCCAATATTACCTTCCGGCAGAGATACAATACTTTCAATAATTCAAACAATCATGGATTTTGTTATTGATATAGTCCTTTATTCATTTTTTCTGATTTTTACACGCTCACCAGATCCTGTTTCATTAAATAGTTATTTTGCAGGCTATAATAAATGGGGTAGAGGTATTTTATGTGGTTTGTGGCGAGTTTTGTGGTTGTTCCTTTGGGCACTTCTTGCAATTCCATTACTCATAATTTTTACAATAATTATAACTCTTACTCAGATTGATATTACGGAAGATTCAACACTTTTAACAGTATTGTCTTTAATAATTCTTCTTGTTGGTTTTATTCCAATGTTTATAAAGTCAATTGAGTATTCTTTTGCAACAATCTTTGCAGCAGAATTTCCTGACGTTGGAATTAGAAAAGCTCTAAGGTTAAGTATTACAATTACAAAAGGCCATAGATGGGAGCTTTTTGTTCTTGAACTTTCTTTTATCGGATGGTTCCTTTTTGGTTTTGTTACGTTCTGTATAGGTTTCTTCTGGGTTCTTCCATATTATCATCTTACTCAAATAAATGCATATCACGCTCTTTTACAGGATGCACTCGAAAATGGTAAGGTAAAGCCGGAGGATTTAAATTAATGAAAAACGAAACAAAATCTGGAATCATTGTATTTGTTATTATTGCACTTCTTGCCGCAGGATGCTTTTGTTATTCAAAGTTTTTCAAGAATAAAGAGGAATCGCCGTCTTTTTCTTCTGCAAATCCTACAGGAAATCCAAGCGGTTATTCTTCAAATAAAGACGGATATTCTTTCAAGGGCGATGAATATATTGCAGCACTTTATGTAGAAGGAACTATTGAAGACGAAAATACTACTTATAATCAAAAATGGCTGCTTTCTACAATCAATAAACTTACTCACGATAGTAATAATGTTGCAATTGCAATGTATGTAAATTCTCCTGGCGGTGGAGTTTATCAGGCTGATGAAGTTTATTTTGCTTTATTGGATTATAAGGCAATGGGAAAAAAGCTTTATGTTTATATGGGACCTTTGGCTGCATCGGGAGGATACTATATTTCGTGTCCGGCAGATAAAATTTACGCAAATAGAAATACACTTACAGGTTCAATTGGTGTAATTGCAGGTCAGCTTATTGATGCAACAGAGCTTTTAGATGATGTCGGTATAAGAATTGAAGCGATTCATTCAGGTCGTAATAAACTAATGGGTAACTTTTATAGCGAAATTACCGAAGAGCAGGAAGATATAATGCAGTCCATTTCTGATGAATGTTATGAACAGTTTGTTTCAATTGTTGCCCAGAGTAGAGGAATGGATGTTTCTAAAGTAAAAGAGCTTGCAGATGGAAGAGTATATACCGCTTCACAGGCAGTACAAAACAATCTTATTGACGAAATTGACACCTGGGATAATATGATTTATACCCTCAGAGGGAATGAATTACAGATAAAAGATTGTAAAGTTATAACCTTCCGCTATGAACACAAACAGACATTAAGAGAATCTGTGTTTGGAATTTTATCTGATATACAGCAAAAACAACTTGCTTCAAAATTAGGTTTGCCTGTTTCGGTTATTAATGATTTAGAAAAATTCAACACATATCCGGCTTATTTATATCAATAAATGCATAAATATAGACTGGCCTTTTTACCATTTACAAGAGTGTGAAGTGATTTTTCAATTCTGATATTTGACTGACTTACGGCATTCTCAAATTCACTTGTTCGTGCTGTCAGGATAATCATCTTTCCCTGTTGTTTTAAAACGCGTTTAAAAGAAACAAACATCCTTATATAAAAAGCTTCAATGTTTTCTATATTTTCCCACAAACCCCAGGGAGGATCTGTTATTATTGAGTCAATCGAATTATCAGATATGTGTGCAAGCTCAAAAACATCAGCCTGTAAAATGCTGACAATTGGAGAAGCAGCAATTTTTTTATCAGATATCAGATTTATTTTTTCTTTATCAATATCAGAGATGTAGATTTTTTTACATTTAAAGTGTTTTTCAAGCTGAATTGGAATAGAACCATAACCGCAAAAAGGTTCAAGAATTGTTTGTTGAGGCATAATATCTGCAAAGCAGCACATAAGATAAGCTATTTCAGGTCTGAGCTCACCTTTATTTAAGTTTTTTTCTGTAAATTCTCGTTTGGAAATAAGTTCACCGCAAAAAGCAAAACCTTCGCGCCTTATAGAAAACCAGATTTCATTTGTTGGTGAAAGTCTGTCTAATGTGAGTTTTGAGTTTTTTGTAACGTATTCTTCTACGCGCCGTGTAAGATTTTTATCTACCTTAGTAAATTGGTTTTCCTGTTGGAACCGCACACGAAAAGTTCCTTTGTTTACGATAAAATAATTTTTACTTGAACAAAGTGCGCCTATAAGTGAATTAAAACTTAAGCCTTTACCTTTCATAGTTTTTAAAACAAAAAAGGTATTGTTAAAATAAATGATTTTTTCAAGTTCGCGTGAGTTTCCGTCAAATTTATAGTGAATCAGTCCGTCAAATAAATTGAGAATTTTAAGTGTCGGGAATTTCTGTTGTAAGTCTTTTTTTACAACATCCTGAAATCCGGTTATAAATGTCGAAACAAATTCAGCCATAAAAACCATTATAGTAAATTCCTGGTGAGATTTCAATTTTTTTACATATTTGCCATCCCAAGTATTGACACAAATCCCATTTTTTAATAATATAATTAAACATTCGCCGCAGTAGCTCAGTTGGTAGAGCGCCGGACTGAAAATCCGTATGTCGTTGGTTCGATTCCAACCTGTGGCACTTGGCTTCTAACACTGTTAGAAGCCATTTTTTTTGTCTAAATGCTTATGTCATAAGGATTTAGGCAAATGTTGTTATAATATCCAATATGTTTGGGCGATACCTTTTTTGTTGGAAATAGGATTCGTTTTCAAACGGGATATCGAATCGTCATAAAAATCGTCATAAGAATCTGTACAAGAATCGTGATGTTTTTTTTGATGGTTTTGGTCTGTATTGACTTATCCTGGGGGAAAACATGAAACCTTTTTACCTTACGAAAAACGCACAGGGATATTACCGTGCGGTATTCTTTAACCAGCAGACTGGAGTTTG
>JAFZWX010000025.1 GCA_017617145.1 Treponema sp. | reverse complement strand
CACGAATTAAACCGGAGTTGATTGAAAAATGGCACAAATAACCGTTGCGCCAACAAAATCAAACCTTCTCATTACAAAAGAGCAGCTTGCAGTAAGCACAAACGGCTACGAGCTTCTTGAAGAAAAACGCGAAATTCTTGTACGCGAGCTTATGAGCCTTGTTGAACAGGTAAAGCTTTTAGAAGACGAAATACAGCAGGCAATAGACGAAGCATACCCTGCATTCAAACGCATGCTCATGATTGACGGTGCTGACCAGGTTGAACGAATAAGCCATGGTATTCACTATGATTTTGATATGATAGAAAAAACTGTTGCAGTAGGCGGTATGCAGTTTGAAACAATAGAAGTTGAACTTCCTAAAAAAGAACTTTTCTATTCTTTTCTTGGAACCTACGCAAACACCGATGAAGTAATCGTAAAGTTTTTTAATCTTCTTACTTTGCTAACTCAAATGGCTTCAATCCGTACTATTGTGTGGCGTCTTGCCGAAGAAGTAAAACGAACCCAGCGACGTGTAAATGCACTGGACAAAATGATAATCCCTCAGGCTACAGAGACGATAAAATATATAGAAAGTGTTCTTGAAGAACGTGAACGCGAAAACGTATTTGTATTAAAAGCCTTAAAGAAAAAGAAAGAAAGGGGGGCTATGTGAGCGATAAATCAGAAGAAAAATCAAAAAGACTTCTTGTTGCAATAAACGGTTCCGATGAATCTATTCATGCGGCAATGTATGCAGTTATGTTAGCCCGAACTTACAAGGCAGAAATTAAGTTTTTATATGTAATAGACTCTGCAACAATTAAATATCTGGGAATGAATCAGATGCTTGCCAAAGATGAGCAGGTAGATTACAAGGTTGATCTTGCTTATGAAGGACAAAATTATCTTGAATATGCTGTTAGTCTTGCAGCGTCTAAAGGTGTAATTGCCCAAAGCGAATTAAAGGATGGCTCTGTCGTTACAGAAATCCTTAAAAGTGCAAAAGATTATGAAGCCAATATGATTGTAATTGGTGGTGCCGACAGAAAAAAAGGCGAGCTTCTTATAAAACGAAACGTTCATTCTTCACATCAAAGCGATATTATTGAAAATTCAAAAATCCCGGTTCTTGTTGTAAAGCAGGAAGATATTGAAACTAAGTTTAAGCTTTTTTAAGGCGGCCCGATGACTGATTTTTACAAGGTTTTAGGCGTAAGACAGAATGCAACTCTTGCAGAAATAAAGCGTGCCTACCGCGAAAAAGTAAAAAATCTCCACCCCGACCTTACCGGCGACATTACCAGAAAAGATGAATTTAACGAAGTTGTTCACGCCTACAGAGTTTTATCCGATACCCGCCAGCGAAGCATTTTTGACGAAAGCAGTTTTTTCAAATCCAAACAAAGCGGGCATAAATCAGAATCATTTAATTACTACAAATGGCTTAGTGAACGTCAGGATTATGAAAGCCGTGCCAAACTTATTTTTTATACACTCATGCGAAATAAAGAAGACGAAGCAGTTGCAGAGTTTAAGCGCATGCAGACAAATCATCCCGACTTTACTCTTAAGGATTATTTTACGCGTGAAGATTTTATGGATTACGGTTACATTCTTGCAGAAGAACTGGTAATTCGTGCAGAATATTATGATGCTTTTTTGCTTCTTGAACAGATTATAAAAATGGAATATTCCTACAGATACTTTTATATATTTTTTCCTGAAGTTATTAGTTTTACGCTGAATATCCTTAAACGAAATATTGACACAGTTATAAACGACGAGCTTGCACTTGATGTTTATGAACGAGCACTTGACCTTGAGTTAGGAAAAACTAACGACGCCTTCTTTCTGCGCAAAATGAGCGAAGAATACCGCCGCCTTGGTGACACTGCAACTGCTGAAATCTGTTTACGAGAATCAAGCAAAATGTTAGAATAGCCATATTATGATCAAGATTAAGACACTCGAAGAAATTGACGGCATACGAAAATCGTGTCATCTTACAGCAGATATGTTTAATGAACTTATTCCAAAAATCAAAGCCGGAATGAGTACCCACGATATAGACATGTTATTTAAACATTACATAGAATCACACGGTGGAATTCCTGCCTGGTATATGGAAGATTTTCCGGGAGCAGTGTGCATAAGCATAAATGACGAAGTTATTCATGGAATGCCTTCAAAAAAACGAATTGTTCATGAAGGAGACCTTGTAAGTCTTGATGTTGGAATAAATCTTAACGGATACATAAGCGATACAACTCATTCTTTGCTTATTGGAAAAGTTGATCCAAAAGTGCGCAAGCTTAAGGAAGTTACCGAAGAATGTCTTCGTGCAGGAATTGCCGCCTGTAAAGTTGGAAACAGAATAGGCGATATTTCAAAGGCAGTTTACGAAATTGCAGACCGTAACGGTTATGGCGTTGTTTATGATTACTGTGGTCACGGAGTAGGGCTTGAAGTTCATGAAGATCCAAGCATTCCTAATGTTCCTTTCCGCGGAATGAATCCAAGAATTAAACCTGGTATGGTACTTGCAATAGAACCTATGATTAATATGGGTGTACCTGATGTAGACCTTCTTGATGACGGTTGGACTGTCGTTACTGCCGATGGAGAGGTTTCATGTCACGAAGAGCATACAGTTGCTGTGTTCGAAGATCACACAGAAGTGCTCACAGATTTGAACTATAAATAGCAAATATAACAGCTAATTTACCAGTAATCCCACTTTATAACAACTTATTTATGTTACTCTTTTGAAAAAGTGTTATTATATTATATATAAAGATTATTTTTCAGGAGAACGAAAAATGAAAAAAATTACAAAATTATTTGCAGGTGCAATGCTTGCCCTTATGATTGGCGGCACAGCTTTTGGTCAGTCAGCATTGAGTATTGTAGAAGCATTACAGACAACCTTCCGTTCTGTTTCTGACACAATGCTTCCATCTGTTGTAGAGGTTGATATCACTCAAACAAAAACATATACAAATCCGCTTGGAAATATGACAAATCCTTTTGAGTGGTTCTTT
>JAFZWX010000186.1 GCA_017617145.1 Treponema sp. | reverse complement strand
CGGATTATTACAAAGCTCATCAGAATCTGCAATTTCTACAAGCTTTCCCAAATACATAACTGCAATTCTTTTTGAAATATGCTGAACAACAAGAAGGTCGTGCGCAATAAAAAGATATGCAATTCCAAGCTTAGCCTGAAGTTCTTCGAACATATTGATAATCTGTGCCTGAATAGAAACATCAAGTGCCGAAACAGGTTCATCACACACAATGAATTCCGGATTTACAGAAAGTGCGCGGGCAATTCCAATACGCTGTCTCTGTCCACCCGAAAACTCATGTGCATAGCGTGTTGCATGTTCTGAGTTAAGTCCAACTAACTCCATAAGACTTAAGATTTTTTCACGACGTTCTTCTTTTGTATTATACAAATGATGAACATCAAGAGGCTCTCCAATAATGTCTTCTACAGTCATGCGAGGGTTCAACGAAGAATACGGATCCTGAAAAACCATCTGCATCTTTTTACGCATTTCGGTAATATTTTTTTCTGTAATTTCCTGCCCGTCAAAAATTACTTTTCCGTCGGTAGGTTTGTAAAGATGAAGAAGTGTTCGACCAACAGTTGTTTTTCCGCAGCCAGATTCTCCAACAAGACCAAGTGTTTCGCCCTTTTCAATAGAAAAAGAAACATCGTCTACAGCTTTGAGTGTAAGCTTTTTAAAACCTGAACGAACAGGAAAATATTTTTTAAGATTTTGTACTTCTAGAATTGTACTCATTTCTGCACCTCCGCCAATGCTTCTTTTACATTCATCCAGCAGGATGCAATATGGTTATCATTTATAAAAAGTTCTTCCGGTTGTTCTGTAAGACAAATCTTCATTGCATTTTTACAGCGTGTACAGAACGAACAGCCCTTTGGAAGATTCAAAAGGTTTATTGGAGTTCCGCTGATTGGCTCAAGTTTTTTATTCATATTCTCTGCATTTGGAATAGACTTGAGCAAGCCCTTTGTGTATTCGTGCTTTGAATTGTAGAAAATTTCATCGGCAGTTCCGCGCTCACAAACACGGCCACCGTACATTACAATAATATCGTCGCACATGTTTGCAATTACACCAAGGTCGTGTGTTACAAGGATAACTGCCATGCCCATTTTTTTCTGAAGCTTTTGGATTTCTTCAAGAATCTGGGCCTGAATTGTAACATCAAGCGCAGTTGTAGGCTCGTCGGCAATCAAGATATCAGGCTCACAGGCAAGTGCCATTGCAATCATAACACGCTGTCGCATACCACCCGAAAGCTCAAACGGATACTGCTTGAGTCGGCGTGCAGGTTCGTTAATTCCAACAAGTTCAAGCATTTCTATTGCACGTTTCTGAAGCTCATCGCCTTTTTTGTCTGTATGAAGTTTGATTGCTTCTTTAAGCTGATTCCCGATTGTAAAAACAGGGTTCAAGCTTGTCATAGGATCCTGGAAAATTATAGAACAGCATTTTCCGCGGAAGTGTCTTATTTCGTCAGAATTCATTTCAACAAGGTTTTTACCCTTATATAAAATCTTTCCGCTTTCGATGTAACCGTTGTCGGCAAGAATCTGCATTATGGAATAAGCAGTAACACTTTTTCCGGAACCAGACTCACCTACAATTCCAAGAATCTCACCTTCATTCAAATCAAATGAAATGCCGTTTACTGCCTGAACTTCACCCTTGTCTGTCTTAAATGCGGTATGTAAATCTTCAACTCTTAATAATACTTCACTCATAGCTTCACCTTTACTTATTCAACTTAGGGTCAAAGGCATCACGAAGTCCGTCACCAAGAAGATTCAGACTAAGAACAATCAGACAAATCATAAGGGCAGGGAATACAAGCTTAAACGGATAACTTTGTAAACCACCTCGTGCCGAATTTGCAAGTGAACCTAACGAAGGCATTGGAGCCTGAACACCAAGTCCAACAAAACTAAGATAACTTTCTGTAAAAATTGCAGAAGGAATTTGAAGAGCCGTAGAAATAATGATTACCGAAAGACAGTTTGGAATAATGTGCTTGCGGATAATATGTCCCGGCTTTGCTCCGATTGAGCGGGCTGCCAGAATATATTCGTTTTCCTTTATAGAAAGAATCTGTGCGCGGATAAGGCGTGCCATTCCAACCCAATACAAAAGTCCAAATACAATAAAAAGAGAAACCATATTTGAACCCATGCTTGCAAGGAACGAACCCGACTTAAACTGAAGCACATGTGAAAGTACAACCGAAAGCAGAATGATTACAAGCATATCGGGTAGCGAATATATTATGTCGACTATTCGCATCATTATAAGGTCGACCTTTCCTCCCGCATAGCCCGAAATACTTCCGTAAACAATTCCTATTAAAAGAACAATAAGGCTTGCAAAAAATCCTACTACAAGCGAAACGCGGGTTCCGTAAATTACACGGATAAAATAATCACGACACTGCTCGTCTGTTCCAAAGATATGTGGAAAGCGGAAATTACCTTTTTCTATGTAAGCCTGTTCTGCTTTACTGTATTCAAACGGCTTAAGGTTTTTTGCACCCTTGTCGCGAACTCCGTCTACAGAAAGAATTTCTTCGTAGCTGTATGGAACAATATGTGGAGCTACAATAATTGTTACAATAATTAAACTGAGCACAATGATACTTGCAACAGCCAGCGGATTCTTAAAAAGCTTTTTCATTCCATCCTTGAAGAAGGTGGTGCTTTCACTCATAACATCCTGCTGCTTTTTTTCGTCTTCGGTTGCTTTTTCAAATTTAGACAAATCAAGCTGCATGCTCAGGGCATATTTTTTAGGTGTTTTATTTACATCAAAAGTTGTCATTTTATTTCCTTTTGTATTTTTTTATTAATCGTATTTAATTCTTGGGTCAACAAGTTTGTAGAGCAAGTCGCAGATTACATTTGCTACAACCATAAGAGTTGCAAGGAAGATTGTTGTTGCCATAATCATTGTGTAGTCGCGGTTTGTAATTGCGCTTACAAATTTTGAACCAATTCCACCAACTGTAAAAACTGTTTCTACAACCATAGAACCTGTAATGATGTATGCAATTTCCGGACCTGCATAAGTGATGATTGGAAGAAGCGAGTTTCTGAGAGCGTGCTTAAAAATGATTTTATATTTTGAAACACCCTTTGCTTTTGCAGTGCGGATATAATCCTGACTTAAAGCGTCAAGCATACTTGTTTTTGCAAGACGAGTTGTATATGCCATAGGATAAGCCGAAAGGGCAATTACCGGCAAAAGATAACTGGTATGTTCAACAGACCAGACCGGAACCCAGCCGAGCTTGATACTGAATATAAGAAGCAGCAAGGTTGCAAGAACAAAGCTTGGAACTGCTGTAAACAAGGTAGACAAAAAGATGATTACTCTGTCGGGCCATTTGTTTCGCATAAGAGCGGCAAGGCTTCCAAAAATTGTTCCAAGAATAAGAGCAACTGTAACTGCAGAAAGTCCAAGGCGGCATGAAATTGGGAACGACTCCCTGATTATTTCTTTTATTTCGCGGCCATTTTTAAGGCTAACACCAAAGTCGCCGTGTGCAAGATTCTGCATGTATTTTCCAAACTGAACATACAAAGGCTTATCAAGACCATAGCGTGCATTAAGTGCTGCAATTGTTGCTTCGCTCAGTGCCTTTTCGCGGTTGAATGGTCCACCAGGGATTGCATTCATAAGCGCAAAGGTAATTATACAAATTAAAAAAACTGTAAATAACGCAAGAAGAATACGTTTTATAATATATTTTGCCATACTGTTATTTCATTAACTCCTTATATTTTTGTGCAAGGCGTTTTGACTTAACAGCAGCAAGTCCGCAGTAGTTTGAAGGATGTTCAAAGAAGTTAGCAGGATTTTCAACGCCGAGTTTTTCAAGCTGAGCAGTGATGTCGGCATATTCTTTTTCGTGAGTTTTAAGAACTTCAAAAAAGGTTTTGCCTGTCTGTTCTGCTTCGAGTGTGATTTTTCGGATAACTTCGTGACCGTCGTTGTAGCCTGCTTCGCCAAGAAGAATGTAAGCTGGTTCTGCAAGTACGCCGCCCTTTACCTTTCCACCTGCATTTTCAAGGTTGCGTGCCATGCCTTCTTTGTCTGCCTGAAGTCCCTTAACAACGCTGTTCATGCGTGCAACTGCCATTGTAAAGCCGCTGACATAATCTGTAATAAAGCGCTGGCTGGCAGAATTAGTAAGGTCGCGCTGGTGTTCGCTAATCTGGTCCATATAGAAGGTGATTACGCGTGGGCACATTGCTTTCCAAAGTGATTTTACGTGCTCGCTGTTCCAAGGGTTGCGTTTCTGAGGCATTGTGCTTGAGCCAACCTGTGTTGCTGCAAAGTATTCAAAAACTTCCCCGATTTCTGAGCGCTGAAGGTTTCGAAGGTCATCTGCAAGGTTTGCAATAATACCAAAGGCAACATTCATCTCGAGCAACAGGCGGAGTACGTATTCCGGCTCAACAAGCTGGTTTGAATACTCACTTGGCTGAAGTCCAAGGAAGCCTACATAAGTGCGTTCCAACTCTTCAGGATCTTTTACAATCATACTTGGACCATTGTAAGAACCAACAGGGCCTGCAAGCTTTCCAACAAGTCCGTTGCTCAATTCTTCAATGCGAAGGATTGACTTTCCAAGGCGACTTACAAATTCTGCAATGCTCCAGCCGAATGTAATAGGAACGGCGTGCTGTCCGTGAGTACGTCCAACCTGTGGAGTAGCACATTCACGTTCGGCAATATCGCAAAGATAATTTTCAAGTTTTTTAAGTTCAGGAAGCACAACGTTCTGAGTAACATCGCGCATACGGCAGCTGAGAGCTGTATCAAGAATATCTACAGAAGTAGCGCCAAGGTGAATAAGAGGGCCAATTTCGGCATTTACCTTAGTCTTCATAACATTTACAAGAGCACGGATATTGTGCTTTGTTTTTTCTTCTTCTGTGTAAACTTCCTGAGGGTCAATATTTTCTGCAACCTTATCAAGTTCAGCAGCAATATCATCTGTAAGCTTTCCGCGAAGCTTTAAGTGAGCCTTTACGAGAGCAGCCTCACACTTAGCGCAGGAACGAATAGAAGCTTCTTCCGAAATATATTTAGAAAGGCCTGCAAACGCATCAGCCTCCGACAAAGAGTATCTGTGATCGATACAAGAGAGATTTTCAAAAATGTTACGAGTGTCCATAAATTACTAGTATATAAGAAAATATAAGAATACTCAATCATTCCGCGAGGCATTCATAGTGAAACGGACAATCTAAACATCCAGTTGATACAAGCCGACTTTTATTTTTTCATATAATTCCTTATCGGGCATTGGACGACCAAAGAGATAACCCTGAATCTGTTCGCAGCCGTTATCTTTAAGGAACTGGTATGCATCTTCTGTTTCAACACCTTCGGTAAGTGTACTCATCTTAAGCTCTTTTGCCATAGTAATTATGTTCTTTAAAATACAACGCGCTTTTTTATTACCGGAAAATCCGCTTAAAAATTTCATATCTATTTTCATCATGTCAAAATCATATTCTTTAAGAACATTCAGACCAGAATAACCTGCACCAAAATCATCAAGCCAAAGTGCATAACCATCACTTCTAAAACGCTTCAAAATTTCCTTTAACTTTTCATCGTTATCTGAAAGTGTACTTTCGGTAACTTCTATATGTATAAGCTTTTTATCAATATTGTACCTTTGCAAACACTCTTCAACATCTTCTGCCAGATTAATTGAATCAAAATCTCTACGCGAAAAATTTAATGAAACCGGAATAAGCGGCAAATTTAAGTCTTGTATAGTTACAAAATGCTGACATACCTTTTCAACAACAAACATATCAAGCTTGTAAATCTGATAGTATTCCTCAAGAGTTTGAATAAAATCTGCAGGTGCTAAAAATCCGTATTGAGGATCATCCCAACGGGCCAAAGCCTCAAGACCACAAAGTCTGCCTGTTCTTGTATTTATAACCGGCTGATAGTATACCTTGATATGTTCCTTTTTAATTGCTTCATCAATATTGTTAATGATGTACTGTTTTTTCTGAAAATCATTTGCCATTGAATCATCATATTCACAGTAATCGTGTTTGTAGCGCTTTTTGATTGAATAACAGGCATAACGCGCATGATCGCAGGCAATTACAGGAAGGCATTCTCTATCACGCGGACGATAACTTCCAACCTTAAGACCAAGATTTATATCATAATTCATGCTCAAAAGATTTCGTCTTATTGTATTAAGCTTTTCTTCGATTGCCTCGTCCTTAGTAAGTACGACAAAATTATCATTCGAAAAATGTGCAATAATGGAATCTTTGAATACTATTCCAAGCATATCTGCAAATTTTTTAAGAAAAATGTTGCCTTCCCAAAAACCATATTTTTCATTCAGAATTTTAAAATTTTCAATATCAAGAAAAAGGAAGATAAGCTTATTGATATCTACAGATTTATCGTGCATAAGCTCCAGTGCCTGACTACGGAAATAATGCATGTTTGCAATACCGGTTACTTCATCACTTATAGAAAGCTTCAGCAGAATATTTTGTGCATGCTCTAGTTTTTCATCTTTTTGTGCTTCCTTCAGTTTTTGATGATAAGCATTTATTGCACTCATTAGAATTGAAACAAAAACAATCGAAAGATTCACTTTTGTTGCATATGTTGCAGGCAAGAAAATATTACAAAGAATAAAAAATCCTGCATAAGAAACAGCAAGCAGAAGAATTGAATAAACAGGTCTCCAGACAACAAAACAAAAAACAAAAACTGTCATTGTCATGAGTGTTATAAACTGCTCACCTTTTTTATAATCAAGAAAAGAAATATAAATACCAAAGACAATTGCAACTATTGAAAATATATATCTTAAAGCAGCCCAGGTATTGCGATTGGCGCTTAGCTTTTTTACATGACGAATGGAATAAATAAAAAGTGCAAGTGCAGCCAGTAAAAGTATTATAAAGCATATTAAATGAATTATAAACCATTGACTGCTTCTGCGTGTTTCTTCACTGAATTGTCTGATTGTAATATTAATTATCATCAAAAGTTCAAGTACAAGAATAACCGAAGTTACATAAAGACTTGAACGGATATTTGATTTGTCAAAATATTCGTTTATATAATCTGAGTGTTTTCCTATACCCAAAAAGAGTTTTATTTTCTCTATTTTTTTCTTATTCATTATCTATTATTATAAATCCTTTTTTTAAAAAATTAAAATAATTTTTTTGTTCAAATCCATTAATACTTTTGATTGAATAAAAATAAATATTTCATTATTATTAGTTTATCCCGTTGATTTATCCAAATTGCAGAACGGAATCTGGTGGCGTGGCTGCCGGTAAATCTTGCTAAAGAGGAGGTCCTGAAATGGACACTGTCTTAAACAAAAATCACTATTTATTTACATCAGAATCAGTTGGAGAAGGTCATCCAGACAAATTATGTGACCAGATTTCCGATTCCATTCTTGATTACTGTCTTACTCTTGATTCAGAAGCTCACGTTGCCTGTGAAACCTTTGCTACTACAAACTTTGTGCTTGTTGGCGGTGAGATTCGCTTCTTAAAACAGGATATTAACCTTGAAGAATTGAATACTAAAATAGAAGAAATTGCCCGCGGTGTTGCAAAAAATATTGGTTACGACAGCGAAGACAAGGGGCTGGACTACAAAACCTTTACATTCATGAACCGTCTTCACGCTCAGTCTGATGATATCTGTCAGGGAGTTGTTGGAACAGGTCTTAAAGAATATGAAGGTCAGCAGGGTGCAGGAGACCAGGGAATGATGTTTGGATTTGCCTGTAACGAAACTCCTACCCTTATGCCGGCTCCTGTTTATTATTCACACCAGCTTTTGCTCAAAGCAACTGAACTTCGTAAAAGTGGAAAAATTGCATGGCTGCGCCCGGATGCAAAAAGCCAGGTTACAATTGAATACGAAGGACACAAGCCTGTTCACATTGATGCAGTTGTAATTTCGCACCAGCACGACGACGATGTTTCTCACGAACAGATTGAACAGACTATAATTGAACAGATTATTAAACCAGTGCTTGAACCAACCGGACTTTTGGACGAGCGCACAAAATTCTACATAAACCCTACAGGTCGTTTTGTAAAGGGCGGTCCTGACGGAGATGCAGGACTTACTGGTCGCAAAATAATTGTAGACACTTATGGCGGCATGGGTCGTCATGGAGGCGGTGCATTCAGCGGAAAAGATCCTAGCAAGGTTGACCGTTCTGCTGCTTACATGGCACGCTACATTGCAAAAAACATTGTTGCTGCAGGGCTTTCAGAACGCGCAGAAGTTCAACTTGCCTACGCAATTGGTGTTCCTTTCCCGGTTAGCGTTATGGTAGAAACCTTTGGAACAGAAAAAGTTGAAAAGTCAAAAATTGAAGCTGCTGTTCTTAAAGTATTCGACTGTTCTCCGGCCGGCATTTCAAAGACACTTGGACTCAAAGCACCAATTTATGCAAAAACTGCAAGTTATGGTCACTTTGGACGCGACGGCTTTCCTTGGGAAAAAACAGACAAGGCAGATGAGCTTAAAAACCTTGCCTTATAAAAACGAATGGAACTGCTTTCCAAAAGTCAGATAATTCAAATAATGGAACGTCTCAAAGCCCAGAATCCTTCACCAAAGTCGGAGCTGGAATATGTGAACCCGTACACGCTGCTTGTTGCGGTTGTACTTTCGGCACAGGCTACAGACAAGAGCGTAAACCTTGCAACACGAGAACTTTTTAAGGTTGCAGACACTCCTCAAAAAATGCTAGAACTTGGCGAGGCTGGACTTATTCCATATATAAAATCAATAGGACTTTATAAAAACAAAGCGACAAATATAATTAAACTTTCGCAGCAGCTGATTGATGATTTTGACAGTCAGGTGCCGGATACTCGCGAAGAGTTAATGACGTTGAGAGGAGTTGGTCGAAAAACTGCAAACGTTGTTTTGAATGTAATTTTTCATCAACCGACAATGCCGGTAGATACACACTTGCTGAGGATTTGTCCGAAGATTGGACTTGCAGAAGGAACGACACCGGAACAGGTGGAGCAGTCGCTTTTGCAGCGAATTCCTCCGGAATATCTTGAGCATGCGCACCACTGGCTTTTACTTCACGGAAGATATGTGTGCACCGCTAGAAATCCACGATGTAATGAGTGTATAATAGCTGATATATGCAAGAGATTGTCGGGTCAAGCCCGACAATGACAAAAAGGTCATCGACAATGACAAATAGTGTCATCCTCGGGCTTGACCCGGGGATCTTTTACAAGGAGCAACATATGGACGAAGTATCAGAAGGACTTAAAAGCGCAGGCAATTCTCTTTGGGAACAAACCTCATCATTCTTAACCTGGATAAAAAGTTTTCTTACATGGGAAAATCTTTTTAAACTCATAGGTGCTTTAATAATCATTTTTATTTTCTGGATTATATTCAGATTGATGGTTCGAGGAATTAAAAAGGTTCCGGAAAAGAAGTTGCCAAAAGCACGCTCGCTCATTCTTATAAAGTTTTTACGATATGTTTTTTATGTAATCATCGTAATGTACATCTTAAGCCTGTTTGGCGTTAAACTTAGTGCAATATGGGGCGCTGCTGGAATTGCCGGAGTTGCAATTGGTTTTGCTGCACAAACAAGCGTCAGCAATTTGATAAGCGGACTTTTTGTAATTACAGAAGGCGCTATTAAAATTGGAGACACAATTATTGTAGACGGAATTACCGGAGTTGTAGATTCCATAAATCTGATTTCTGTTACAGTTCACACGCTCGACAACGAAATGGTACGCATTCCAAACTCTACAATCATCAATACAAATTTAATGAACAAGTCTTTCCACAGCAAACGACGTCTTACAGTTACCTGCCCTATTGCTTACGGAAACGATTTACAGCTTGCCCTGGACACTTACCTTAAAGCTGCCAACGACTGTGAAACAGTTTTAAAAGAACCGGCTCCTGCTGCCTGGATTGATAAGTTCGGTGATTCTGGAATTGATGTTACTGTAGCCGTATGGTTTGATCCAAAGAATTTCTTAAAAACAAAAAGCGATCTTCACATTGCCATTACAAAAGAAAAAGCACTTGCCGGACTAGAAACTCCATTCAACCGTCTTGATGTTTCCATGGTTGGCGATGCTCCCAAAAAATAATGTCAAATTATTTTAACCAGTTTGACTGGCCCACAATGATGTCGTTGAACGAGAGGCCTTCTGATCCGGCTAAGTTCTACGACATCAAAAAATATCACAAAATCCTTTCTCCCGATTATCCTGATTTTTTAGATAAGTATATTGCCCTTCCTGTTTTACAAAGGCTTAAGGGTGTAGGACTTTTGTGCGGTACAGACTGGACTAAACTTTATAAAAACCGGTTTTATTATTCAAGGCTCGACCATTCTGTTGGTGTTGCTCTGATTATCTGGCATTTTACTCACGACAAAGCACAAACACTGGCAGGCCTTTTTCACGATGCTTCTACTCCGGTTTTTTCGCATGTTTCTGATTTCAGGAAAGGCGATGCTCTGACACAAACTGCGACCGAAGCACCAAATGAAAGTCTTTTGAAAAATGATACGGCTTTGTGCGGATTACTTGCAGAAGATGGCCTTACTGTAGACCAGATTTGCGATTATCACATTTACCCTGTTGCCGACAACGAAATCCCTCAGCTTAGTGCAGACCGTCTTGAATACATGTTTCCTTCTGGAATGGCATTGGATGGCAGCTGGGATTTACCTTCGATTGAACGAGCATACAACGATATTGTTGTACTTAAAAATGAAGACGGAGTAGATGAGCTTGGCTTCAAAACCCTGGAAATTGCCGAAGACTACTGCCGCCGTTTTTGCATGATTGGCCACATACTTCAGCTGAACGAAAACAAACTAACACTTCACATGCTTGGTCAGATTATGAATCTGGCAGTTGAACAGGGCGTGCTGTGCGAAGATGATTTTATGAATAAGAGCGAGAAGGAGATTATGGATAAACTGGAACATATAGCGGCCCTTCGAGAGCCTCAGGGATCGCAGGAGCCGCAACGCCAACTCACTCGCCTTTACAAAACCTTCCGCTCCATGACAAAAATTGAACACACCGACCATGCTCTGCCCGCTGATGAATATTTTTGCATTTCGCTTAATGTAAAACAAAGATATATAGATCCATTAGTAATAGATTGTCGGGTCAAGCCCGACAATGACACATTAAGTGTGGGCCGTCTTTCACAAATCTCACCATTCGCACACAAAATCATCGAAGACTTCAAGTCTTTCCACGACACACCTTACGGTTGTGTAAAACTTGTATAACCCAGTAATCATTGGTACAATACTCGCATATGATAGATTTAAACAGTAAACAAAGAAAAGTCCTCGAAAAAGCAGCACATGACTTGCAGCCGGTTGTAATTGTTGGAGGGGCAGGACTCACAGATGGTGTTGTTCAAATGACTGCAGCCTCCCTTGCCTCACACGAACTTATAAAAGTTAAATTCAACGAATACAAAGACGAAAAACAGGAACTCACTACAGAGCTTTGTGCTCGCACCGATGCTACACTTGTCCGCATAATTGGAAATGTGGCAATTCTTTATAAAGAAGCAGAAAAACCTGAAGATAGAAAGTTTACGCTTTAATTCCAATAAATGCAGTCACAGACTTTTCCGGCGACATTATCAGCGTGTCCATGAGCGTTAGTCCAATTCTACTGCATGGCAGCAGGCGGAAAAAATCTTTTTGAACTTCCAGCGAAACATCCCCATAGCCGGGACTGAAACGCGGACGAACCTTGTAGCCTTGTTCTTCAAATTCAATCCGGATTTTTTCATTAAGTAAATCAACACATTTTTCTATGTACATTGCACCGGTTGCCTGAAGCACAGCGGCTTTTACAGGATCTTTTATTTGCGCACGTCTTATTTCCTGGTCGCACTGTGCACCAAGCGTTGATGCAAAAATCACAACCTTATTGCATTCACGTAAGTTCCGGGCAAGATCTTTTGAAGGAATGCGGACATCTGCAAAAGAAACCTCACCTGTTCCGGCCTCTTCGTCATATTCCACAATTAAATCAAACTGCTCGTAAACTGCCTGTGGTTTTATAACTTCAAGAAGTTCGGCGGCCGAAGTTTTAATGAGCCCTTCTGTCTGTTCATCCGGAACACTCACCTTTTGATATCCAAGGTAGCGGGCGGTTTCTGAAAAATCGCGGGCAACAGGAGACATCTGTACTTTTGATGGAATAAAAAACTGCGGCATGACCTAACTCCTTTTTGCAAGAGCCGGGCACTTATGCGGCATTCCAGGTCCATACTGGCAGCGCGGACAATTAAAGCATTTTACAAAAGGCTTGTCTTCAAGAACTGCTTCACAAAAAGCAGGATCTGCCAAAACTGCACGACCTAAATCTACAGTATCAACAAGTTCATTTTCTATAAGATATTTTGCAAGAGACGGTTCAAGAATTGTATTTACGCACGACACAGGAACACGCCCCTTAAAATGCTCATGGAACAAAACACCTGCTTTACAAATAAGATTATAAGGCTCGCCTTCTTCTTTAAGCGACGGGTCATCCCATTCAATTCCAGTCGAAACTTGAAGATAATTACATCCGCATTTTACATATTCTTCTGCAATGCTTATTGCGGTTTTTACATCTGGTTCAATTCCGGCCGTTCGAACAGAAATTATAAAATCTTCGCCGCATTTTTCACGAATCATTTTTATAATTTCACAGCCAAAGCGTGCACGATTCTGGTCACTTCCACCATATTCATCGGTTCGTAAATTTGTCTTTTTAGAAATAAACTGGTTTATTAAATATCCGTGACAGCCATGAAGCTGAATCCCATCGTAACCAGCCTGCTTTCCTCTTACCGCTGCTTCTACAAACTGCTGCTGTCTTTGGTGTATCTGTTCAACTGTCATTTCCTTAGAAATAATTTCCTTATTATAGAGCCCTGGCACTGCAGAAGGTCCTGCCGGTTCCCCAAGCTCCGGATTTGCAGTAATACCTGTATGGTTCAATTGAATAATTACAACCACATTGTTTTTATGACAAGCATCTACAATTTTTGTATGACCTTCTATTTGAGAATCATCCCAAAGTCCAAGGTGCGTCCTACAAAAACGTCCGTCCGAAGAAATTGCCGTCGCTTCTACACAAATTAATCCACACCCATGTTCAGCCCTTTCACTATAATGATCTATGTGTGCCTGAGTTACTTTTGCATCATCTTGTGCATAATCAAACTTTACAGTAGGCGCCATTGTAAGACGATTTTTTACAAGAGTTTTATTAATTAAAATTGGATTGTTTGCTTTTGTCATATTTGTACCTTGTATTATTGTACATGATTTTTTCTTTGTAGTCGATAAATCTTCTACCCTTCGACAGGCTCAGGGACCACGGGTGTATTCCATATCCTCTTTATTTTCAATATACTTTTAGCCATGGAACAATACAAAAAAGAATTTATTGATTTTATGGTGCAGAGCCAGGTGCTCAAGTTCGGGTCGTTCACGCTCAAAAGTGGAAGACAGTCACCTTTCTTTATGAATGCGGGTGCTTACATTACAGGTACTCAGCTCAAAAAACTTGGCGAATATTATGCAAAAGCAGTACACGACAATTTTGGAGACGACATTGATGTTTTCTTTGGTCCGGCTTACAAGGGAATACCACTAGCTGTAACTACTGCAATTGCCTACAGCGAACTTTACGGAAAAGAAATTAAATACTGCTGTGATCGCAAGGAAGAAAAAGACCATGGTGCCGACAAGGGTTCAATTCTTGGTTACAAAATCAAAAACGGCGACAAGGTTGTAATTATTGAGGACGTAACAACCTCGGGAAAGTCAATTGAAGAAGTTTATCCAAAAATCAAGGCGCTTGAAGAAACTTCGGGGGGAATAAAAATCCTTGGAGAAATTGTCAGCCTTGACCGTCTGGAACGCGCACCTGATTCTGAAAAATCGGCTCTTCAGGTAATTTCACAAACCTATGGATTTAAAACCGCTGCTATTGTTACAATGAATGATGTAATTGAAGCTCTTTACACAAACGGCGACAAATCGGTTATTACTGATGAGCTTAAAAAACAGCTTGATGACTACTACGCTCAGTGGGGCGCTATAAAATAAAAAAAAATCAACAAAAAAGAGGTACCAAAATGAAACACTTAATCAAAAAAACCGGAATTGTACTTTTGATGCTTGCACTTGCAATGAGTTTGAGCGCAAAATCAAAAAAGACTATTACAAAAAAAATAAAGAAAAATGCAAAGGCTGTTGAGAAAACTGCAGAATACCCAAAATCTATTGTAACACTTTCACCAGCAGCCGCAGAAATCCTTTATGCAATTGGCGCTGGCGACCAGATTGCCGCAGTTTCACAGTTTACAGATTATCCGCCGGAAGCTGCAGACAAACCAATTGTCGGCGGTTTTGACGGAAAAACTTTGAGCATTGAAACTATCCTTTCTTACGAACCTGACCTTGTTTACCTTAGTGAAGGCATGCACAACTTCTTGATTGAACCGCTCGATTCTTACGGAATTAAATGGTACCTTTCAAACGCAACTTCTATTACTGCAATTGAAAAAGAAATTATGGATATGGGTGAACTCACAGGACATCAGGATGCAGCAGCTCAGGTTGTAGCACAGATGGCAGAAAAATTGAGCAAGGCTTATACTCCACAACCAGCCCCAACAGAAGATGATGAAGTTGAAGCACTTGATTCAACAATAAAAGTTTACTATGAAGTTTGGAATGCTCCGTTTATGTCTGTTGGCTCAACTTCTTTTATTCATGATGTAATTGTAAATGCCGGTGGAAAAAATATTTTTGATGATCTTACCGATGCCTATCCTATGGTTAGCGATGAAACAATTATTGCACGCGCTCCGGATGTAATTTTAATTCCAATGAACAACGGCGTTAGTGTTGAAGATGTTAAGTCTCGTGCCGGCTGGGATTCAATTCCAGCTGTTGCAAATGATAGAGTTTATATAATTGATGACAATGTTTATTCACGCCCTGCTCCAAGAATCGCAGATGTTGTTCTTGATTTGTCTGAGCTTTTGAATAACTAGTTTTTATGAAACGAACGCCTTTTCTGGCAATTCTATTTTTTCTACTGCTGATTTTATCACTTGCACTTTCGCTTGTGTTCGGCGCAGAAAAACTTAGTCCTCTGGTCTTAATTGGTCAGGGGACAAAATTTCAAAATATAATCCTTTGGAAAATCCGGTTGCCTCGCTGCCTGCTGGTGCTTGTTACAGGCCTGCTCCTTGGTGGAAGCGGTGCGGTATTCCAGTTGTTTTTCCGTAACCCGCTTGCTGAACCTGGCATTATGGGCATTTCTTCAGGGGCAACACTTGGTGCTGTAATTGCAACTGTAATTCTTGCAGGGCGAACTTTACCGGAAGCCCTTGAACCTGTTTTTAAGTTTATTTCTCCAATAAATCTTTGTGCCTTTTTAGGTGCCCTTGCCGCAGGATTTTTTGTAACAGCCCTTGCATTCAGTCGCGCGGGAAAAGCGTCCAGTGTAATGCTGCTTCTTTGCGGTACTGCACTTGGAACTTTGTACTCTGCAATTTCTTCTGCAATCCTACTCACAAGCAACAAGGAACTTCATTCAATTTACACCTGGATTTTAGGAAGCTTTAACGGCCGCGGCTGGAAGGAACTTATTTTTATTGCAATTCCTTCGACTGTTTCTATGATAATTGCTTTTGTGGTTGCACGTCCGCTTGACCTTTTAACTTGTGGAGAAAAAACAGCGGCTTCTCTTGGAGTTCAGGTTGACCGTTTACGCATATGGATTTTGGTTAGCGGAGCCCTTGCTGTTAGCTGTGCCGTGTGTGCCGGTGGAACAATTGGCTTTGTAGGATTGATTGCACCTCATATTGTAAGAAAACTAAGTGGCCCAAAAAGCCGCACGCTTATTCCTTACAGTATGATGTTTGGTGCAACGCTGCTGCTTGTTTCTGACACAATAGCGCGAACAGCAATTGCACCAGGCGAGCTCCCTGCAGGAATTATTACTTCCATACTGGGAGTGCCTTTCTTTATTTCTCTTTGCCTTACCAGAAAGAATAGTTAAAATTAGTGAACTGTGCTTTGGCACCAGGCTGTTTTGTAGAATAACAGAACAATGCAAAACGTACGCCAACAAACTGATCTAAGGTATAACGCAGCTGAACCGGTGTGCTAAGTTGTTTGTATTCTCCTTTGCCCGGATTTTCGCGGTACAAAAGCTGAACATTCTGCTTTGCACGGGTTAAATCAAAAACAAGCTTGAGTTCAATCTTTGGATCTGACAGCGGGATTTCTGTTTTTATAGTCGGAGGGTCTGTGTCGAATACGCCCATTGCCCAAGGAGTATTTTTTGTTTTATGTTCTGCAGCCACAAGATAGAATTTTCCATCGCGCTTTGTTACTGCAATAAAACCATATTCACCTTCGAGAGCCGCAAGCCCCGCAAAGTCGCCTTCGCTAATACCGCTTGCATCAAGAACAACAGAGCCTGCACATTTTTCGGTAAGAGTACGCTGGGTATAAGTGTTTGCTGCCTGAGTAATATTTGTTACAGTTTTTTTAGTTTCAATTGAATAGCAGTTGGCTTCAAGCTTGTACCCGCGTGCATCCGGAATATGGTTCCACTGCCAGGCCGGATTTGTAAAGTCGTTGCTCCAAAGCGGGGCGTACTTGTAACCAGGGTTGTTGTCTAAAACAGTTACTACCTCTGGTGTTGATGTGCTAACATCTGTGGTCCCTGAGGCTCTCGAAGGGCCGCTCTTGTTGGCATCATCCCCGAAGATTGGAAATCCGTCATCTCCAAAACTAACCGGCACAAGTACCGGGATGCGTCCTAGAGCTCCGTGGTCCTGGAATAAAATGCCAAACCAGTTGCCTTCCTTGTCCTGTACAATTCCGCCCTGAGCAACACCGCTGTTCCAGTTTCCTAAGTCTGAACAAAGCACGTCTCCGCCTGTCCATGGGCCTTCAATGTTATCGGCAACATAACAGCCTTCGGTTCGCATTTTACCCTTTGGCATATGAATCATAAAGTTGTAGTATTTGCCGTTGATTTTATAAAGGTGGCTTCCTTCATAACCAAGGTTTACGTTTTCGCGGTCATCGGTAATTATTACTTTATCAACTCCACCTTTTTTTGGACCACTCAAATCACTTTCAAGTTCGGTAAGATGAATTTCCATGTTGCCATGAACTACAAAAACTCTTCCGTCATCATCCCAGAAAAGCGACATGTCGTGAAAAAATCCGCTGATTGTCGACTTTGTCCAAGGGCCTTCAATTTTGTCTGCAGTATACAAATAAGTTTTGTGAGTATCGTTTGCAACAAAGCTTACATAAAACTTTCCTTCGTGATAATTAAGAGAAGCAGCCCACATTCCTTTGCCGTAAACTCCGCGGTTATCCATTAAAGTCTGACCGTTAGTTACCTCTAACTTATCGTAAACATAAGTACAGAATTCCCAGTCTACAAGATTGTACGAACGAAGAATTACACAGCCGGGCATAAAGTGCATTGTTGTACTGACCAGATAGTAAGTGTCATCAACACGAATTACGTCCGGGTCGGGATAATCGCTAATAATTATATTTGCAGAAGATGTTTTGTGTGTTTCCATAATTACCTCATTTTGTGGGGCTGGCCTTCACTTAATTTCTATGCCGCCAACATCTGTATCAATTCTAAGTTTTTTATTGCTGGTGCCCTTTTGTGAATAATGACGTCTTACATTTTTTTCGTCAACAACAATACCACCAAGGTCAGAATTAACAGTTATATTATAAGTTTCCAAAGGCTCTACAAGTTCAATTGAAATTGCACCAACATCGGAATCAAGATCAAAATCTTCAAAGCCAACATTCTTAATTTCAATTGCTCCAACATCTGTATCAATAGAACCTTTTTTAATATCAAAACCACTAAGCTCAACTGCACCAACATCAATACTCATAGAAAGCTTGTCGAGTTCTGTACCAAACGGAACTGTAATAACAATATTACATTTATTGTTACCAACATTTTTGTTTTTATAAGCTGGCTGCGAAATTGAAAGTCTTCCGTTCTTTAAAGTATAAGAAGGCTTTAAATACTCTTTGGAATAATTTGCTTTTATTTCCCATTTGTTACCACGTTCAATTTTTATTCCGCCAACCCTAAGGTTTACATCAAGTTCACTGAACTCACCGATTGTTTCTGTATCAAAGTTTTTTGAATCTTCGCTTTCAAAATCAAAATCTTCCAGGTCGTCATTATCATCAAAATCGTCATCATCAAGATCATCAAAATGAAAATTTAACCTGCCATGGCGCAAACTGTTTCTGATTGAAGATGCTACCGAAGAATATCCTTTTCTTGAAAATCCAAGATGATGAAAGGTTCCGAATACGATACAGAAAATTGTAACAACTGCAAGTATAATCAAAAATATATTCTTTTTCATTTTATCTTCGCTCCTTTATTAGTCTTCAGAATTCAGATTAATAATCAGCTTATTAACAACACCTGCGATTGGCCAGATAATCCAGCTGATCCACCACTGGAATGTAAGGAAGCTGTAGGCAAGATAAATACAAGTTACAGTAGGCCAGTAAACAGACATTATTGCACGCATTGTTTTATTGCCGTAGAAAGGTTCCTTGTCACGAGATTTTGTATATGTTCCACCGATTGTTGTTTCAGAATTAATATTGAGCAATTTCTGGTATGCTCTGTAACGCCAGTTGCAGTAAACAAAACAACCAACACCAGCAGCAATGAGTGCAAGGAACAAAACGCCTCCCCAGCTGTCATTTATTGTTTGAGCAAAATCATCAAAAACAACAGCAGGAATTACACTGCCTACACAAAATACAATTCCCAGAACATTAAGGATTGTATACAGTTTTGTAAACTTCTTTTTTTCTGCAGAAACATAATCTGTTGTTGCAGGACTTATAGAACAAGCTTCTGTTTTCAAAAATCGCCATGGTTCCATTCTTGTTTTTGGAATAATCATTCCGGCAATTCCCATTGCAATCATAACAAACATCAGAACAACTCCAAAGCTTTCGTGTTTTCCAGAAAGAATATCGCCAAATATAATAGGTGGAATTGAACAGGTTATAAAACAGATAATTCCTGCAACTCTAAATGCAACTGAAACAAACAGGTCGTCAAGATATTCTTTTACTTCGTCCAAAGAAAGATTGCGACGCTGCGGCTGTTCCTTTTCGGTTTCGAGCACATGCTTAATTCCAAGAGAAGAAGCAATTTCGTCAAGATTTCCGAATTCAGAAATTACTGTTGCAACTGCTTCGTTTTCTGATTTACCCATGCGTCTGAGTTCTGTGTATTTGTCTTCCATCATCTGGTAAAGCTCGTTTTTTGCCTTAATAACTTCGCTTGTGTTAGGAAGATTTCTGAACATTGATTCAAGATAATTTTTAATAGTTTCCATTCTAAGCCTCCTGATTCTCACTGATAAATTTTTCTACAACTTCCTGCGTAAGCTTCCACTCTTCGCATTTTTCATTGTAATACATTTTGCCTTTTTCGGTTATACGATAATAAGTTCTGCGCTTACCGTTATCTGCCTCCTGTGAGTATGATTCAACATAACCGTTTTCTTCCATGCGCGTAAAAGCAGAGTAGAGCGTTGTTTCTTTTATAACATATTTTTCGCTCGTTAGTGCCTTTATGTTTTTAGAAATTTCATACCCGTACGAAGGCGCAATCTTTAGCAGAAACAGAATCATCGTGTCGTTGTAACCTCGAATTACATCACTGCTGATTGTAACCATAATACCTCCTGACGAGGACAGGTGCCCTCAATGCATATACCACGTCTGGCAATGCTTTGTCTGTCGTACTACGACTGTCGTACTACTTGTATCATACTACGATTATCGGGGTAAGTCAAGAAAAAGTTTAAAAAAAATGGATTGCCTCACCAGAAATGAAGCAATCCATTTTCTTTACTTTGGAAAATCGTTAGATTTTCCGAATCCGTGTGACAAAAATCACAAATGATTAAGTTTACTTCGCACCGAAGATATCGAAGTAACCTGCAACGAATACCACAATTATGATAACCGGAGCAATAAACTTAAGGTAGAATTTTACAACCTTGTTCTTAGGGAACTTAATACCTTCACCGGCATCGGCTTCGGCAATAAAGCCATCCCAGCCCCAGCCCTTCTTGATTGTACAGAACAAGAGGAAGAGCATAGATCCAATTGGCAACAGGTTCTGGCTAACAATAAAGTCTTCCAAAGCGTCAATAGAACCAATGTGGGCACCAAAGTGTACACCAGACCAAACACTCATACCAAGAGCTGCAGGAGTTGCAAGAATGAGCATTGCAACAAAGTTAATGAGAACTGCCTTTTTACGGCTCCAGCCAAGTTTATCCATTGGGAATGCTACGATATTTTCAAATACAGCAATTACTGTAGAAAGAGCAGCAAATGACATGAAGAGGAAGAAGAAAGCTCCAACAATGCGTCCTACAACTGGTCCCATCATATTGAATACGTTAGGAAGTGACACGAATGCAAGTCCAGGACCAGCACCAGCGTCTACGCCAAATGCGGCACAAGCTGGGAAGATAATCAATCCGGCACAAATTGCTACAAATGTATCGAGCCCGATTACACGTAAAGATTCACCAGTAAGAGAGTGTTCCTTATCAATGTAAGAACCAAAGATTTCCATAGAACCAATACCGAGTGACAGAGTAAAGAAAGCCTGTCCCATTGCTGCATAGATTGTATCCCAAAGTCCGTGGTCTCCACTTACTAAAGCCTTGAAGTTTGGCTTAAGGTAGAAGGCATAACCAGCACCACTTCCTGGAAGGAATGCTACGTAAATTGCAAGACCAATCATAATAATAAGCAAAGCAGACATCATGACTTTTGTAATGCGCTCAACACCTTTCTGAAGGCCTAAGAGACAAGTTCCAAAGCCAATAACGATTACTACAACCATCCAGATAAGAAGTGTAGAAGCTGTACTTGCAGTTGCACCAAAAGCAGCTCCAACTTCATCCGGAGACATTCCAGAAAACTTTCCGCCAATCATTTCAAAGAAATATTTAAGGAACCATCCTGAAATAACTGTATAAAACATCATCAAAAGGTAGTTACCAATAATTGCAAGATTTCCATAAACATGCCATTTAGTTCCGGCAGGCTCAAGTGCCTGGAAAGCACCACCCATACCTTTCTTTGAAGCGCGTCCAACAGCAAATTCTGCAACCATTACTGGAAGACCAAGAATTACAAGGAAGATTAAATAGATAAGAACGAAAGCCGCTCCACCATATTTTCCTGTGATGTAAGGAAAGCGCCATACATTTCCTAATCCAATTGCACAACCGGCAGACAACAACAAAAATCCAAGTCGACTGCCCAGGGTTTCTCTTTCTTTTTGTTCACCCATTTTTTTACTCCTGAGTTAAGATTTTTTTATTATCCTTCATTTTATAACTATTTGTTATATATGGCAAGAAAAATTGTTATTGTTTATAGAAACATAATAATTCGTAAGCGTTTTTTAATTGATTTTTTCCATAAGTTGGTAGATAATATTACTTATTAACTAATAACAACATTTATAAATCGTCTATATAATTATTCAAATAAAATTAGCAACGAGGTTTTTATGGCTAAAGAATTAGACAGATTTGAAGAAAATCCTAGAAAGAATGTATCCCTTAAGGCAAAACTTATTGGAATGATTGTCGGCGCAAGTATTTTAGGCGTCGTTTTGACCGGGGCCATGTCTCTCAAGGTTTTTGATAATGGGCTTTTAAAAAATGCAGCAAATGATATTGATAATACTTCAAAGGGTATAAATTATATTCTTTTTGACTGGCTCGATAATCTTTACAGATATGCAAACATGCTTTCTATGGAACCTTCCTCAAAAAACTTTTTCACTGTTCCTAGAAATATCCTTCAAAACATTGTTCCGGATATAAGTTTTCAAGGTAATCCTAATGCCGCTTCAATTCCCGATACAGGAAATAAACTTGATACTTTCTTAGGAAACATAGCAACCCGCTCAGGACTGGATCAACTTGCATTTATAGATTCAACGGGCTATGTTCTTGGCGGATACGGAATTAAATCAGATGTACAGATTTCTCACCCGCTTATCACAAAAGCTTTGCGTGGAGCAACAAACTATATTTTTGATGAATTTGGTGATCTTGAATATGGAATTATTGCCGCAATTCCTGTAAGAGATGGACCAAATATCATAGGTGTAGTTGTTGCTGGTTATGAACTGGCTGATGACGGAGAAGACGCTTATACAACTGTTGTACATGAAAACTATGGTGTTGAATGTACTGTATTTAAGGGTAAAGTACGAGCTGCCACAACTCTCGGCGAACACATGATTGGAACAGAACTTGACAATCAGACAATTATACATCAGGTTCTTAAAGAAGGGGTAGCTTACCAGGGTAAAAATACAATCAATGGTATGGAATATTATTCAAACTATACTCCTGTTGTCAGCGAAGACGGAACTATAACAGGTATGATCTTTGTCGCAAAATCCATGAAAGTAATTGAAGAAGTAAAAAATGTTACTTTGATGAATATAATACCTATTGCAATTGTTCTTATCGTCATTCTTACAATATGTGGCTTTATCTTTGTTTACTGGATTATGAAGAGAATCAAACATGTTTCTGACTTTTTGGGTGACCTTTCTAAAGGCGATGCCGATTTGAGTAAACGATGTGCCCTTTATCTTCGTGATGAAATAGGAACTCTTGTAATTAATTTTGATGCCTTTATGGACAAGCTCCAGGAAATTGTACGAAACTTAAAGAATTCAAAATCAGAACTTGGATCAAGTGGTGAAACTCTTTCTTTAGGAACACAAGACACTTCAAGTTCTATTACACAAATTATTGCAACAATCGAAAGTATTCACGGACAAATAAACAATCAGACAAGAACTGTAGGTGCAACAAGCGGTTCTATCAGAACAATTTCGAGCTCTATCACAAATCTTGATAATATGATTGAAGAACAGTCTGCCAGTGTAACACAAGCTTCGGCAGCAGTAGAAGAAATGATTGGAAACATCAATTCTGTTAAACATTCTGTAGAAATGATGTCTAATTCATTTAAATCTCTTCAGAGTAATGCAGAAAATGGATTTGAAAAACAAAATGAAGTTGCACGACAGATACAGGCAATTGAAGGTCAGTCAGAAATGCTTCAGGAAGCAAATGCTGCAATTTCTGCCATTGCTGAACAGACAAACCTTCTTGCTATGAACGCCGCAATTGAAGCAGCACACGCCGGTGAAGCAGGAAAAGGCTTTGCAGTAGTAGCAGACGAAATCCGTAAGCTTTCTGAAACTTCATCTGAACAGTCTAACAAGATTGGTGAACAGCTTACAAATATTCAAATGTCAATTTCGGCAGTTGCAAATTCTTCAACAGAGGCCAGCGACGCATTTTCTCATGTTTCTACTCAGCTTAAGGATACTGATGAACTTGTTTACCATATCCACTCTGCAATGGAAGAACAAAATGAAGGTTCTAAGCAGATTATGGATGCCCTTACAAACTTAAACAATTCTACAGTCGAAGTACGTAATTCTTCTCGCGAAATGCAGGCTAGAAACTCACAGATTGTAGAAGAAATGGAACATCTTTATGAAACAACAAAAATGATGAACACAAGTATGGAAGAAATGGCTGTAGGTGCACGTAAGATTAATGAAACAGGCGCAACTTTGAGTGAGATTTCTTCACATGTTAAAGGCTCCATTGACAAGATTGGAGAACAGGTAGATTTGTTTAAAGTCTAATTTAAAGTTTAAATAATATATATATAGTTTGAAAAAATGCTGTCCACGCGCGAACGGGACAAAGAGGATGTTCGCCCGCGGACAGCATTTTTTCAAACAAATATCTTTTTTAAGGATTTACCTATGAACATTCAACAAATCTCCCGAACCAATTCCACCAAAGCCCAGATGATTTATCATGAAAATCCGGATGTGTTTCATGTGAATACACTTCCTGACCATTGTTATTTTGTCCCTTTTGCTGTGGGACAGAATGCTTTTGAGGAACGGGGCAAATCAAAGAGATTCCAGCTTTTGAACGGGCGCTGGAGTTTTAGTTATTTTTCGAGTCTTATAGATTTGCCAGATGATTTTGCAGAAGTTAAGTTCGCTCAAAAAGTTATTGAAGATGGTAAAAAAATTCCGGTACCTTCTAACTGGCAATTACATGGTTATGACAAACCTCAGTATACAAATGTTGATTATCCTATTCCTTACAATCCTCCGTTTGTTCCTGATGAAAATCCTGTTGGCGTTTATTATAAAACCTATGATTACAAGGCTGATGGACTTGAACGCATACTTTGTTTTGAAGGCGCAGACAGCTGTATTTATCTTTATGTAAACGGAAAGTTTTGCGGATTTTCAGAAGTCAGTCATCACACGAGCGAGTTTAATATTACACCGCTTTTACACGAAGGTTCAAATATCATTACTGTTGCGGTGCTTAAATGGTGTTTTGGGACTTATTTTGAAGACCAGGATAAAATCCGTCTTTCGGGAATCTTCCGCGATGTTTATGTTTTGAGCCGACCTAAAAAAAGGATTACGGATTATAGAATTAAGACTATTTTAAAAGGCGGTCCTTCGACCCCTTCGACAGGCTCAAGAACCGAGTGGTTTTTGGAACTTACAGTTTATGGATGTGATGCTCAGGTGAAGCTTGATGACCCAAATGGTACAGTGCTTTTTACAGGACACGCAAAAAAAGCCCAGACCATCAAAATAAAAGTCGAATCTCCTGTCCTTTGGAGTGCAGAAACTCCGGTCTTGTATAAACTCACACTACAAACAAAAGATGAAGTTATTGGCGAAGAAGTAGGTTTTCGCAGTATTACTGTAGACAAAGGTGTTCTAAAAATAAACGGTAAAGCAATTAAGTTCCGTGGTTCAAACAGACACGACAGTTATCCTGATACAGGTTATGCGGCAAGTGTGGAGCAGATTGAAAAGGATCTTTGCCTCATGAAGCAGCATAATATAAATGCAATCCGTACTTCACACTATCCTAATGCATCGATTTTTTACAAACTCTGCGACCGCTACGGCTTTTATGTAATTGACGAAGCCGACCTTGAAATGCATGGCGGAGTTAGCGTAAACAACACCGCGCACTGGGACTGGTCTGACTACTCTGGAATTGCTCTTGCAGCAAGTAATCCGCTTTTTTACAAAGGCATTCTTGACCGCGAAAAAATCTGTCTTGCACGCGACATCAATCGTCCATGTGTAATTATGTGGTCAATGGGAAACGAAAGCGGCAACGGACATAACCTTACAAAAGCTGCAGAATGGATAAAGAGTTTTGACAACACACGCCTTTTGCATTACGAAAGTGTACACAATCAGGGAGACACTACCGACAAGCCTTATGATGTTGTTTCCCGGATGTATCCTTCTCCTGCAGACTGGAGCAAATTCCCGGAAAACAAAAAAGAAAAACGCCCGTTTGTTTTGTGTGAATATTGCCACGCAATGGGAAATGGGCCCGGCGATCTTGAAGATTATCACAAAGTATTCCACAGTTCTCCACGATTCTGCGGAGGCTTTATATGGGAATGGTGCGACCACAGCATAGTAATGGGTAAAACAAAAGACGGCACAATAAAATACGGCTACGGCGGCGACTGGGGAGAAAAGCATAACGACAGTAACTTCTGCTGCGATGGTTTAACTTACCCGGACAGACGCCCCCACACAGGATTGCTCGAAGCCAAGCAGGTTTACAGACCAATAAGAGTTGAAGTACGTAGGGTATCTGAAGCTCTCGAAGGCCCACACAAAATTGCATTCTCTTTCTGGAACCTGCTCGCCTTTACAGATGCAGCAACAGTTTTTGACTGCCGCTACGAACTGACCATTGACGGAGAGCTCGTAAAAACAGAAAAACTTTCTCTTCCAGCCTTGCAGCCACTTAAGAAAACCAAAGTTGAAATTTCAGATCTTCCAGACTGTTCAAATAAAGATGCTTACATTCGCTTTATCTTTACTTCAAAAACAGACACACTCTGGTGCAAAAAAGGCTTTGAAATCTGTTTTGACCAGGTACAACTTGGAGCACCTGCTACTGCAGATAACGAAGCAGAAATCCTTAAAAAAGCATCGTTCATGCCAAGTCTGCCGGGACAAAAAACCTGGTGGCCTGGAAAACGAAATGAAAAAGGTATTCAGGAAAATGCACGTGCTGAAATTGGAAAGCTTATTTCATTTGTACGCGCTGCAGAAAAAAAGAATGATACAAATAATGGCGACGGTTTATGCTACAAGGTTTCGCTTTCCGACACAGAATACAACTTTAACCGTCGCACAGGAATGTTTGATTCTATAAAGGTTGAAGGAACAGAAATCCTTAAAAAGCCGATGAGCTTTAACTTTATGCGTGCTCCTTTGGACAATGATCCTATGCGCGGCGAATGGTTTGGTGCACACCTGCACGATTTTGAAACAAAGGTTTACGGTTCCCGCATTGAAAAATCGGCAGACGGTAAAACTGTAAAAATCATTGTAGATCAGGGTTTTGTATGGAGCGTTCACCAGCCGTTTTTGTATGGAACAGTTGTGTATACCATTGGGCCCTTCGAGAGCCTCAGGAATTGCAAAATACCATCACTCTCTGTAGAATTTCATTTCACTGCTACACGCCGTATTTTTATGCTGCCTCGCGTAGGACTTCGATTATTCTTAGACAAATCTTTTGACTCTGTAGAATACTTTGGTTATGGACCTACAGAAAGCTATATAGATAAACATCAGGCAACTTATGTAGGAAGTTTTAAAGCAAAAGTAAGTGAACTTTATGAGCCGTATGTAAAACCTCAGGAAAACTCGTCTCATTATGGCTGCCGTTATGTTCGTGTAAAAGGTAAAAAATTTGACATTGAATGCTCTGGAACAAATCCTCTTACTCAAAATCAAAAATATATAAGCTTTAATGCAAGTCAGTATACACAGGAAGAACTTTGGTCAAAACGTCACAACTACGAACTTGAAAAATCGGACTACACTGTACTTTGTATTGACTACCAGATGGCTGGTGTAGGCTCAAATTCATGCGGACCTGCCCTCTCACAAAAATATCGTATTCAATTGCCAGCTGTAACCGGACAATTGAATATTTGTTTTGTTAAATGAGAGGTAACGATATGAAAAAAATTATTCTTATAGCAACGACCCTCTTTATAATAACAACAGGGCTTTTTGCTAACGGGCTGGAAAACAAAAATGCAATTGGAATTTATGTAATTGGCTCTGAAGAATCTGTTGGCGGACTTCAGTACGAACGACGCTTCTCGGATTTAGTCAGCACAAAATTTGGTGTTTTTGCTTTCTACAATGAAAAATCTTATTCCGAACCATACAACATGAGTTTTACAGTTGAAACCGATTTTACCCTTTTTGAAAATAACTGGAAGGACAAAATTTCTTCAAGACTTTTTGCTTATGGATTAGTCGGTTATGCCGGAAAACTGGATCATACCTGGAGTTACGATGAGCTCTCGGAAGGTTCAACCAAAACAGAAACAATACATAATAATGCCGTTTTAAGTGCAGGCTTTGGCTTTGATTTTATTTTCTTTGATCACCTTTCTGTACCTGTACAATTCGGCTTTATGGGAACCTTCCCCGATGACCCTCAGGTAGGCTTCTGCGGAGGAATAGCATTACGCTATACATGGTAGAACAGATTGTCGGGTCAAGCCCGACAATGACACTGTCATCCTCGGGCTTGACCCGGGGATCTATTTCTTATAAATTCTTTTAACCTTTTTGGTTGTAGTCATTTCAAGCGGCTCATCCAAAAGGGTTATTTTCGTAATACGCTGGTACGAAAGAAGAGTCTTATTTACAGTATCTACAATATTATTTACTTCTACCTTTACCTTTTCCATATCAGAAGGATTCTTTCTGTCGGCACCAAGTCTGCTCAGCAAACCATCAGAAGGATAAATTAAAGCTTCAAGTTCTTCACCAGCATCCTGTCCGTCTGGAATATACCCCTGAACAGTAATCTGCTCAAGCTCATCATACAGCTGGAACGCATTTTCAATTTCTTCAGGATAAACATTTTTACCACCGGCTGTTACAATCATATTCTTTGCACGACCAGAAAGCATTACATAACCTTCTTTGTCAATCCAGCCAAGGTCGCCTGTTTTAAACCATCCGTCCGAGGTAAATGTAGCGGCAGTTTCTTCAGGCATATTGTAATAACCTTTCATTACCATAGGACCTTTTATACAAAGCTCTCCTACCCCGTTATCATCAGAATCAATTACTTTGAACTGAACATCGCGTAGATTCTTTCCAACACTTTCAATCTTAAATGCATAAACCGGATTAAGCGCTACAATAGGAGAAGTTTCGGTAAGACCATAACCTTGAACAAAATCAATTCCAAGCTGATTGTATGCCTTGAAAACACTTGGAGCCAAAGGACCGCCACCACAAATTGCAATTCGCAAAGTATAAATATTTGCTTTTTTCAAAACTGACTTGAATAAAAATTTTCCAGGATTACAGTTTGTGAGTTTTTTAATAATATAAGAAAGGCCCATAAGGAATTTGATAATTCCGTAAACAAAAGCACCCTTTTCTTTTATACCCTTCATAATTCCTGCAAGCAGTTTGTTGAACAGAAGAGGAACGCCAAGAAGCATTGTGATTTTTCCTTCACGAAGCTCCTTCATCATACGACTAACAGCCATTGTCTTGCCAAATACAACTTCGGCACCAACGCCAATTGCTTCAAGAAAGACAGCTGTCATTGTATATGCATGATGAATTGGAAGAAGTGCATAGAAAACATCAGTTGAATAAATGTTCATATTTGTCTGTGCAAGATAAACATCGCTTACAAGATTGTTATGAGTAAGCATAACTCCCTTTGGAATGCCTGTTGTACCACTTGTAAACAAAATTGCAGCAAGGTCATCACCTTTTGGATATGTTATTTGCGGAGTTTCTGTTGTACTCAAATTATAAACATAAGTATCTTTATGATCAGAAGAAAGCGAATAAACTCCAAATGGAAAACTCTTTGATTTAAAGTAATCATATTTTTCTGCATCAACAAAAAAGAATTTAGGCTTAGCTGTATTCAAAAGATTTTCAATTTCTTCATTATGAAGACCATAATCCATAGGACAGATTGTTGCTCCTGCATAAAAGGCAGCAAGATAAACCACAGCCCATTCAGGAGAGTTTTTTCCCGAAACTGCAACTCTATCTCCATGCTCTACTCCATTTGCAGCAAGCCAGTTTGCAAGTTCTACAATCTTTGTCTTAGCCTGTGCATAAGTCAGAGTATTACGTGCTCCTCCAGGTCCATCAAAATCTGTAAAACAATTGTTATTAGGATATCGTTCTACATTGATATCAAAAACTTCCTTTAATGTAGGCCATTCGCCCGAAAAAGCTTTTCCACGATATTCCTCGAGCCATACAAGAGGATCTGTTTGTTTCATATTGATTGATGCCATGTTCGTTTCCTGTTTTAAAAAATTTTGAAAAGAGCTTATTTATTCTATTATGACACAAATTGATAATATGTCAAGAAAAAGCACCATTGTTTACTTTTTTTATAGATTTTTTTCCATGAACTCACTATACTTACGAAATATATCTTACATGGAGGATGATTTATGAAGAAATTATCTTTAGTAATTATGGCATTGACTGCTGCACTTGTACTCGCTGGTTGTAAGTCAACAGGAAATCAGGATGCTGTAAACGAATCATTCAAAAAAGTATACAACACATATTCAGGAATCGTTAACCTTGACGGTGCCGAAAACTACACGGTAAAGCAGGGAGACACTCTCACTTCTATTGCTAAAGCAAAATATGGGGAAGACAACGGATACTACTTCCCACTCATCATGGTTGCTTCAGAAAATGTAAGTGATCCAGAACTTATTACACCGGGTGCAAAACTTGTTATACCAAACTACAATGCAAACATCAACGATAAAGAACAGGCTGCTAAGCTTAAGCCTTACTTTAAAGATATTGCAGGTGTTTATAAGCAGAAGAAAACTCCTGGTGCCGCAGACATCAGAGAACAACTTTTACTTATTTCTGAAGACCTCGGAAAATAAACTAACTATAAAAGGGTTGTCCATAATCATGGTCAACCCTTTTTTTATTATTTATCATATTTAGGAGAATAGAAAATGTGTGGAATCGTCGGATATATTGGAGAAAAAGAAGCAACACCGGTACTTATCAATGCCCTTAAAAAGCTTGAATACCGAGGCTATGACAGCGCAGGTATAGCTGTTTTTGATGGAGATGATATTGTTGTCCGCAAAGCAAAAGGCGCCCTAAAATTTCTTGAAGAAAAAATTGCCGACGAAACAATCAAAGGTTCACTTGGAATTGGTCATACACGCTGGGCTACTCACGGAGAACCAAGTGATATTAACGCACATCCTCAGACAAACGTAAGTGGTTCTATTGCAATTGTTCACAACGGAATTATTGAAAATTACATGGAACTTAAAAGCTGGCTTCAATCACAGGGAATTGTTTTCCGCAGCCAGACAGATACCGAAGTAATTGCACATCTTGTAAACTATTATTACGAACAGACTCCTGACCTTTTTGCAGCAGTATTAAAGGCACTTCATAAACTTGAAGGAAGTTACGCACTTGGAGTCGTATGCAAAGATTATCCTGACCGCCTTATTGCTGCACGTAAAGAAAGCCCGCTTATTATTGGACTTGGAAAAGGCGAAAACTTTATTGCAAGCGACGTTCCTGCTGTACTTGAGTACACACGAGACGTATTCTTCCTTGATCAAAAAGAACTTGCCGTTCTTTATAATGACCACGTAGACTTATATAACGACGAAGGCGAACGCATTATTAAAGAACCGTTCCATGTAGACTGGGACATTTCTTCTGCCGAAAAAGGTGGTTATGCTCACTTTATGCTTAAGGAAATTTACGAGCAGCCAAAAGCCCTGAACGACACCCTTCGCCCACGACTTGTAAAAGAAAATAATCACAATGTAGATATAAAATTTGACGAAGTAACTTTTGACGACACCTGGAAAAATGCAGGTCGTGTAGTTATTACAGCCTGTGGTACAGCTTACCATGCCGGTGCTGTTGCAAAATATGCTTTTGAACGACTTGCACGCATTCCTGTTGTTGTAGACTTTGCAAGTGAATTCCGTTACCGCGACCCTATTTTAAACAAGAATGATATTTTTATTGTAATAAGCCAGTCTGGCGAAACTGCCGACACTCTTGCAGCCCTGCGCCTTGCTAAGAAAGCCGGTTCCCACATTATTGCAATTACAAACTGCGTAGGTTCAACTGTAAGCCGCGAAGCCGACGATGTTATTTACACCTGGGCCGGTCCCGAAATTGCAGTTGCCTCTACAAAAGCATACACAACCCAGCTTATGTGTCTGTGCCTTCTGGCTCTTAAAACAGCTCAGTTACGCGGAACAATTTCTGCTTCTGAATACACCGCTCTTCTGGACGAGCTTGAACATATTCCTGAAAAAGCTCAGACAATTCTGGATAATCAGGATGTTATTCAAAAGTTTGCTTCACGCAACTTTAACAAAGAAAAGGTTTTCTATATTGGCCGCCAGTTCGACAGCGCAACAAGCCTTGAATGTGCGCTTAAACTTAAGGAAGTAAGCTACATGCATTCCGAAGCGTTTGCCGCAGGTGAACTTAAGCACGGACCAATTGCACTCATAGACAGAAAAACTCTTGTAGTTGCAACTGCCACAATGCCTTCTCTTTTTGATAAATTAAAGAGCAACATTGTCGAAGTAAAATCGCGAGGGGCAGCAACACTTGTAATAACACAGAACACCGATGGAACTTTTGGCGAAAGTGCAGACGAAGTAATTACAATTCCAGATACTGATGAAGCATTTATTTCCATGCTTTCAATTATCCCAGCTCAGCTTTTTGCCTACTACTGTGCAGTACAGCGCGGTAATGACCCTGATAAACCAAGAAATCTTGCAAAATCGGTTACTGTAGAGTAAGTGGATTCCCGGGTCAAGCCCGGGAATGACATAAGGTTTCTTTGTCCGGGAATGACATGTCATTGTCGGGCATACCATCTTGTCATTGTCGGGCATACCATCTTGTCATTGTCGGGCTTGACCCGACAATCTCTTCTTAAAAAATAAATTTGATTTTCTTACAAATTTCTGTGATAATATACTATTATGAGAAAAAAGTTTTTTCTTTTAACGTTATTATTCTCCCTCATTTTAATGCCTTTTTTTGCGCAAAACTCTTTTTTTGATAATTATGTTTATCATTCCTGGAGCGCTTTTGGAGGCCTTTCAGGCACAACTGCAAATGACATCTATCAGTCATCAGACGGCTATATAAATATTGGAACCTACGAAGGACTTGTCAAATTTGACGGCGTTGAATTTACTTCAATAAATCGAGCTGTAGACAGTTCATACAATTTTGTTTCTGTACGCGCAATTCTTGAAGATTCCCGCGGAAACCTGTGGCTTGGTTCAAATGATGAAGGCCTTCATGTTATCTCTTCAAAAGGAAACAAAACTTATACAATTGAAGATGGACTTCCTAACAGTTCTATTCGTGCGCTTGCAGAAGACACAAGTGGAAACATATGGGTTGGTACCGCCGGTGGTATTGTTTATATCACACCAGAAAATCATCTTATTACACCACAATTTGCTCCCGGAACAACAGCAAGCGGTGTAATTGCATCACATATCTACTGCGACCCTGTGGGAAGAATCTGGCTTACAATTTCAAATGAAAATGGTCTATTCCTTTTTATAAACGGAGTTTTCCGTCCACTCCTGGAATTTGAAAAGCTTGGTCGTTACTTTGCAACAAGTGTATTCCAGGATTCACACGAAACTTACTGGTTTGGTCTGGGTGAACGCGGAATCTACAAAATGGAAAAGGGAATTGCATCAAAAGTTCAAACAAATACAATTCTCGATTCAATTCCTACCTGTTCAATTCTAGAAGATAAAAAAGGAAATCTTTGGTTTGGTACCGAAAAAGGTCTTGTTGTTTACTCAAATGGAGAATTCGTTCAGTACAATGGTAATTCAGAACTTTCGGGTTCAAATATAAACAAAATCATTCAGGACCGCGAAGACAATATCTGGTTTGCAACAGACCGCAATGGTATTGGAAAAATAACAAACGGGAAATTCAAGCTTAGCCGCATAAATGTTACAGTAAACTCAATTGATGAAACTTCAGATGGAAGAATCTGGGCAGGAACAGACAGCGGCGTTTATTGTTATAAAGATGATACGCTTGAAGAAAATGCCCTTACCCGCTACACAAAAGGCCTGCGTGTTCGTCATGTAGAAGTTACCTCTGATAATAAAATCCTTGTAAGCTGCTACACAAAGCCGGGCCAGATTATTTATGACGGAAAAACAATCAAATACTGGTCTACTGATGAAGGTCTTGTTGGAGACAAAGTTCGTGTTGCCATAGAAACTACCCCACAGGAATACTATGTTGGAACCACAACCGGTCTTAGTATAATTCATCCAGATGGTACAATTGCAAACTTTAAGCAGGCAGAAGGTCTTGAAACAGAATATGTAATGGCTGTTTATAAGGATACTCACGGCGTTATCTGGATTGGAACAGATGGCGGCGGTATTTATCTTATGAAAGATGAAAAGATTTTCTCGCATCTGACATCAACTTATGGAATTGCCGGAAACGTAATTTTTAAAATTTCACAGGATGAAAATAATAATTACTTAATTTGTACAGGAAGCGGCATTTCATTTATTGAGGATTTTAATCCGGAAAAAGGCTTGCGTTTTAAGTGTACGAACCTTAATTCAGAAACAGGACTTGGAACAAACTCTGTATTCCAGATTCTTTTTGATGCAAATAAAAATGCCTGGATAACAAACAATCACGGAATTGCAATGATTTCGAACAGCGACCTTCAAAACTTCCTTGAAGGCAAGCAGAAATCTGTAAACACAAAATACTTTGGTAAAGATGATGGTCTTGATTCAGACGGTCCAAGTTCAACAGCACGTTCAATTGTAGATTCAAAAGGACGTTTGTGGTTTACAATGGTTGACGGAATTGCAATTTACGACCCTGCAAGAACTCAGGAAGATTCTGTAAAGCCTTTAGTTCATGTAGAAACAATTACAGTTGATTCTGTTGAATATAAAAATACCGGCGAAATGATTTATTTGAAACCGGGAACAAAACGCATTGATATTAAATTTACCGGCATAAGCTTTGATGCCCCGGAACGAATTATGTTCTGTCATATGCTCACAAGCTTTGAACAGGATTATACTGCACCAGACATGAAGCGTGTAGTTTCTTACACAAACCTTGCTCCAGGAAAGCATTCGTTCAAAGTATATGCAATCAACGGAAACGGATTAAAATCAGAAAATGATGAAATGATGTTCTTCTTCCAAAAGCCGTATCTTTATCAACGGGCAGGCTTCTGGATTGTCCTCATAATTATTCTTGTAGGAAGCGCACTCTTCTATTTCTATCAGCGTGAACAGCGTGTTAAAAAAGAGAACCTGCGTCTTGAAGCACTTGTAAAAGTAAGAACAGCTGCATTGGAACAGGAAAAAGTTAAATCGGACAATCTGCTCCGTTCTATTTTGCCAGACAAAATTGCCGACAAACTTAAGGAAACAACAGGAAATAAATCGTTTGGTGAAAACTTTGAAGAAGTTACACTTTTGTTCTCTGATATCGTAGGCTTTACAAATGTTTCTAGTGGTCACACTGCACAGGAAATTGTATCTGCACTTAATAAACTGTTCAGTATGTTTGATGAACGTGCAAAACGTGAGGGTGTAGAAAAAATCAAGACAATTGGAGATGCCTACATGGCAGCCTGTGGTGTTCCGGAAGAAAATCCTGATCATGCAAGAATAATGATAAACTTTGCAAAGGGAATGTATCAGGATCTTGCAAAATACAACGAAACTGCAGAAATTAAATTTAATATTCGTATTGGTTTGAACTGCGGACCTGTAACAGCCGGTGTAATTGGTACAACAAAATTCATTTATGATGTTTGGGGTGATACAGTAAATGTTGCAAGCCGTATGGAAAGTGCAGCAAATCCGGGTGCAATAAGGATTTCAGAAGCCCTCAGAAACAAACTCGAAGGCAGTGAATTTGAATTTACTGAGCCTATTGAATGTAAAATTAAGGGCAAGGGTCTAATGAAGACTTTTGAAGTTATTCAATAAATAGCGCAGGATAAAACAGGATTTGATTATGATAAAAAACAGATATTTTACATTATTTATAACTCTTGTAATTGCAGCCACTTTTTTTGTTACATCCTGCAAAAAAGAAGATGAAACTGTAGTTAAAATCGGACTGCTTCATTCGATGACTGGAACAATGGAAATAAGTGAGCGTTCTGTTCTTGATGCAGAGCTCCTTGCTATAAAAGAAATAAATGCTGCCGGAGGAGTTCTTGGTCATCAGATTGAAGCAATACAGGAAAACGGAAACAGCGATGCAAAAACCTTTGCCGATAAAGCACGCAAACTCATAGAACAAGATAAAGTTGTTTCGATTTTTGGCTGCTGGACCTCTGATTCTCGAAAAGCAGTAAAAGCTGTTGTTGAAGAAACTTATAATCTTTTGTGGTATCCGGTTCAGTATGAAGGGATGGAAGCAAGTCCAAATATTTTTTATGTTGGTGCATGCCCAAACCAGCAGGTAGTTCCCGCAATTGATTATTGTGCTCAAAATATCGGTAAAAGAATGTACCTTATTGGAAGTGATTATGTTTTTCCACAAATCGCCAATAAAATTATTAAGGCACAACTAAAGGATCTTGGCGGTGAATGTGTTGCTGAACGCTATGTTCCAATGGATGAAACTGATTTTAAGGAGATAATTGCAGACATTGCCAGTAAACGACCTGATGTTATTGTAAACACACTTAACGGAAGTTCAAATGTTGCATTCTTTTCTCAACTTAAAATGACAGGCCTTTCTCCGGAAAATTATCCTGTCTTGAGTTTTTCCGTTTCCGAAAATGAAATATCACAAATTGGTGCAACAAATATTGCAGGACACTATGTTGCCTGGACCTATTTTGAATCTACAAAAACAAATAAAAATAATAAATTCGTAAATGATTATAAAAATGAATATGGTTTTAGCAAAAGCATAGGTGACCCTGTAGAAGCCGGATATCTTGCCATTTATCTTTGGGCTGCTGCCTGTGAAAAAGCCGGAACTTTTGATATAGAATCGGTACGAATTGCCAGCAAAAATCTTCGTTATATTGGACCAGAAGGACTTGTAACAATAGACGGCTCTAACCAGCATTTGTACAAGGTTCCAAGAATTGGCGCTGTAAATCTTGATGGTTCAATTTCTGAAATATGGGCTGTAAATGATCCTGTGCGCCCTGATCCATATTTAAGTACCTATGCCTGGGCGCGCGGTCTGTAGTTGTCGCACTTCGACAAATTCACTAAAATAGTCAGCATGAGTAAAGATAATGAATTATGCCCATGCGGTTCGGGCAAAACTTATGCAGAATGTTGTGAACCGATTATTAAAAGAAAAACAAAGGCTCCAAATGCCGAAGCCTGTATGCGCGCACGCTACTCTTCTTATGTAAAGCACGAAATTGATTACATCATCAGTTCTTGTATTGAAGGCGAAGAAGTTGGCGAAATTGACCGAAAAGCAACAGAAGACTGGAGCAAACAGTCACAGTGGAATGGTCTTAAGATTATTCGCACAGACAAAGGCGAAAAAGACAACGAACAGGTTGTTGAATTTGAAGCAGATTACACTCTTCACCAGATGCACGATGTTCACCACGAAATCTCTTTGTTCCGTGAAGTAGACGGCGACTGGAAATATGTTGCAGGTAACGTTATTCCAACAACAGTAAAACGCGTTGGTGCTAAGGTTGGCCGCAACGACCCATGTCCATGTGGCAGCGGTAAAAAATACAAACAATGCTGCGGACGCTAATGGCAGCCCTATGATAATCACCGGTTTTCATTCCATCGAAGAAAAAATCCGTTCTCTTTTAAAAAACAAGGATGCTGCACAAGACTACAAGTTGTTTTACAGTAAACCTGGTCCTCGTGTAAAAAAAATCCTTGCAGCGGCAAAAGAAGCAGGCGTTACAGCAGAGCAGACAGACGACAAAAAGCTCGATGAGCTTGTAAAAGACCTTGACCCTACCCTGCAGGATCACCGTGGAATTGTCATGACCATTTCCGGGCAAAAAAAGCCTGCCGAAAACCTTGTAGACTTTGATGCCTGGATAAAAAAACACAGTGCAGATATAGCCGGTGCGGTGCCAGCTCGTGAAACCGTTTTAATTCTAGATAAAATCACAGACCCGCATAATGTAGGCGCAATAATCCGTAGCTGCGACCAGTTTGGAGCATCACTTGTAGTAATTCCAGAACATAATTCGGCAAGCAACATTGCTTCAAACGAAATAATCGGTCGTTCAAGTGCGGGTGCAAGTGCATGGGTTCCGGTGGCAATTGTAAAAAATCTTGTACGCGCCACAGAACAGTTAAAACAGGCAGGTTTTTGGATTTACGGAGCCGATGCGGGTGGTCAAAATATCACCAGTTTATCTTTTGCTCAAAAATCTGCTATTATTATGGGAAGCGAAGGTTCTGGAATAGACGCCCTTTTGCAAAAAAACTGCGACACAATTGTTTCTATTCCAACCTGTGGAAAAATAGATAGTCTGAATGTTTCGGTTGCGGCAGGAGTTCTGCTGTATGAAGTTTACCGGAGCATAAAAATTCAGGAGAAGTAAAAAATGGAAATGCCAAAATCTATTAAAAATGTGCAGAATGCCGTTCAGGATGTACAGGAATCTATTCAGGACGAAATTGCATCTAAGGCTGTGCGCAAATCAACATTAAAATCAATTCAGCAAAAAAAGAAATATCGTCTTAAGAAGCTCAAGGAAGATTACGAAGCAGAAATCCGCGAAATAAATATTCAGTATTCGAATGACCCTGAACGTCTTAAAGCAAAATATGCGGCTGCAGAATATGCACGCAACGAAAAAGCTCGTGCCAGAGCAGAACGACGAATTGCCGCAGAACAGAAAGAACTCGAAATTACACAGAACGAGCGGCAACTTACAACAAACGAAGAAATAGCTTCTGCAATTGTTCAGGGAATTGGTGTAGCTTTATTTATTGCTGCAACTGCAATTCTTGATACTCTTGGAATCCGTAACGGAATGGACTTCAAAAGTCTTACAATCATATTTAATTCGCTGTTTGGCGCTTCAATGATTCTTATGTATCTTACAAGCTGTCTTCAGCATGCTTTTACCGCTATTGTTCCAAAAATAGTTTTCAACCGTCTTTCACACACCTTTGTTTTCCTGAACATTGGATTTGCTTATACAACTTACACTATCACAAAAATTCAGGGCGAGCTTGGTTGGATAATGTTTGGAATTGTATGGGGACTAGATATTATTGGTATTCTTTTCTATGCAATTGCCGGAAAACGCCATCAGAAACTTAATACAGTTTTGTATTCACTTGCTGCAGTTTCGCTTTTTGCAATGATAAAGGTTTTGTACGATGTTCTTTCTACAAAATGTTTTGCCATGCTTATGTGTGCTGCAGGTTTTTATATTGCAGGCTTTATTTTCTACAATCTCAAAAAAATTAAATTCATGCACTTTGTAGGAAACCTGCTTATGCTTATTGCAAGCGTTTATCTTTTCTTCTCATTGTTCTTTATTGGAGCATAAAAGGATTTTAACAAAAGGAAAATATTATGGAAAACACAAAGCGTACAGTTACTTGCGGAGATTTACGTGCCGCTGATGTTGGGAAAAAAGTTGTTTTGAATGGCTGGGTAAGCCGTACCCGTGACCTTGGCGGATTGATTTTTATTCGTCTTCGAGACCGTTATGGAATTACACAGGTTATGGTTGGCGACAAGGCTAGTGATGAAGTTAAGAAAACTGCTGCTTCGCTTAAAAGTGAATATTGTATTGCTGTAGAAGGCCTTGTTGCTGCCCGCAGCGAAAAAGATATTAACCCGGATATGGCAACCGGCGAAATTGAAGTTGAAGCAAGCGATATTCAAATTTTTACAACTTCGCAGGAGCTTCCATTCAGTATTGAAGAAGTTCGCCAGAAGGACGGAACTTTAGTTGTTGCAAACGAAGATCTCCGCTTAAAGTACCGCTACCTTGACCTTCGCCGCGAACCTATGCAACACAACATTATTTTGCGCAGCCAGGTTGCTTTTGCTACTCGCGAATATTTGACAAGCAAAGGATTCCTGGAAATTGAAACTCCAACTTTTATAAAATCTACTCCAGAGGGTGCGCGTGACTACCTTGTTCCTAGCCGTGTTCATCCTGGAAAGTTCTATTCTTTGCCACAGAGCCCTCAGCTTTACAAGCAGCTCTTGATGGTTAGTGGATTTGATAAATATTTTCAGATTGCCCGCTGCTACCGTGACGAAGATGCCCGCGGCGACCGTCAGCCTGAATTTACACAGATTGATATGGAAATGTCGTTCACAAACCGCGAAGAAGTTTTGAGTACTACAGAAGGTATGATGCAGTACATTTTCAAAAAGACATTAAATTACGAGCTTCCTGCTAAATTTGACCGCATTGCCTGGGAAGACGCTTTTGATTTGTATGGTAGCGACAAGCCTGACCTTCGTTTTGATATGAAAATGCAGGATGCAGCCTTTATGGCAGAACTTTCAGATTTTAATGCATTCAAAGCAGGTGCCGCAAATGCAGGTCGTGATATTCAGCGCCACAAACGAAGCGGACTTAAAGCACTTGTTGTAAAAAACGTTGCCGATAAATACAGCCGCAAAAATATTGAAGCACTCGAAGAAGTTGCAAAGACATATAAGGCAAAAGGTCTTGCATGGATGAAGGTTGTTGCCCCTTCGACAGACTCAGGGGCCCCTGTGTTCGAAGGCGGTATTTCAAAGTTCTACGCAGGCCACGAAGCAGAAATCTGCAGCAAACTTGGCGCAGAGAAAAACGACCTGCTTCTTTTTGTAAGCGACGAAAGCTGGCAGCTTGCATGTACTGCCCTTGGTGCCGTACGCAAACAGCTTGGAAAAGATTTGAACCTTTATAACCCCGACGACGAATTCCACTTTGCCTGGATTATTGACTTCCCATATTTTGCCTGGAACGAAGAAGAAAATCACTGGGAAACAGAACATCATATGTTCACGTTGCCACAAAAACAGTACTGGGACACACTTGAATCTGACCCTGGAGCTGTAAAAGGCGACTTGTATGACCTTGTATTAAACGGTTACGAACTTGCATCAGGCTCTATGCGTATTAATGACCCGGCTCTCCAGGAACGCATTTTCGAAATTGTAGGTTACAGCCGCGAACGTGCAGAAAAGGCATTCGGCTTCTTGGTTCAGGCCTTTAAGTTTGGTGCTCCACCACACGGAGGAATTGCACCTGGTCTTGACCGCCTTGTAATGCTCATGTGCCATGAAGAATCTATCCACGAAGTAATTGCGTTCCCTAAGAACAATCTTGCAGCAAGTCCTATGGATGAATGCCCAAGCCCTGTAGACGAACAGCAGCTTAAAGATTTGCATATTAACTGTTACGATGTTGAAGAATGAAAAAGAAACTTATTAAAATATTAACAATAACTTTTGGTTCCTTACTCACGCTTTTCTGGATTGGCGTAATGATTATGACATTCATTACAAAAACCCCGGGACGTGCGAGCCTTAAAAACAGTAAAAAAGGCTTTGTAATTCCGTGGACAAACAAAGGTTACATTGCACAGGGCATAGCTTATGATCAGGACAGCGATAACTTTTATCTTACCGGCTACATGAAAGACGGTTCTGCTTCTCCAATTTTTGTTGTTAATAAAACAAAACGAAAACTTATTACAGCAATCCGTATGGCTAATCCTGATGGAACCCCTTTTACAGGCCATGCAGGCGGACTAACCTTATATGAAGGAAAAATCTATATTGCAGGTTCAAGTGACAGCTGTTTTTATGTTTTTGAAAAAGCGACAGTTGACCAGGCAAAGAAAAATTCAACGCTTGCCTATTCTGAAATACTAGACCTGAAAACAGAATCCGACAAAATTAAAATTGCATACTGCACAACAAGAGACGGTCTCATTTTTGCAGGAGAGTTCTTTCGTGACCCGCAGTACCTCCTCCCAGAAAAACATCAGGTTCAAACAGAAGACGGACTTCAGCATGCACTTGTCGTAGGATTTAAACCAAAAGGAACAATTGCAAAAGCAACAGTTGCATATTCCGTTCCAGATCTTGTACAAGGTATGTGCTTTGCCGAAGATGGCATTTATCTTACAACCTCCTGGGGACTCGGTAAATCATATGTTTATAAATATTCATATGGTCAGATAAAACAGTCAGGTACTAAAGAAATATGCGGGCAGACAGTTCCACTTTTTATTCTTACTGTTTCAAATGCAACAGCATCATACACGCTTCCAGCAATGGCAGAAGAAATTGAATATGTGGATGGGCTTTTCTATATAAATAATGAATCTGCGTCAAATAAATATGTATTTGGAAAATTCACCGGTGGAAAATGGTGCCGCGGATATAAATTTGAATGAGTAAAACAAACCAGATAAATATGACTGAAGGTCCCATTTTCACCAAGCTCCTTCAGTTTTCTATTCCGTTAATTCTTTCAAGCTTGTTGCAACTGCTTTTTAATGCTGCAGATGTTGTCGTTGTTGGAAGATTTGCAGGAAATAATTCACTGGCAGCAGTAGGTTCTACGGGCTCCTTAATTAATTTACTTGTTAATCTTTTTATGGGCCTTTCAATAGGCACCAATGTTGTTTCCGCACATTATTACGGCGCAAAACGTTCCAAAGAAATACAGGAAACTGTCCATACATCTATTCTGCTTTCTCTTTACAGTGGAATTATTTTAAGTGTTATAGGAGTTATTGGCTCCAAATATATTTTGATTTTAATGCAGGCTCCACACGAAGTTCTGACACTTGCCACTTTGTATTTAAAAATCTATTTTGCAGGCATTACCGCCACAATGATTTTTAATTTCGGCAGTGCTCTGCTTCGTTCCAAAGGCGACACAAAACGTCCTCTTTACATCCTTTTTATTGCAGGCATTCTGAATCTTTTACTAAACCTTCTCTTTGTAATAACTTTTAAGATGGATGTTGCAGGAGTTGCCTGGGCTACAGTACTTTCACAATGTTTTGCGGCAGCAAGTGTAATTATAATTCTTGTACGCGAAAAAGATGATTTTAAACTTTATTTCAGAAAACTTGCCATTAATCCTCATATCTTTATGAAGATTGTAAAAATAGGCTTACCGGCAGGATTTCAGGGAATTATGTTTTCGTTTTCGAATGTAATTATTCAATCTTCTGTAAATACTTTTGGAGCGCTGACAATTGCAGGAAATGCAGCAGCCTGTAATCTTGAAGGATTTGTTTATACTTCGATGAACGGTTTTGCCCAGGGCACACTCACCTTCTGTTCACAAAACATGGGTGCAAAAAAGCCGGAGCGAATAAAAAGAGTTGTCTGGATTTCGCAAGGCTGTATCATAATAATCGGAACTCTTTTAAGCACATTATTCCTTTTATTCAGATTCCAGCTGCTTGGTATTTTTTCAAAGGATGAAGAAGTTATTGCCGCAGGTATCCGCCGATTCTGGATTATTTTTACTACCTACTATCTTTGCGGCATGATGGACTGCATGGCAAATTCTCTAAGAGGAATAGGTCATTCTCTTGCACCGGTAATCACTTCTTTGTGTGGGGCTTGTTTATACAGAATCTTATGGCTTTTTACAATTTTCCAGATTCCAAGGTTTCACACGGTTTACTGTATTTACATAACATATCCAATCAGCTGGATTTTGACCTTTACTGCGAATGTGATTATTTACAGATATTATATAAAAAGAGTGCCTACTGCACATTAGCAAGATATGCTTCGGCAAGTTTTCCTGCTTTATTGATTATATTATTGTCGGACGGCAACTCAAACAAACTTCCCGCACCAGTTTCAGGATTCTGTCGTATTGTTTCTTTACGAACTGCAATATATGCATCAAGCTGCTGTAAAATCAGGCTTGTAAGAATTGCGGCTGTTTCTTTAACAGGAATCAGTTTTTTTATGTCTTCGTTTATTTTTTCTATCTGTTCCTGAACAATTTTTAGAGCAGCCACATTAAAATACTGTTCTGTATGAACAAAAACATACATTTTGAATAGTGGTTCTGAATCGAACAACGCAAAATATCTGGCAATAAGTTTTTTTATGGCAGCAGGAATTGCAGTTTTTCCGGCAGCGACAGATTCCTGCATCTTTTGTGTCAAAAATTCTACCTGTCCTATTTCTTTATGGCAATAATTTATTGTAGCATCATACATTGCATCGCGGCTTTCAAAATGGTTGTAAAGCGATGCTTTTTTTATTTCAAGGCTTGCTGCAACATCCTGTAAAGAGGTTGCTCCTGCACTGCGTTCAAAAGCAGAACTCAAAAAGGCCTGAATGATTTTTTCCTGTGAAATATTCTTTTTACTCATACTTTAATTATCGGAAACTAATGAATGTTAGTTTAATAAATTCTAAACACTGTTTTTTTCCTTGAAGGGTTTAAAAACCCGTGGTATTCTATAATTAAGTAATAATTGAAAATCGGAGGATACTATGGAACAAGAGGTTGTTCAAACTAAACTAACTGATTCAAAAAGTGCCGTTGACGATTTATGTAAACATCTTAGAAACCAGCCTGCACATTATAACTGTATTATATTTTTTGCATCTACTTCTGTTAATTATCGCGAATTACAGGCTGAACTATCTTTACAGTTTACTAATGCACAAATTATTGGATGTACAACATCAGGCGAAATTACACCGCAGGGCTTTGCAAATAATACTGTTGTTCTTAATGCAATAGCAGATTCAAAATCATCCTTTAGCGCAGTACTTGTAGATGATGCCAATAAATTTCCAATCATTTCAAAAAATAAAATCATAGATGCCGCAAATAAAATTGGAATCCGTTTAGCATCTGAAACTATACACAAAGATTCTTTTGCAATTTCCCTTATCTGTGGTCTTAAGAATATTGAAGAAGGATTCCTTTCTCTCTTCTACTCCTTAGTAAATGACAAAGAATTCCTTGTATGCGGAGGAACAGCCGGAGATGATCTTAAGTTTACAGCAACCTATGTAAGTGCAAATGGTGAATATTCCGACTGTGGTGCTGTTCTTCTTTTTGTAAAAACCTCCTGTAAGTTTCAAATTGTCAAAGAAAACATCTTTAAAAAATCTGGAAAAAGCGTACGTCTTACAGATGTTCAGCATGAAACTCACGTTGTAAAATCAATTGATAATGTAAATCCACGAAAACGATACGCCGACATAATTGGAATTCCTGAATCTGGTGCAAATGATGCTATTCTTGATCATCCGTTTGGAAGAGCCTTTGGCGATAATGTCTTTATTGCAAGCCTTGTAAGTTTTGATACAAACGGCATTCTTACAACCTATGCCAGAGTCATTCAAGATTCTGTTCAGGAGATTCTGGAACCGATGGATCCGGTTGCGATTTCTGAAGAAACCTGTAAAAAAATCAAGGAAGTAATTCAAAAACCACAATGCGTTATTTTGTTCAACTGCATTCTTCGAACAATTGGATTTAATAAAAAACATCAGCAGGAAGCTGTAAATGCAATATGGAAAAAATACTATCCAACCTACAGCGGTTTTTCTACTTATGGCGAACAGTTTGGTCACATAAACTCTAACCAGACTCTTGTGACTCTTGTAATGGGAGAATAATATGGCACAGGAATATACACAAAAACAGGTTATACAGGCAGGAAAAGATTTGGTTGATTTATTACTGAATCTTGCTAAATCAAATAACAATCTTACCGGATTCATTAAAGAATATCTTATTCATCTTACTTCAAACAATGGTATTTACCAGCAGCAGCAGGAAGCGCTTCTTGCATTTGCGGCCTCAAGTGATAATGTACACCGTTCAATTGCAGATAATTCAAAAATCAGTGCAGAAAAGCTTTCCGAAATCTGTGCGGAATTTGCAAACATGAATTCTGCAATAGAAATGGTTCATGCAGGCGGCGTTGAAACAAATAATGAAGCAGTAAAGCTTGCCGAAAACATTACCGAAATCAGAAAATTCATTAAAGATATTCAGGATATCAGCTCCAGGACAAATCTGCTTTCATTTAATGCGTCTATCGAAGCGGCTCGTGCAGGTGAAGCTGGTAAAGGCTTTAGAATTATTGCAAATGAAGTAAAATCTCTTTCGGCTAAAACTCAGGAAGTTTCAAAACGCATTGATGATACAATTCTTGAAATGCATAACAACCTTGAAAAATTTATTGAGAAAAATACAGAGCATTCAAGAATTCTTGGAGACCTTCAGACTATGGCCGATACTTCAAAGGTAAAGCTTGGAACACTAACTGAAGAATCTCTTAAAAACTCCGAAAACGCTAACAATATTCTGAACTCCATGAACATGAGTATCATTAAAATTCAGGAAGCAACGAGAACTGCAGAAGAGCAGAATCTTAATCAGGTTGAACAGCTTGCACAAAAAGCAGTTTCGCACACCATCCAGGTTGATGACGAACTTTCATTCCTGTTTGAACTTAAAGCATTGTTTGAATATATAGATACCAAACCGATAGAAGAACAGAATATAGTTGAATAAAAACATTTTATGTGTCAGAAATTAGTTTTCTACGAGCAAACATCCTCTTTGTCCCGTTTGCTCGTGGGAAACTAATTTCTGACTATAAGATGATTTGATGTTTTATTTTGACAAATTCACTCATTTTTGTCAAAATAACTTGTCGTTTTTGTAAAACCGTTATATAATTTCAGTTATGGAATTTAAAGAAGATTATACTATCCCAAAAATGATTAAGGATTCTGCAGACAAATTTGCAGAAATTAACGCACAGTACAAACGACAGAAAAACGGTGAATTTATTCCTGTTCTGTACCGCGAAATGTTCCAGCTTGGTCTGGATTTTGGTGCTGCCCTTTTGCAGCTTGGATTGAAGAGAGAAGAACCTATCGGACTTATTTCGGACAACCGTGCCGAATGGATGCAGGCCGACATTGGCATTATGAGCATTGGAGCTATTGATGTTCCACGCGGCTGTGATGCAACCCCTCTTGATCTTGAAAAAATCCTTTCTATAACAGAATGCCGCTTTGTAATTGCAGAAAATAATTCTCAGGTAAATAAAATTCTGAACCTTCATGACAAGCTTCCTAGTATCGAAAAAATTATTACCTTTGATACAAAAGATGATGTAAAGCAGGAAGTTAAAGATTCTGCAAAATCAAAGGATGTTGAGCTTTATTATTTTGATGAGCTTATAAAAGAAGGTCAGAAATGGCGTATTGAACATCAGGGAGAAGTAGAAGCCGAGCTTGAAAAAGGAAAGATTGACGATATTGCAACAATCATCTTTACTTCGGGAACAACAGGAACTCCAAAAGGTGTAATGCTAACTCACCGAAACTTCCTTACCCAGCTTGATGAAATTGTTGAACGTATTTTCTTAAACCCTGGCGAATGTGCTTTGAACGTTCTTCCTGTATGGCATGTATTTGAACGCGAAGTTGAATATGTAATTCTTATTCAGGGTTGTGCAATCACCTACTCTAAGCCTGTTGGTTCAATTCTGCTTGCCGACCTTAAAAAAATGAATCCTTCTGTTCTGCCTGCTGTTCCTCGTGTATTCGAAGCAGTTTACGACGGAATTACAAAAAAAATGCGCAAGGCTGGTGGTCTTGTAAACGGAATGTTCAACTTCTTTGTAAAGGTTGCAATTATTCATAAAAGAATGCAGCGCAAGATGTTTGATCAGAATCCTTGCTTTACAACTTACATAACTCCGGTATGGTGGATTTTGTTCTTCATTCCTTGGAT